>NZ_JBSHMI010000001.1:700045-1031798 GCF_053645235.1 Sphingobacterium sp. NPDC055346
GATCAATACCAAATATCAACCAACATCAATGCACGAAACAATCCCCTTTAGGGTGGCATGGTAATCAATAACATTTATCCATCAATATCAATGGCAAGTAGAAAACCCCGTTAGGGGTTCAATTATTTTAGCAATTTCGGGACAACTAGGATTACCCCTTTAGGGGTTTGATTATTCAATGCCGACATTCCAGTGATTCAACATATTGCAACCCCTAGAGGGGTAGTACCCTTCAAACACCATCGCTAAAATAATTTCATCCTTCCAGGGTGACAGGGCGATCAATACCAAATATCAACCAACATCAATGCACGAAACAATCCCCTTTAGGGTGGCATGGTAATCAATAACATTTATCCATCAATATCAATGGCACGTAGAAAACCCCGTTAGGGGTTCAATTATTTTAGCCAAAATTCCATCCATCCACCTCACCCCTCTTTTATTACCCTGCCCAATGAAAACCGCTAAAATATAGCATCTAATCCTGCTTCTTGTTATGATAACTAACTTCAATCTGGGGATTGAATTTCAGGAGGGCATTGACAACTTCCTCATTATCTATTGGCGAGATATAGACCTCTTCATATTTATCATAATAGATAATCAGGCCTTTCATGGCGGTTGCTGGTTTCATACCGCTATATAAATTTTTGCCAACCTCAATGCGCCTAATCGATTTGACCTTGACCTTTCCAAAAAACACTAAGCAGCGATATCTTAAATATTCAGAATCGATTTTATAGGAGGTCGTGAAATAAGTAATCAGATAAAAAACGAGAACGCAGGCTACTAAGGTTGGAAGGACTGTCAAATACTTTGACAAGGGTGCTTTCGATATAGCCAAAATCCCCGTAAACATTGGTATTAAGATTGCAAAAAGGATCAGGAGGTAAAAATTATCCCATTTGGATTTATAAGTAGCCATTCCCTAAAATAACAAAAGCTTCCAATATTTGGAAGCTTTTGTTTGGAGCGAAAGACGAGATTCGAACTCGCGACCCCAACCTTGGCAAGGTTGTGCTCTACCAACTGAGCTACTTTCGCTTGAAGTGCTACAAAAATACAATAATACTTGATTCTTGTCAACATTAAGCGTGATATTTTTGCAAATAATTGTGAAATTATAGCGTGGCCATGATAGCATCCACACAATTCATTCCATCAATCGCGGCAGATACAATTCCACCTGCATAACCAGCACCTTCTGCACATGGGTATAAACCAGAGACTTGCGGGTGTTGCAAGCTATCTTTATCTCTTGGAATGCGTATCGGTGATGATGTCCTGGACTCTACCCCTACCAAAATTGCTTCATTACTATAATACCCTTTCATCTTCTTTCCAAAGATCGGTAATGCCCCTTGTAATGCGGTATGCACAAATTTTGGCAACACTTCACGCAGATCTACCGAACGTGTTCCGGGTTTATAGGAATTCTCGGGAAGATCAAGGGAAACTTTGTTCTGTACGAAGTCCACCATTCGCTGTGCTGGGGCAACGAGATTGCCTCCGCCCAGTTGAAAGGCTTTCTGTTCAATATGTCGCTGAAATTCCAATAGGGCAAACGGATCTTGATCTGAACCCACAACATCCTCCAGATTAATCTGGATAACGGTACCTGAATTGGCATGCGGATTATTTCTTTTGGAAGGAGACCAGCCATTTACCACGATTTCATCCTGATCGGTGGCACATGGAGCGATTATACCTCCGGGGCACATACAGAATGAAAACACACCGCGGCCGTCCACTTGTTCGACCAGACTGTAATATGCAGGCGGAAGGTTCTCCGGACGGATGGAGCAATGGTATTGGGCTGAATCAATGACCGCTTGGGGATGTTCGATGCGAACACCCAGGGCGAAAGGTTTTGCTTCCAACAGCCAATTTCTTGAACGGAACAGCTCAAAGATATCGCGTGCGGAATGGCCCGTTGCGACGATCACATGATCTGCTTTTATGATCCCTTCACTTTCGGTCTTAACCCCTTCTACCTTGCCGAACTGCTCTAATATATCTGTGACTTTACAGTCGAAATGAACCTCACCGCCCATTTCAATGATTCTTTCGCGGATACTCTCGATAATATGTGGCAATTTATTGGTTCCAATATGCGGTCGGGCATCTACTAAGATGTCCTCGGTTGCACCATGTTCCACAAAGATGGAAAGGACCTGTTGCACATCGCCACGTTTATTGGACCTAGTGTACAACTTACCATCGGAATAGGTTCCGGCACCACCCTCACCAAAACAATAATTGGATTCCGGATTGACGAAGCCTTCGCGATTGATCTTGGCAAGATCCCTTCTCCGGTCCTGCACTTTTTTCCCTCTTTCCAGCACGATAGGTTTCAGCCCCAATTCAATGCAGCGATAGGCAGCAAACAGTCCTGCAGGACCGGCGCCGATGATAATCACGGGCTTAGCGTCCTTTACGTTTTTAAGTGCAGTATGGTAATCAGGGAGTTGTACAGGTTCGTCGATAAAGAAGACGACCCGCATACGGAAGAGCACTTGCTTTCCACGAGCGTCTATGGAACGCTTACGGATATGGAAACCATTGATTTTATGAGTTGGAACACGAAGTTTTTTGGCTCCTTCAGCGCGGATTCTCTTCTCATCCTGAACAAAATCAGGACTAATGGCAATTTCAATTTCTTTTTGCATAGTCTGTTGGGGTTTTATCCCAAAAATCTTGGCAAAGATACCAAAAACTGACAGAATTTCGTGTTTAGGAAGAGTTGGTATGTCATTTGATATTGCTTTTTTGTGAAAACAAATTCTTACTTTTAAATATTACTTGTAAAAACAATACACATGAAAAGATTATTAATCGTATTTGTAGGTTTATTAACTGCTCTTTCTTTCAGTTCTTGTGGGTACAACACCATGGTATCCAAGGACGAAAATGTAAAAGGAAAATGGGCACAAGTTGAAAACGCCTACCAACGTAGAGCGGACTTGATCCCTAACTTAGTAAACACTGTAAAAGGAGCTGCACAGCATGAACAAGGTACATTGACCGCTGTAACAGAGGCTCGTGCTAAAGCGACTTCCGTACAAGTAGATCCAAACAATTTGAGCGAGGAAGCGATTGCTAATTTCCAACAAAACCAAGATGGACTTTCACAGGCCATCGGACGATTATTGGTAAGCGTAGAATCTTATCCGGACTTGAAAGCGAATGCGAATTTCCAGGAGTTACAGGCACAGTTGGAGGGTACTGAAAACCGTATTTCCGTAGAGCGCAGAGCCTACAATGAAGCGGTTCAGGATTACAACACCACTGTTCGTAGCTTCCCGAACAACATTATGGCAGGAATCTTTGGATTCAAGGCAAAAGGAACATTTAAAGCGACTGAAGGTTCTGACAAAGCGCCTACAGTGCAGTTTTAATGAATTTTTATTGTTGTTGACATAACGTAAAGATGAATGTTGGGGGCTTTCACTTCTGCATTCATCTTTTCTATTTTAAAGCCTCATGGAGATATTCAATCAAGAAGAACAAGAGAAAATAGAACATGCAATCAGCCTAGCGGAGAACCTGACATCGGGAGAGATCCGTCTGGTCGTTGAGCGCAGGGTTCATGACAAGGAAGCGATTGACCTGGCAAAGGATTATTTTGAAAAGCTCAAGATGCATCAGACGGCATTGCGCAATGGGGTATTGATTTACCTGGCGACGGATGACCATCAATTTGCCATTATCGGCGATGCCGGTATTGATCAGAAAGTTCCGGAGAATTTTTGGGAATCTACAAAAGACCTGATGTTAGGTTCTTTTAGAAAGGGAGATTATGTCAGTGGTTTGATTGCTGGCATCGAAAAGGCCGGTGAGCAATTAGGCAGGTATTTCCCGCGGAGATCGGATGACGTGAATGAACTTCCGAATGATATTTATTTCGGTAAATCTTAATTTTATGCAGAAAACATCACAAATTGTGAAATTTTCAACCCGTATATTATTCAGCTTTTTTATAGGCTTAATATTTCATTTACAAGCCATAGCACAGGATTTTCCTCCTGTAGCGAAGGATTTAGTAACGGATTATACAAATACCCTGAGTTCCAACCAAAAGAAACAGCTTGAACAGAAGTTATTGGCATTTGAAGATTCCTCAAGTATTCAGATTGCGGTCGTGGTCATGAATAGCACTGGCGACTACGACATTGCAGACTATGGGGATCGCCTTGCCAAGCAATGGGGCGTAGGAAACAAGAAATATGATAATGGTATCTTGTTTTTGGTTGCCCTTGGAGACCGTGCAGTCACTATCCGTACGGGTTACGGATTAGAGGGTGCAGTTCCTGATGTCATTGCTTACCGCATCATTGAGAACGAGGTCAAACCAGCCTTCCGCCAAGGAGATTATTTCCAAGGCATTGACAATGGAACAAATGCATTGATATCCTATACCAGAGGAGAATATCAGGCTGACCCTCGGGACGGCTATTCGACAGAAGGTGGCGGTGGAGTGCCTATCATATTCATTGTAATCGGTATCATCATATTAATTTCCATTATTTCCAAATCTGGAGGTGGCGGCAAAAATGGCGGTGGTAAGGTAATGGGTGGTCGAGGTTCATCTGACCTGTTCTGGTGGACATTATTGAACTCATTGGGCCGTGGTGGCGGCGATAATGATGGTGGTGGATTTGGCGGCGGCTTCGGCGGCGGTGGAGGCGGCGGCTTCGGAGGTTTCGGAGGCGGTGGCTTCGGCGGCGGTGGTGCCAGCGGAAGATGGTAATGGAACGATTAATGTACTATAGTAAAAAACGTAAAACAATAGATATGAAAAAAACAATGTTAGCTGTACTGGCAGCAGTCCCTACTTTGCTTTTTGCCCAAGAGGACTTTTCCATCAAAGGAAATATAAAGGATGTGAATGCGCCAGCGAAAGTGTATTTGATGTATGTAGACGGCGGACAACGCCATATTGATTCTGCTAATGTTGATAAAGGACAGTTTACCTACAATGGTATTGTATCAGAGCCTACACAGGCACAGATGATATTATCTGCCGATGGCAAACCATTGAACCAGATTGAAACACCGGATATGACCATGCTTTACCTTTCTAAAGGGGTAATCAAGGTTACTGGGGATAAAATGGCAACCGCTGAAATCTCAGGAAATGAGATCAATACTGATTTCAGCAAATACAAAGCATCAATTAAAGCGGTAACAGATCAGTTTGAAGCATTAAACAAGGAATACCAAGCGGCAAGTCCTGACCAACAACAGGACGAGCAATTCCTGACGAACCTGCAAGGAAAGGCTGAAGGATTATTCAAACAACAAACTCAGCTGAACGAGCAATTCATCAAAGATAATCCAGGCAGTTATGTGACTTTAGGGTTATTGGATGAAATGGTAAGTGCGCAAACCGTAAATAATGTGGTAGCGCCGGCTTATGAAAAGCTTCCTGCTGCTTTAAAAAATTCTACACGTGGAAAAGCTTTGGCAGCAAAGATCGAGAAACAAAAGAAGGTTGCCATTGGATCAGTAGCTCCAGAAATCGCATTGCCTGATACAACCGGTAAAGTGGTTGCATTATCATCTTTACGTGGAAAATATGTCTTGATTGACTTCTGGGCAAGCTGGTGCGGACCATGTCGTCATGAAAACCCGAATGTAGTTGCTGCATTCAATAAATTTAAGGACAAGAACTTTACTATCTACGGTGTTTCCCTAGATCGTGAAAATGGTAAAACAGATTGGTTAGAGGCTATTAAAGCTGATAATCTTTCAGGATGGACCCAAGTTTCTGACCTTAAGTTCTGGCATTCACCAGTAGTGGAACTCTATGGAATTGAGGGTATTCCCCAAAACTTCCTTTTAGATCCAGAAGGTAAGATCATTGCAGTTAACCTTCGAGGTGAAGCTCTTGAGGCTAAACTTGCTGAAGTCATTAAATAAGCAAAAAACATCATAAAAAAACTCCGGGAAATTATCTCGGAGTTTTTTTTATTTATGCCTTATCTAACCAAACAATATTCTGAAGACATCTTCTAAGGTGGCCACTGGCCTGACCAGGATCTGATATCTTTTCACATCCAATCCTTTGGTATTATATTTTGAGATAAAGATCTGTTCAAAACCTAATTTTTCGGCTTCTTGGATTCGCTGTTCGATCCGGTTTACCGCCCTGATTTCTCCAGACAGGCCAACCTCAGCTGCAAAAGTGATATTAGACGGGAGGGCTATATCCTGCTGAGAGGAAATAAGCGCTGCAATCACGGCTAGATCGATTGCTGGGTCTTCCACCCTTAATCCTCCGGCGATATTCAAGAATACATCCTGAGCACTTAACCTAAATCCAAAGCGTTTTTCAAGTACCGCCAAGAGCATGTTCAACCTTTTCGTGTCAAAGCCGGTAGAGCTCCGCTGAGGCGTTCCATATGCTGAATTGGACACCAAAGCCTGCACCTCGATCATCAGCGGCCTCATGCCCTCTAACATCGCTGCTACGGAAATTCCACTGACCTGTTCCTCCCTTTGCGAAAGCATAATTTCCGATGGATTGGAAACCTCCCTTAGACCTGAGCCTTGCATTTCGTAAATCCCCAGTTCCGAAGAAGATCCAAATCTATTCTTTACTGCTCTCAGGATTCGATATACATGGTTTCTATCTCCTTCAAACTGCAATACGGTATCCACCATGTGTTCCAATACCTTTGGTCCTGCAATAGATCCGTCTTTGGTGATATGGCCAACAATAAATACCGGAGTATTGGTTTCTTTGGCAAATCGAAGCAGTTCAGCTGTACATTCCCTGACCTGAGATACCGAACCGGGAGCCGATTCGATCTGGGCAGTATGTAAAGTCTGTATGGAGTCGATGACGAGCACATTGGGTTCCACTTGATCGATCTGTTTAAAGATGTTCTGCATGGATGTTTCGGTCAGGATATAACAATTCGCATTGGAACTTTGGGCTAGCCTTTCCGCTCGCATCTTGATCTGCTGTTCGCTCTCTTCCCCAGAAATATAAAGTGTTTTTACCTTAGGAATGGAAAGGGCCAATTGCAACATCAAAGTAGATTTCCCGATTCCCGGCTCCCCGCCGATCAACACTAATGAACCCGGCACAATTCCTCCCCCTAGAACACGGTTGAATTCTTTGTCAGGAGTCAGGATCCGTTGTTCTTCGGAGTACACAATCTCATGGATGACCGCAGCTTTGTTCGTTCTTTTCTGTATTCCAGGACCTGTACTGGTACTTCGCCATTCGGGAACACGGCTAGATGCCTTTTCCACAACCTCTTCCACAAAGGTATTCCATTGCTTACAGGAAGGACATTGCCCCAACCACTTTGGAGATTCATATCCACATGATTGACAGAAATATGCTGATTTTGTTTTTGCCATTGAGCGAATTTAAAAAAATGTATCTACATGTTGTAACAATACCTTACTATTGTCGACAAATACCAATAAATGATTGAGAACCTAGAGCAAGAATTTGTAAATCTTTTGGAGGATAATCAGAACATCCTACACAAGATCTGCAAGCTTTACACAGCAGATCTGGCATCCCACCAGGACTTGTTCCAGGAGATGGTCATTCAATTGTGGAAATCGTATCCAAGGTTCAAAGGTGAGTCAAAGTTTTCCACTTGGGCCTATAGGGTTTCCTTGAATACGGCCATATCATTATATCGAAGTAAAAAGACAAAGATTGCGACCGTTGATTGGGATCAATCCCTAGCCAACATCCGCTATGAGGAGTACAATTCGGAGACTGAAGACCAGTTAAAACACCTATATGATGCCGTACGGCAATTGAATGATATCGACAAAGCTTTGGTCTATATGTACCTCGAAGACAAGGACTATACAGAGATCTCAGAAACATTAGGGATCAGCGAAGTTAATGCCCGGGTCAAAATGAATAGAATCAAGAACAAACTGAAAGAAATGCTAACAAAGAAAGGAGTGGTTTAATGGATGAACTAGATTTTCTAAAACAACATTGGCAAAAAGACCAGGGTTTTCCTAAAGTAAACAAGGAGGAAATCCGAAATATGTTGCACAAGAGTTCATCCTCCCTAGTGAAATGGATCTTTATTATCAGCATCATCGAATTATTTCTTGGGGTACTATTAAATGTGTTCGTATTTCTTTCTGACACGGACCCAGAAAAAATGCCCTATCCGCTGGAACTGCTCACGAATTTTATTGATGTGGTTTCCTATATCATCATCCTTTATTTTATTTATTCCTTTTTCAATTCTTATAGAAAGATAAAGAACACCAATAATACCAAGGAGCTTTTGTCCAATATTTTGCTAACCAGAAAAACAGTTACCTATTATATTCGCTTCAATATTTACATGATTTTGGTCGGATTGGGAATAACCGCTCTGAGAATGATTTGGGAAGAGGACGTCATCCATAAATCCGTTGGCCATAACATCTTGTTTTTTACCTTCCTGGGAATCGTCATTTTCCTAATCGGATGGGCCATGATTGCTTTCGTAAAATGGATCTATAAGCTGATCTATATCAGGCTGGTCAAAAAATTGGAGAAGAACTACGAAGAATTGGAAAGGCTGGAAAGAGAAGAAGTATAGGCTTATCCAATAAGTCAAACCGAGTAGTAAAAATTTGGACTAAATTTATCGGAAGGTGATGACAGCAAATTGGAAGGCAAAAAAATATTTTTTTAAAACCCCATAGGGGTTCCATTATTTTAGCTGGCATGGCACGTTAGCCTAGATGTAGCGCAAAAACGATGTTCGATTAATCGAACATCGTTTTTGCATTAACCCTATATTATTCGTTACCAATGCTAAAATAATTCTGCCCTTCCAGGGCAGAATGTCGCAAAAAAAGATTTTTCTAGAAAATAAATATAAGTCTAAATACCTATAAACACAGATTTAGCAACCATGTCATTATTAAAAGGTTATTACAACAATCCATAAACGAAAAAAGGAGCATTATTGCTCCTTTTCTTGTTCAAGATCTATAAATGCATCGAGGAATTGGCCTTCCTCTTCCAAGGCATTGAAAACGATTTTAACCATTTTCGCGTTCTTTATTTCTTCTGTCATAGGTGTCAATTTCAATTTGATATTGACGGGTTTGTCTTGATGTAACAGGTAATTCAGGTAATTTTCCCTATCAGAAAGCTGCACGATTACCCTATCGATCTGCACGGAGGTTAACATATGCGATTCTTCCTGCGCATCGATCAATGCAGTAGCGAATACATTCAGCCTAAATTCCCTAGGGTTCTTGTCATAAGATATGGCAAACAGATCAACCACTAAGGTGTCACCAGATGCCGTTACCGACTTTAGGTCAAACTGAATATCATCGACAACATTTAAGTTAGGATCTTCTTGGGCCTGCGAATTTTTTGGTAAAAAAAACACCACAGCAAGTCCAAGAAACCATATAATTTGTTTCATACGTTCGAATTAACGAAGCCTTTCGGCTGATTTAATTAATTTATTATCATTTCTGATTCCACGAATAGCAAAGGATAAGCATAGAATAGAAATCGGCAGAAGGAAAAATCCAATACCAATATTGTTAGCTCCAATATGCTGATTGATCAGATCAAGGATGTTGTTTGCTGTGATAAACATCCAAATAGCAAATAAACAGATCAATACCACTTGCACTAAGATCAGGTTCAACTGCAGTTTTCGGTTTTTATATTGGAATATGATAAAGATGGGGATCAAAGCCAGAACCACAGTAGCAATGGTCATCAATAAAAAGCCAGTTTCTTTAGTTGTAACGTTATTTGCTGAGGAATATACGCCAGTTACATAGATGTTTTTTCCAAGTCCTACCAAATCAATGTAGCCTACAAAAGGGAACATGAAAAGAGCAAATAAAACTAGGCTTGAAAGCAATAACCAAACGGTTTGAATACGCTGTATCATATTTATAGATTATTTATATCGCAAATATAATACAAACAACTTAAATAGATTTTGGTTTCTGCATGGTAAATGGTTCATTGCCGTGGGTTTCTGATACAGTTACACCAGAATCTCAATATCGATGCTCGTTCCTTTGCCTACTTCGGAGCGGATATCCAATTTACCATGGAGGTAATTCACCCTAATTTTTACATTGGTCAAACCCACTCCATCTTTTGAATCATCCATTATTTGATCGGACTTAAAACCCTTGCCATCATCTTCAACCGTAATAAATACCACATTATCTTCGACACTGCATTGCACCAAGATATGTTTGGCTTCCGAATGTTTCAGGGAGTTATAGATCAATTCTTGAATGATCCTGTAAATATGGGTCTGCTGTTCTTGGCTGAGTACATTAAACAATCCATATAATTGCAGTTCGATCTTGGTATTGGAATTCTGCAGACTCTTACACAGGTCACCTAATGATACGGCAAGACCAAAACGACGCAGGGATTCAGGCATAAGGTTATGGGAAATCCTTCGCATTTCTGTAATGGCAAAATCCATATCGACTAAAATGGAATTCACTTTATCATTTGGATTGGACAATTGAGTGTCCAAGATTTTATATTTGATAGAAGCCAATATACTGCCTAGGCCATCATGCAAATCCCTAGAGAGCCTGTTCCTTTCTTTTTCTTCTCCATGCAACATGGCATCAAGGGACAGCAGTTTTTGTTTTTGCTTTTCCTCGAGTAGCTTTTGGTTATTGTTGATTTCTTGTTGCTGCAGCAATCTTTTGTTTTTCTGGTGATTCTTGAACAGGAAATATCCGATCAATAACAGGATGATCGCCACCAAGGCAATGATGATACGGGTGTTTTTGATATCGCTCTCGGTTTTCTCCCGTTCTGTCTTTAAGGAAAGGATCTCACCTTCTTTCTCGAGGGTCTGATATTTTACTTCATAATCCATTAAGGACTCCCTGATCCGCCTGTTATACATGGTATCCTGAAGGACATCCTTCTTTTTCACCCATTCCATGGCTTTTTTATAGTCCTTTAATCCTTCATAGATTTTGACAAATGCGATGGCGATGTTCAAACTGTCCTGAAAGAAAGTATAACCTATATCCATCCTTTTTTCGACATATTCATTCAAATCCTTGAATGCAGACTGAAAATCCTTTTTGCTGAGGTTTATCAGTGCCCTTTGGTAATATAAACTGGTCAAGGCACGAGGGTTTGGCTCCCCTTCTTTTTTAAGGTATTCAATGGATTTATCCATATGGATGAGCGATACATCATAGTTTTTTTTAAATCGATTGTAGACCGAATGCACAAAATGATAGTCGCTTAAGGGCAAGGAACCTTTATGCCTCTTGATAAATTTCTCATAATTTAACATGACCTTTTCAGACATGACACTATCATCCATTGCATTTAAGGAAACGACCAGAAGCTTATATACCTCATTCATGGTATAGGGGTCATATTTTCCCTTATTCAGGTGCTCCAATGATTCCAATAGATATTTATTGGCTTCAGTATATTGTAGATTGTTCCAGAAATTCAGTCCGATCTTATAGAGGATATTTCCGGTGATAATATCATCATTGGCTTCCTTGGCCATTGGCAGCGCCCTATTGACCAAGATTTCCAACATCCTGATATGTTTATCCTGCCATTGGTAGGCCGAAGCCATATTATTCAATAATTTAGCCCTTAGCCATTTCGCTTTGTTTCCCTCAATCTTGGCCAGTTCTGCATCGGCTTCTTCGAATAGACGGATCGCTTTTGGCAGGTCATAATCCATATAAAACAGTCCTTCGTATACTTTGCCCATCCCATTGGCGACGGGAAATTCATTTTTATACAGGAGACCCTGTTTCAGGTAAATGTGGGCTGTGGCAGAATCTGAATAGGAGTAGTAAAAAGACAGTTCAAAGATATTAAAAGCTTTCTCTTCAACACTTAGGTCGGTTTTTATGATTTTTTCTAGGCTATCAATTTCTGCTTGATAGGGCCTTTTTACCTGTTCTCCTTTAGCTGTGGGAACAAGTAGGCACAATAGCAGCAGGATTGGCAATATTTTGCACCTAGCTTCCATAAATAATGCTTATCTGTAGGTTTTTATTAAATAGAAATAGGCAGTGAAAATCACTGCCTATGCATGATGTGTATAAAGATAAACTATTTTTCGATTTTTATAGCAATACCTTCATCTTCGATTGCCTGCACCGATTCATCGGTTATCAAAGGGCTAGTTTTCTTTAGCACCTCAAAAAGCTCTTCAGCATCGCCTTTGAACTGTACATTTAATGTCGAACCTGATCCTTTATATTTCATTTTCACATCAGAAACCTTTTTATTGGATTCCAATCCAGAGGAAATGGTTTTCAATTCAGCAAGATTTACCCCTTCAATTAAGACTACCAGTTCGCCAGCAGCGGCATTATCGCCTTTTTTACCTAAAAGCCCACCTAATTTACCGCCAATACGTCCGGCCTTATTCGAGGTATTGTCTACCTTATTGGATGTGTTTTCCACCTTGTTCAATGCTCTGTCGATTTTGTCCAAAAATCCCTGAGCAGAAGCTGCATATGTACAGCCTAAAAATAATGTTAGTATGATTATTACCTTTTTCATGATCTATGAGTTTTATTATTGGACTAAGGTAGAGCTAATTAGCACGCAAAAACATACCCAGATAAGTGGTAAATTATGTACTTGTATTCAAGTACAAGGCATTCATCTGGAACAGGTACAATCCTGGACCTGCCTTAATTTTTTACCTGATCTTTATAATTGCGCATATGAGCTAATTTGATATTAATTACCTTTGCATGGTGGAAGAACAAATACCTAAATACTTTTTGGAAATAGCATACAATGGAACGGCCTACCATGGTTGGCAGATCCAGGATAACGCTGTCTCTGTTCAGGAAAAACTGAACCAAGCTCTTTCGATTTTACTTCGCGAAGAAGTAGAAACGATAGGCGCAGGACGTACGGACAGTGGGGTGCATGCCAAACAGCTATTTGTTCATTTCTCCAGTAATGCTCATGTTTTGGAGAACAAGGAGAGGTTTGTCCATTCCCTGAATGCCCTGATGCCTTTTGACATTTCAGCAAAACGCTTGATTGGGGTAGCTGTAGAGGCCCATGCTCGCTTTGATGCCACGCAAAGGAGTTATGAATACCATGTACATTTCCAGAAGGATCCCTTTCAACATGGGTTTTCATGGCAGCTGCGCGACAAACCGGATGTTGAAAAAATGAACATTGCAGCCCTAGATTTGTTAGGTAGGCAAGATTTTTCTTGTTTCAGCAAATCGAACACACAAGTATTCACCAATTATTGCGATATTAAACGTGCAGAATGGTTGTGGGAAGGCGAAAGATTGGTATTCCATATTTCTGCAGATCGTTTTCTGCGAAACATGGTTCGGGCAATAGTTGGAACCCTGATGGAAATCGGCCTAGGCAAGAAACCTATAGAACATATTAAAGAGGTAATTCAAAGTATGGATCGCTCTAAAGCTGGCACTTCGGTTCCGGCCTGTGGGCTTTACCTAACAGAGGTTCATTATCCATATATTGATTAAAACGAAGATTTTGGAAAAAGACAAAATTTCAGGAAATGCATACGACAGTAAACTACTGGGAAGGTTAGCTAAATACATCCGTCCCTATATGCCTGTTTTCTGGGTTTCCGTTATACTAACGATATTACTCGCAGCTGTAGCTCCTGCCCTTCCGCTTTTGGTGGAATATACCTTGGACCATTATATATTATCCGGAAAAGGGGAAGGATTGACTAACATGCTTTTATTGATGTTTGCCCTTTTGATATCGCAAACCATCATCCGTTATTTCCATACCCTGATGACCAATACCCTTGGGCAATCCGTCATCCGGGATATCCGCATCCAGGTTTTCAACCATATCACCAACCTAAGGTTAAAATATTTCGACAATACCCCGATCGGTAGATTGATCACCAGGACCATCTCTGACCTGGAAACCATTGCCAATATCTTTTCGGAAGGTCTGATCCAAATTATTGGTGACCTTCTGCAGTTGGTCGTTATCCTAGGGGTAATGTTCTATACGGATTGGAAATTGACCTTGGTCGTTTTGATTCCTATGCCACTGATGATTGCTGCGACCTATATCTTTAAGGAAGCCATGAAGTCAGCATTCCAAAGTGTCAGGCTATGGGTTTCCAATCTGAATACCTTTCTACAGGAACATATCTCTGGCATGAGCGTTATCCAATATTTTGCCCGAGAAGACCAAGAGATGCGCAAATTCAAGGCTATCAATGCGGAACATAGAAATGCGCATATCCGAGCGAATTGGTATTTCTCGATCTTCTTTCCGGTATTGGAAATTATTGTGGCCATTGCAACAGGTCTATTGGTATGGTACGGGTCCAAACAGATCTTGGCCGATGTCATTTCTCCGGGTGTAGTGGTCGCCTTTATCATGTACATCAACATGATCTTTAGACCAATACGGGAGTTAATCGATAAGTTCAACACCCTTCAGATGGGAATGGTCTCTGCTGAGCGTATCTTTGATGTGCTAGATACCGATGAATTCACCCCAGATGAAGGAAATTACAAACCGGAACATGTAAAGGGAGAGATTACCTTTAAAAATGTTTGGTTTGCCTATAATGATGAGAAATGGGTATTGAAAGACGTAAGCTTCCATGTGGAGCAGGGTGAAACTCTAGCTTTAGTGGGTGCGACGGGTGCTGGAAAATCATCTATTATCAATATCCTGAGCCGATTCTATGAAATCCAAAAAGGAGAGATCTTATTGGACGGTGTTAATATCAAGGATTATGATCTGACATTCCTACGTCAGACCATTGCCACCGTGCTGCAGGATGTCTTCCTGTTCTCAGACACGGTTCTGAACAACATCAATCTGCACAACCCTAATATATCCTTTGAATCTATTGAGGATGCTGCTAAGAAAGTCGGTGCTTATGATTTTATCATGCGACTCCCAGGGAACTTCAACTATCAGGTCCAAGAAAGAGGTTCGACGCTTTCTGCCGGTCAGGCGCAGCTAATATCCTTTATCCGGGCCTTAGTTCATGATCCAAAAATCCTGATCCTTGATGAGGCAACCTCCTCCATTGACACGGAAACGGAGGAATTGATTCAAAATGCCATCGAGAACCTGATGGAAGGCCGTACTTCTATCGTGATTGCGCATAGGTTATCCACCATCCAGAAAGCGGATAAGATCATTGTTCTGGATAAGGGTGAGATCAAGGAAATCGGCACGCACCATGAGCTGTTGGAGCTAGAGGGTTATTATAGGAAATTGTATGACCTGCAGTTTAATTCGGCGGGAATATAGGGGAGAGAGATTTGAGATGTGGGATGTGAGATATCAAACATTTCATGGCGCTAAATTCAACCTGGCTGTTAATGTTGAGACACGAAACATCTCGGAATATTGCACTCCTAAAATCAAATTAACGTAGGATATATTGGCGTGCGGTTCTTGTACCTTCGGTGAAAAATGACAGGGTTTTATAGAGGAGAACCGTAAAGATTCTTCACGAATTGTTAAGAATCACAGTTGGGCCATAGTGGGATTCAAAGTGTCAACGAAGAATCTATTCTTTATTTTATTTATGGATCGCTGTCATTGCAAAATCGTAAGATGAGCAAACTATTTATTAATGATTTGATCCTATAAAAGGGATGTGTTGAAAAATTTTTAACCCCCACTATGCGGTTCTCTTTAAAAGAGTCGCTTTTCCAAAAAGATTTCACCCGCTCTGGGGGTTCTGTAAATAAACAAACATCTTTCCTTACGAAAAAAGTCCTTTAGAAAGCGGTTCATTTCCTTATCAGGAAGAACCAAAATATCCCTGCTTTTGACCCAACTGTTTGAGAATTAATCATAAATAAACGACATGCTAATAAAATATTAATAGCAATTAGTAAAAAATGAGGTGCAAAATGTATATCTTTGCACCTCTTATTTTTAATAACACATTATTGCTCAATGCAGAATATCAGAAACATAGCGATCATCGCGCACGTTGACCACGGTAAAACTACCCTAGTTGACAAGATCTTACACTTCACCAATCAATTCAGGGACAATGAAAATTCAGGGGAATTAATCCTGGATAACAACGACTTGGAGCGTGAGCGTGGTATTACCATCGTGTCTAAAAACGTATCTGTTAAATACAAAGACACCAAGATCAACATTATTGATACTCCAGGTCACGCCGATTTCGGTGGTGAGGTTGAGCGTGTATTGAAAATGGCTGACGGTGTTGTTCTATTGGTGGATGCTTTTGAAGGTCCGATGCCTCAAACAAGATTTGTTACCGGAAAAGCTTTAGCATTAGGTATCAAACCTATTGTTGTGGTAAACAAAGTAGACAAAGAGAACTGTCGTCCAGAAGAGGTTTACGAAAATGTATTTGATTTGTTCTTTAGCTTAGGTGCTACTGAAGATCAATTGGATTTCCCTGTATTATACGGTTCTTCAAAACAAGGATGGATGTCAACTGACTGGACTAAACCAACGACTGACTTCACCGAATTGTTGGAAGCAATCATTGCACATATTCCTGCTCCTAAAATATCTGAAGGTACATTGCAGATGCAAGTAACTTCATTGGACTACTCTACATTCGTTGGTCGTATCGCGATCGGCCGTGTGGTAAGAGGAACAATCAAAGAAAACCAACCGGTATCATTGGTAAAACGTGATGGCAAGATTGTAAAATCTCGCGTGAAAGAACTTCAATTGTTTGAAGGCCTTGGTCGTGTTAAAGTTTCAGAAGTTCATGCAGGTGATATCGTGGCTGTAGTAGGTATCGATGGTTTTGAAATCGGTGACACCATTGCAGACTTTGAAAACCCAGAGCAATTAGAAGTAATGCACATTGATGAGCCAACAATGAACATGTTGTTTACCATCAATAACTCGCCTTTCTTTGGTAAAGAAGGTAAATTCGTAACATCACGTCACATCTATGACCGTCTTCAAAAAGAATTAGAAAAGAACTTAGCATTACGCGTTGTTCCTACAGATTCTCCAGATGCATGGTTGGTATACGGTCGTGGTATTCTTCACTTGTCAGTATTGATCGAAACAATGCGTCGTGAAGGTTATGAATTACAAGTAGGACAACCACAGGTAATCGTTAAAGAAATAAACGGTCAGAAACATGAGCCAATCGAAGAGTTGGTAGTAGATGTACCTGCTGAAGTTTCTGGTAAAGTGATCGAATTGGTAACTCAACGTAAAGGTGAGTTGTTGATCATGGAAACAAAAGGCGAAATGCAACACCTTGAATTCTCTATCCCTTCTCGTGGTATCATTGGATTACGTAACAACGTATTGACAGCTACTGCTGGTGAGGCTGTAATGGCGCACCGTCTGAAAGGATACGAGCCTTGGAAAGGAACAATTCCAGGTCGTATGGCTGGTGTATTGATCTCATTAGATACAGGTTCTACAACGGCTTATTCAATCGATAAATTACAAGACCGTGGTCGTTTCTTCGTTGATCCAGGTGTTGAGATCTATGAAGGACAGGTTTTGGGAGAGCATATCCGTGACAACGATTTAACGATCAACGTGACTAAAGGAAAGCAATTGACAAACATGCGTGCATCTGGTTCTGATGACAATACACGTATTGCTCCAGCAATTAAATTCTCTTTGGAAGAATGTATGGAATATATCCAAGCTGACGAATACATCGAGGTTACTCCTCAAAGTATCCGCTTGCGTAAGATCTACCTTACTGAAAACGAGCGTAAAGTAAATGCTAAGAAATTCGTTTAGAATTAAACTTTAGCTGAAAATATAAGAGGCATCCCCAAGGGTTTGCCTCTTTTTTGTTGATGTCATTTCTTAACTTGCTATAAATTATTAAATCTTGCAACTGATGGAGAATTTTGAAGATGATGATTTGGAATGGCATAAAGTGCCTGTGAAAATTGATGAGAGCCGTAATTATGTCAAGGCTTTGCATGTGGCAGGTAAAAAGCTCTGTTTGATCAAAGAGGGAGATGTCCTATCGGTTACCTCAAGTCGCTGTCCGCATGCAGGAGCAGATCTGACAAAAGGATGGTGCGAAGAAGGTAAATTGGTCTGTCCCTTTCACCGGCATCGATTCAATCTGGAGTCTGGCAAAGGAGATGAACCTCAACATAACTTTATCCGGATCTATCCTTTGAAAAAGGAAGACGGGGATTTTTATGTAGGCATCAAGAAGAGCCTATGGAACAAGATATTTGGCTAGAATAAACGACTAATCCATTGCAACATCCTACTGGTCTTTTCCGTGTAAGGATACCAGAACATAGAAGACAGCGGGATGATCTTGACATCGGCAACGGCTCTTTCATGTGAGAACGCTTTAAAGCCATACCAACCCGTGGATTGTCCCAAACCAGAATTGTTTACTCCTCCAAAAGGAAGGTTAGGTTGCATGATCTGGATGACCGCATCATTTATGCAGGTTGATCCAGCACTGCTATTCCGGATAATATGTTTATTGAAATTTGAATCTTTGCTGAACACGTACAATGCTAATGGCTTTTCCTTAGCATTGATAAAGTCAATGGCTTCTTGAATCTGTGCATAATATACGATGGGCAGAATGGGGCCAAAGATCTCCTCCGTCATGAGCGGATTATTGGCGGCCACATTGGTGATTACCGTTGGTGCAATGTACTTGGTCCTTCCATCGGTCTTGCCTCCAGCAATGATATTAGCTCCTAATTGTTTTGCTGAGTCTAGAGCTTGGTTAAGCCTTTCAAACTGTTTTTCGTTAATTATTCGGGCATAATCCGGTGAATTAAACGCATCCTTACCGAAAGCTTCTTCGATTTCGATCTTAAAAACCTCTTCAAGCTGCTGTTTCTGATGCCTATGGGCAAGGATGTAATCTGGAGCAATACAGGTCTGACCTGCATTGATAAACTTGGCCCAGATCAGGTTTTTAACGACCTGCCTCAGATTCACATTCTTATCGATTACCGCTGGAGACTTACCACCAAGTTCCAAGGTAATATCCGTGAGGTGCTTACTTGCAGCTTCCATTACGATCTTTCCCACTTTGGACGAACCTGTAAAATGGATATGATCGAACTTTAGGTTCAGGAGATGGGTTGTTTCCTCAACAGCTCCTTCAATGACTGCAATATGATCAGTTGGAAAGACTTCGGCTATTATTTTTTTAAGGACTTGGTTGCTATTCGGAGAAAATTCAGAGAGCTTTAGTATAGCTGTGTTACCTGCGGCAATACAGGCCGCCAGATGGACTAACGGGAGCTGAAAGGGGTAATTCCATGGCGTAATGATCAAAGCGTTTCCTTTGGGCTCATAATGCAAATAGGCGCTGACATTGGGCATCACCAATGAACGACGAACCTTCTTGTCCTTCATCCAGCCACGCAGTTTCTTGGTGATATGTTTCAGCTCCAGCTGTACCACCAAAATCTCAGTAATGGCCGTTTCAATTCCAGATTTATGAAAATCTTGGTATAGAGCCTGCTCAATGGCCTTTTCTTCCCTATTGATGGTATCTAATAATTTCTTGATCCAACCTATTCTTTTATAAGTGGTACTATGTTTTATAGCCGATTTGTTTTTAAGTTGGGACTGGTAGATTTTGTCTATTTCTGAAAGGGTATTATATGCCATATTATTGCCTGAAGAATAAAAATAAGCAATAAAACAAAAACCCAGGTCATATTCATGTCTGGGTTTTTAAGTCTTTTATTGAATCGAGGGATTACTTTTTGCTAGGTTTGTCTTCCATCGCACGGTAAACCTCGTCTGTACTTGTATAGATCTTGAATCGTACATCATATTCTTCAGGAACATAGACTACGATCGGCATTTTACCATTGTATTGAACCAGAGTAGGCTGCGCCGATACGAAAAGATTTCTTGCAGGTGCACCAGGACATGCCATTTGGGTAGAAATTACATCTCCGTTGGTTTTGAATACATAGTAATTGTATCCCCAACCTTCCAAATCTTTAGTTTCGATCGTGCCATTTAATCCAAAATGATTACAACCGTCAACCTCCATCATCTTACCTACACTGAATTCAATCTTTTTATTGTTGTCTGCTTCAGAGTAAGGTACTTCAATGACCATTCTTTTAAAGCCTTTTTCAGGAGCTGGGAAAATATCGGTATTTACTTTCACTAACATTTCTTGGGCATTAGATGCATTTGGCATTAAGAATAAGCCTAGCATTAAAATCAAAAGAGCTGGTACTTTACTTTGTTTCATGTTTTTCAAATTTTATTATGTCTACATAATACGTAAGCTAGTCCTAATCCGCTACAGGGTTCAATTTCGTAGGATTTATTGCATGGATCAACGACCTTGCTAAGATGCGGTTCGGATCAATGACAGGCAAACCATAATAAGTTTTTTCACGCAAGGCCAAAGGCAATTCTGTACATCCCAAGATAATCACTTGAGCACCTTGCCCCTTCAACTCATGGATGGCCGCGACCAACTGATCATGCGCCCGATTGGTAACCGGCGAGGAAAAAGCCTTGATCCCATAGGTTTCATCATAAATGGCCGAATGGACTTTATTCTGAAGCACATCGTTTGGCTCGATACAGGTCAGATTATAGCTCTCAATAACCTGTTTATATAGACCGGTGTTGCGGGTTCCGATTGTGGAAAGCACACCGACCGTTGATCCAGGACATTTTTCCTGAATGAACTTGGCTGTTTCAGCCACCATATGCAGAAGTTGGATTTTAGAATTGTGCTTAGCCAATTCCTCTTGGATCACCTCAAAAATCCGAGGCGAATGGGCCGTATTGCAAGGTATCCCCACAACGGTAGCCCCTGCTCTTTCCAGTTCTAAAGCTATTTCAGAAATCGCAAGGCCTGGATTAATAGGTTCTTTACCTATAAGATAGTCAGTTCTATCAGGTATTCTATGCGATTGCGAAGATAATAATACCGGTAAGTGATCTTGATCCCTTCTTGCATTGGTCTCTTCTATTATTTTTTTTAAGATATCGACACCAGCCAATGGACCGACACCTCCAACAATTCCAATCATAATCTTATCCTTTTTAGTCTAACTCACCCTGGCGCCATTTATACATCCAGAATGTCTGATTATTGTTCAAAAATAACGCCAATATATCGGGAATCGCTACAAATCCATTATCAGTATTGGTAAAGGCAACCAGTATTTCCTTGCTTTTGGGATAGGCCAAAAAGAAACAGCGAAAGCCTGGATTTGATCCGGTATGCCAATAAGCAGTTCCTAATTCATTGATCTGCATCCGCATACCTAAGGCACAGGGAACATATTTATCATCTGGGCTGATTTCCTGGGCTTTCTTAGCCTCTGCCAGATGGCTCAAAGCTAATTGATGGGTCTTTTTCTTCAGACCAAAACCATCAAAGATATATTTCTTGATGAAATTGCTATAATCTTCAGCCGTGGTATATAGGGTATATGCAGCATTGCTCTTTCTATATTTCCCTAGCTTCCTCGGCTTATTATCTTCGTAATGTCCATAGGCGGCATTGGCCTCCAGCTCATCTTTCCATACAATCGCCGAGTTTTTCATTTTCATGGGAATCAGAACTTCTTCTTCGACCAATTGTTGAAAGGTTTTTCCCGAGATGTGCTCCATGGTCTCCTGCAGGAAATAAAATCCTTCACCAGAATACATATAATCAGTTCCTGGCTCGAATTGGGAGGTTAGGGGAGACTTTCTCCATGCATCCGAAGGAACATCTCCTTCCCAATTTAGGAAGCCGGTACGGTGGGTCAACACCATTCTTGCCGTGATCTTATCTCTGTTTGGGTTATTTTTTAGGCGATCATATTGGTAATAGCTCCAAAGAGGTTTATCCAGTTCGATCAAGCCTTTGTCCATCAACCTCAAAAAAGTATAGGTCGCTACTACCTTGGTCAGGGATGCAGCCTGAAAGACTGTATTTTGATCAATTGGGGAATTACTATCCAGATTCTTTATGCCATACTGATAGAGATGGTTTTTTCCATTTTTTTGATAATTGAGCTGTATAGCTGGAATATGATGTTTCTTGGCAACCTGATCCAGTGTTAGGGATTTATCCTGAGCCGAACTGCTAAAACCTATTGAAATTAAAGCAGCGCATAAAGTGACTATCTTCGTCTTATTTCTGAACAGCTTTAGGAAGTTTATCATAGTCTAGCGCCTTGTACTTTTTCAAAATATTTAGTGTTTCCTTGATTGGGATTGCCTTTACGGTTCGGCCTCTAATTCCCTTCATATCCTCAGCCATAAACATGGAGTTTAAGATTGCTTCTTCAGTTGCTTCCCAAACTGCCATAAACAACGGAGACATATAATCGTTGCCTACTTCGGTTGTTTCTAAGGCTATGTTTTTGCTTTCGTGAGGAATTAAGTTTGTAGGGCTCGTGGAGAAAGCGATGGAATAATCACCACTTCCATTGGAAGAGAATGAACCAACATTTCCGAATGCAATATAGGAACGTTTGGCTAATCTCTCCAGATTTCTAGCAGAAAGTGGAGCGTCCGTTGCAATAACGATCATACATGATCCATCCACTTTATGGGCTTCTTTGGGTTCTTGCATGTAATAGTTGTGGAGCTCACGTCCGACGGGAGCACCATTGATGCTCAGGACTCCACCGAAATTCGTCTGTACCAACACCCCAACAGTATACCCTCCCCGAGAAGCTGGGAGCTTCCTTGATGCGGTTCCAATCCCACCTTTATAGCCTAAGCATTCCGTTCCAGTTCCTGCCCCCACATTTCCTTCTGATACTCTTCCTGTACTAGCACTTTTTATGGCTTCTATTACATCTGCGGCTTCCACATGTCGGCCACGGATATCATTCAATCCACCATCATTGGTCTCTCCTACAACGGAGTTAACCGATCTTACGTTTTCATTTCCTGGTAAGGAAAGCATATAATCGATAAGGCCATTGGCAACTTTAGGTGCATTCAGGGTATTGGTCAATAAAATTGGCGTCTCGATATTTCCGAGTTCTTCAATCTGGGATATTCCCATCATTTTTCCAAAGCCATTTCCTACAAATACAGCTGCTGGAACTTTTTGCTGAAAGATATTTCCCTGATGTGGAATGATCGCGGTCACTCCGGTGCGTACGGAATCACCTTTAATGATAGTTTTCTGACCTACGGTTACACCAGCGACATCGGTAATAGCATTGTTGGTTCCTGTTGGGAGAATACCAATCTGAATACCGAAGTCCCTAATCCTTCCTCTTTTTTCTTGTGCGTGTCCTAGGTTAAAAATGGTCATTAACGCAAGCGTTAATAGCAGATTTCTCTTGCTCATATCAATTGATGGTTTTATTGATGGTTTATGTTTCATAGACCAATCAGAACTTTCATAATCCCATTTATTTGTAGAATTATGAAAGTTTTAATTGAATGGCAAGTATACTGAAATCTTTAGATAGGCGGTTTATTCTTCGACAAATTCTTTTTGGAGTTTGTCCATTCTACGCTTGATGGAGGCGTCGATCCGGTACTCGTCTATCTTATCGATAGCTGTTTTCTCAACGGTCACACCTGTATTGGATTCATAATTATGCACCTCTTTTTGATTTTTTAGGGCATTGTCATAAGCATCACGACCACTCATCAATTTGACGAAAACTGGCAAACATTCGAAGAAGATAAATAGCAAAGCAATAAAGATTACCGCATTTTCAGTGGATTTATTCACTGTTCCGTCCGGTTTTTTGTGAAGATTGCTCAAGGCGGCATTTCGGTCAGCAAAACCAGCGACATTTACAGCACTATCCAGGGATTTATCCGACAGAATCCGTTGGCTCATCAGACCTTCCGAGGCTTTTCGTTGTAACAACTCCGACTCTTTGGTCTGCAATCGACCTCTCAAACTATCTAGATAAGCCTGTTGCTTATTGAGGTTTTCCTCCTTCATTTTTGCATAAGGACCATAGCCCATCACTCCTGAAGTCTCATCGGTTTTGGTTCCGAAGATTTCATGGTTCAATTGCTGTCTAGAGGTCTTGATACTCGCTTCAAGTGAATCGGCATGTGTGGTCAGATTCTTGAGCTGAGCATATTCAACACGGTATTTATTTTCGAAAGTCTTGTTTAGTGTGTCAATTTTGGCGTTCTGTTGAACCAGATATTCCGCCCGTAGGTGTTCTTTGATTTCTTTATCAAAGATTTTCAGTTCCAGAGGCCTGGAAATGATCATACCGATCAGGATGGCCAACAAGATACGGGGAAGGGCCTGCAATAATTGCATCCAGCCACTGCGGCTCTTGTCTATACTCAATACGATATATCTGTCCAGATTAAAGATGGCCAGACCCCAGATCATACCGAAAAGCAGGGCGAAAAAGATGGCAAATGAACTACCGCTAAACACGAAATACAGGGCATAACCACCTGCCAACGCTGCAAACAGTCCAGTGAAAAATATCGTTGCACCAATGCTTATATATTTATTCTGCTCCTCAGGGAAGCGGTCCAAGGTTTCCTTATGTACCCCAGCACACCAGAAAAAGAAATCCTTCATAAGTTAAAGCTTTAGTAATTAGACGCAAACGACTCACTTTTGTTACAGCTAATTAAACAAATATTTTAGAAATTCTTAGTAGTTTGTTGGCTACAAAGAATGGGATACTTAAGTAAAGAATTAGTACCTTTGCACAAAATTTGAAACAAACTAGAAGAGAATGAATAAAAAAGTTTTTTTACCTTACTGCATGGTGATAGCCAGCTTGTTAGTAGGGTGTAACAACGAAACTAAAAAAGAGGAAGCTGTAGATTTGAAAAATCCATTATTAGCCAAGTACGAAACTAACTTTGAAGTCCCTCCTTTTGACCTGATCAAAGATGAACACTTCAGACCTGCTTTTAAAGAGGCTTTGAAAGTACATGAGGCAGAAATTGATTCTATTTTGAAGATCGATGAACCTGCTACTTTCGCCAATACCATCCTTGCATTAGAGAATGCAGGACAACTATTGAACCGTGTATCGACTGTGTTTTACAACTTGAACAGTGCAAATACAAATGACACGATTCAAGCTATTGCAAAGGACCTTGCCCCGGTAATGTCTGCGCATAGGGATGAGATCAATCTGAATCCAGAACTTTTCAAACGTGTGAAAACCGTTTATGACCAAAGGGCAAATGCTGGTTTAGATGCTGAAGATCAAAAATTATTAGAAGAAACATACAAAGGATTTGTTCGTTCTGGAGCAAACCTGAAAGATGAGGATAAAGAGAAATTAAAGAAAATCAATGCTGAACTTTCTGTTTTATCAACTCAATATGGTCAAAACCTATTGGCAGAAACCAATGCCTTTGAAATGGTTGTTGACAAAGAAGAAGATCTAGCTGGACTTCCTAAAGAATTAAAGGCTGCCGCGGCTGCTGAAGCTAAAGCTAAAGGAAAAGATGGTAAATGGTTATTTACTTTACAGAATCCTTCGGTAATGCCTTTCTTGCAATATGCTGATAACCGTGAATTGCGCAAAAAGATTTGGGATGCTTACCAATTGCGCGGTAATAATGGCAATGATGCTGACACAAAAGAAATCTTGATCAAGATTGCCAACCTACGCCTAGATAAAGCAAAATTATTGGGTTATTCTTCTCATGCTGCTTATGTGCTTGAGGAGTCTATGGCAGAAAATCCTGCTAACGTGAATGCCCTATTGAACAAAATCTGGACTCCAGCTTTAGCAAAAGCTAAAACTGAAGCTGCGGATATTCAAAAAGAAATCGAAGCTACAAAAGATACATTCAAAGTGGCTCCATACGACTGGAGATATTACCAAGAGAAAATCCGTCAAAAACGTTATGCTCTGAATGAGGAGGAAATTAAACCTTATTTCAGTTTAACCGACGTTCGCGAAGGTGCTTTTGCTACTGCGAACAAATTGTGGGGGATTTCTTTTGTCGCTCTGAACAATGTTCCAGTTTACCACCCAGAGGTTGAGGTTTATGAGGTTCGTGATAAGGATGGTTCTCATTTAGGTTTGTTATATGCTGATTTCTTTCCTCGTGCTTCTAAACGTTCTGGAGCATGGATGACATCATACAGGTCTCAAGCTCGTGAGAATGGAAAACGTGTCGCTCCTGTGATCTCTATCGTATGTAACTTTACAAAACCAGTTGGTGATAGCCCTGCATTGTTGACATTTGATGAAGCAACAACTTTATTCCATGAATTTGGCCACGCCCTACATGGTTTGTTCTCAAACGTAAAATACAGAAGCTTAGCAGGTACTTCAGTTCCTCGTGATTTCGTTGAACTTCCTTCGCAGATCATGGAAAATTGGGCTGCTGATCCTGAAGTATTGAAAACATACGCGAAGCATTTCCAAACTAAAGAAGCTATCCCTGATGCATTGATCGAAAAAATGCAAAAGGCTGGGACCTTCGACCAAGGATTTGCGACCATTGAATATTTAGCAGCATCTATGTTGGATATGAACTACCATAGCGCTACTGCTCCAATCAAAGCCAAAGCAGATGAGTTTGAAAAATCGGCAATGGATAAAATTGGATTGATCGATGCTATTATCCCTCGTTATAGAAGTACTTATTTCCAACACATCTTCAGTGGTGGTTATTCTGCAGGTTATTATAGCTATATCTGGTCTGAGGTATTAGATTCAGATGCATTCGCTGCATTTAAAGAGAAAGGTCTTTATGATCAGAATACAGCAGCTTCCTTCCGTAGCAACATCCTTGAAAGAGGTGGCACAGGAAATCCTGCTGAGATGTACCGCAAATTCCGCGGTGCGGATCCGGACCCAATCCACCTGATGAAAAAGAGAGGATTGAACTAATCAAAAAAAGCGCCTGGGATAACCCAGGCGCTTTTTTTATGCTGTATCAGGCGTGAATTACTTAATCACGCCCAATTCCTTACCTACTTTTGTAAAGGCTGCAATAGCTTTGTCTAAATGTGCTTTTTCGTGTCCTGCTGAAATCTGCACACGGATACGTGCTTTTCCTTGAGGCACTACCGGATAATAGAATCCAATGACATAAATTCCTTCATCCAACATCTTGGAAGCAAACTCTTGCGCTAATTTAGCGTCATAAAGCATTACTGGGACGATAGGATGGAAGCCTGGTTTGATATCAAATCCAGCTTCGGTCATTTTCTCACGGAAGTATTTGGTGTTATCTTCTAGCTTATCACGAAGTTCAGTTGTTTCGCTCAACATATCCAAGACAGCAACAGATGCGCCGGCGATAGCAGGTGCCAAAGTGTTGGAGAAAAGGTATGGGCGAGAACGCTGGCGAAGCATATCGACAATTTCCTTGCGACCAGAAGTGAATCCTCCAGATGCACCTCCTAAAGCTTTTCCTAAAGTTCCGGTGATAATATCTACACGGTCGATTACATTGAACAATTCGTGGGTTCCGCGGCCTGTTTTTCCGATAAAACCAGAACAGTGTGATTCATCGATCATAACTAAAGATTCGTACTTATCGGCTAGGTCACAGATCTTATCCAATGGCGCTACGGATCCATCCATGGAGAAAGCACCATCCGTTACAATAATTTTATGTCTTGCACCAGAAGCAGCCTTTAATTGTGCTTCTAGATCTTCCATATCACAGTTTTTGTATCGGAATCTTTGCGCTTTACACAGGCGAACTCCATCAATGATGGAAGCATGGTTCAACTCATCAGAGATGATTGCATCATCAGGACCTAACAAGGGCTCGAATACACCTCCATTTGCATCAAATGCTGCTGCATATAAAATGGTGTCCTCAGTTCCCAAGAACTTTGAAATCTTAGCTTCTAATTCTTTGTGGACATCTTGAGTACCACAAATAAAACGTACCGAAGACATTCCATAGCCATGACTATCGATTGCCGCTTTTGCTGCCGCCACAACTTTCGGATGTGAGGACAGTCCCAAATAGTTATTCGCACAGAAGTTGATTACTTCCTGTCCTGTACTGATTTTGATATCTGCTCCTTGAGGAGTTACAATAATGCGTTCTTCTTTGTACAAACCTGCATCCTTAATTTCTGCAAGTTCTTTTTCAAGGGCTGGTTTTAGAGTTTTATACATAGTATTTCAATTAATCCGCAATAAATATAACCTTTTTTTATATCACCCCCTTACGAAAACGTTTGCCCTAAATTCATTATCCCATGAAAGCCAGAACTATAGCTCCATTCCCAAAGAAAAATGCCCCGAATAGATGGTCTATTGGGGGCATTATCCTTTTTGAGTTCTTTTTCTTGATTACTTAACTCTCTTCCAGGTTTCAGTACGCCCGATGAGGCTAATTCCGATGTAGCCACGGATATCTAGCTGGTCATCACCCTTTATGGTCATTTTACAGCTATAGGTTTTTCCTGATTTAGGGTCATAGATCTGACCATCTACATAGGTTTTACTTTCTTTACTGAAATCGGTTAAGATTTCTAAGCCTTGGATATTCCTGCTCCTCAATTTGGGATCAGGATTTTTCACATCTTTTTTTGAGGCATCTTTAACCCAATAAAGCTTGCCAAAAAACTTGTCGTTCTTCTTGTAGATTTCGATTCTTCCCTCCCCACTTGGATTTTGCCATTTCCCAATAATTGGATCATTATTTTGTGCGAATAATACCATGGAGAATAATAGGGCGCAGAATGTTGCAACTATTTGTCTCATAACCTTTGATGTTTAAAATTGTTGGATGAATATACACATATTTTTCTATGTTAGCATAATATTATTTTTGTTACCCCTAAAAATACCGTCCAATAAACCGCTTTATTGGCATTAATTTTGAACAATTTTTAACTACACAAATTATTTAAGTTATGAGGTTCATTATTAGTCTATTAGTTACAGGTTTAGTAGTTGCAATCGCATCATGGATTATTCCTGGAGTAACTGTTGCTGGTTTTGGATGGGCTATCCTAACGGGTTTAGTTATTGGCTTGGTGAATGCGATTGTAGGTGGAATTCTACGTTTATTTACTTTCCCATTGAATTGGTTAACATTTGGTCTGGTATCATTTATCATTACAGTTCTGATGATTATGCTTTCAGATAAAATCATGGGGTCGAAATTTGATGTAGCAGGGTTTTGGCCTGCGTTCTTTTTTGCCATCATCGTTGCGATTATCGAAATGTTGATCGGACGTATGGGCAGCGATAATAAATAACTCAAAAAAAAAAACCGCTAATTTTAAAACAAACGGACTGCTCAGCTGAATGGCTGGGCATTTCTGTTTTAAACAAAAAATGGGTTTGACCATGCCAGCCAAACCCAATTGATATAAAGAGAAATTGTTACTATTACTTTTTTGTTTTCTTCATTTTATTGATCCAGATCATCACGCCTGTTATCGGCAATGAGGTTGCGATCAGACAGGAAATAAAATAAAGCATTTTTGTAAATGGGCCATAGATATCCCCGATATGCAATGCCTTTATGGAAGCAGAAGCTCTTTGGTTAAATGGTTTCTCGCGGAAGACATCTCTTTCCAGCACTTCACCACTATACTGGTCTAAGGTTAATTTATCTCCAGCTGAAGGAGCAAAGAAACCTGTTCTGTTTTTACTGATTGAAACTGTCCCTACGCTATCTTTTGCAAAGTTGATAGTGACATCGCCATCATAAGGCAGGACTTTATTAACGGCCAAAATGGTCTCTTCAATGCTCATCGGTTTTTTTCCATCCGCAGGTAATGTAGATAGGATAGGAGCTTTCTCTTCTTTTGGAGCATCTGGAGATTTATAGGTTCCCCATGTTTTTTGCCAGCCCGCACGATACCAATCAAATGACCAAAAGGGGCCCGTAACGGCCATCAAGAACAGAATGATACAGCTGTAGAAACCCAGCGTATTGTGAAGGTCATGATTGAGCCTTTTCCAATTCGCCGACCAACGGATGTTTAATCCGTTTTTCCATGCTCTCATTTTATTAGGAAACCAAATGACTATACCTGTAATCACGCCTAATAAAAACAATAAGGTAGCTGTTCCCGTAATCCAAGAACCAAGCTTTCTGTTTTCAACACCTTCAATGATCGGCTCTTCAATTTCATTCAACAATAACCAACGGTGCAAACCGAACATCTTTTGCATAAACTCTGCGGTCTTGGTTTTCACATCCGAAGGATCACCGATTACCTGACCTGTATAAGGATTTACGGCCAACTGGTTTGCTCTCGGACCACGAACTCCAGCAGGCCCTCCAGGACCAGCAGGGGCAGCTCTCTGCGGACTTTTGCTTTCCCCAACTTTTGCTTCTACGGGTCTTAGAGGTTTTTCAGCTGTTGCACCTTCCTTTACATCCGTCCTGTCTCCAGGTTTTTGTCCTTCTTGACCTTTGGAATTTTCAGGTTTTCCTTCTTTTTCCTTCCCTTCCCCGTCCTTTTCTTTTTTATTGTACATGAAAAATGTAGGAGCATTATCGGCATATGGTACTTTTACACCTACTATTTTACCTTTTACTTCTGGCGTAATAGCGGCCAACAATTGATCTGCATTTTTCTTCTGTCCTTCAACTTTTACTTTATTGAACTCAGGCATTGCCAATGCCCTGATTTCAGTATTATAGGTGTAGATTGTACCGGTGATACAAACGATAAAAACCACGATCCCGGATATCAACCCTCCCCACAAATGGATGTCGTTGAAAAGTTTCCTTACTTTCATCCATGTTGATTTTTTTTGTACTCTTTTACTCATTTTCTCTTTATACTGCTGTAATGAAAAAATCAGGTGAGCAAGATTCTGCACACCTGATATAATATTTTGTTGATATCTTAATAAATTCCGATATACTGGTTACCCGTTTTATTCACAAGTTTTGCCCCTACTGACATCTTTCCAGATTTTCTGTTGAACACATAGATGTTTCCATCTTTACCCACTGGTGCGATAGCTATAAATACATCATCCCCTTCCAATGCAATATTTTGGATCTGACGGAAATTCAATTCGTCTTGGTTTGGAATGTTATATTTTCTAGCGGTATTATTTTTTAGATCTACCCTCGCAATATATCCACCCTTACCAGCTACATTGTACACAACGTATCCTATTCCATCACCTACATATTTCCATGTTTCGATGTATGAATCTTTAACCCCTAAAGCCTGATCTAAACTGAATGCGTATGAAGCATCATATTCATTGCTTGTACCATCGATTCGTAAGATCTTAGAACCACCACCACCTACTGCTTCGCCTGAGGTAGCTTGGTAAACATGACCATCTGTACCTACATACTGAAGAGTACTACGGTATCCATTGGTATTACCTCTTGTTTTGTTAGAAGTAAGGATTTTAGGATTTGTTAAAGAAGGGTAGTCTAACACCAAAGTTTTAGCCCAGCTTTTCAAACCATTTCTATCATTTTCCCAAGTAGGTTTTCCATCAGTTCCAAGAGTGAATTTTGAAGTATTATGTTTTGAAACTGCTGCTCCAATAAATACTTTATTCCCAGCTTTATTGATTACAGGAACATCGATACGGCTTACATAATAACCAGCTGCAACTTCTTCAGCAGTTAATTTCAAGTCGAATTTGGTGGTTTTTGTAATCTTAGGATCATTTAAATCCAATGAAATAACATCCGTTTTTGCTGTTCTTTCTTGGTATACAAAGTTTGGCGCTTGACCAGTATAAACTGCATCATTTGCTGCTGCTCTAACTGCAATACCAACCCCTTCTGCTGCTTTCAACCAACGTGGAGCTGTACTTACATATGTAGCGGTCTCTACTTCTGGGCCTTCCGGGGTAAAGTTCTTTCCACCACGAACCCTGAATTTGTTGAAATTACCGCCATCATCACCTGTATATTGGATATTATATAAATACTTTCCATCAGCTGATGCTTGCAGACGCGCTGTTCTTGAAGATTTCACGTGCTGACCATTCGCAAACACATCGACTGAAAATGCTGGACTTTTTGCTTCCTCAGGCTTCATACTGAATACCATAGTTCCGGCATTACCATCACCTGGCTCCTCATCCATCAACGCACCTGAAACAGTGATCCAACGTATATCGTCTTCAGTTACTTCTTTCGGACCTTCTCCGTCTTTTGAACAACTGCTAAATATCAAACCAGTGGCAAGTATTGCATACTTTAATAGATTCGTTTTCATGTTATTAATTATTAAGAGTAATTATATATTGTTAATTGAGTAGTTCAGTTTCAAATAAAATCCCCTACCAGGCTTCTGAACGCCGAAATTATCATAAAGTTCAGCATTGAATACGTTCTTGACATCCAGTGCGAGAATGAGTTTCTTGTTAGGAAAAACATAGCTCATACCCAAATTCTGCGCGTACTGTGCCGGTGTAATAAACCAATCAGAATCTGGCCATACTGTGCTGAAAGGCGCCACATAACCAATATTGTAGAACAGGTTTAACTGAGAGGATTTTTGAATGATATTATCTAATCTATAATGAACATTTCCATTCATGGTATAGAAAGGCTCATTAGGAATCTGTTTGTTGTAATAGGTCATCGGTTGACCTGAAGTAGGATCAAACTCTTGCTTAAACAAGGAATTGAATTTGGAAAAATTGAACAATAACGTAAGCTTGTCCTTATGGGCATAGGTCAGTTCACCTTCAAAGCCCACGGACTGAGAAAGCCCCAAATTGACATATTGGGTAAGTTCAATTTCTTGGCTGTTGATCATTTCATTAGCTCTCGGCATGATCCTGTCTTTCGTGTTCCTCCAAAAAACATTGGTTCCAACCGAAAATCTATGATCACCGAAATCATAAGTCCCTAACCTAAACCCCGCATTATAGTTGTCGCTGATTTCGGGTGAGATCCCCGGATTGGCTAGAACATTATCTTCCGGACTTCCAAAAGTTTCCATATCAACCGGCATTCTTACCGCACGTTCTCCTGAGGCCAGAAGTACCAATCGATTGAACAATTTATAAGATGCCGCAAGACCATAACCATAATTTACACGGTTGTCCTTGCTGACATTCTCAACGATCTTCGTCTGCCCGTTTTCAATTACCCCTGTATAAGAATGGCTAGCAATAGATTGTTGATAAATCTTGTAGAATAGATTTGTTGTCAACTTATTATGAAACGTTTGAGCTTCATAATTGAACGACACGACATTCTTTGCAAGATCATTCGAACTGTTGATGCCGGTATTACCATCTTTTATCAACAAGTTTTTGTCTTTTCTATCTACGGTATAAAAAACATGGTTCACGGAGAATCTATGTCCAGAAAGAATATCATAACTCAAGTTCGTCCTGATATTGGTTACCTGACGATCAATATCCGTCATCGCAGGTTTCCCCTGCTGTGCTCCATCCAGTCGACGAATAGGATCACCATTTAAATCAAGGCGGATCTGTCCGTCCCAATTGTAGGCCCAAGGAATAGTATCGAGGATATTGGTGCTTCTAAAACTATGGACAGCATTGGTATTCAAGGATAGGCCTGGCACAAATAAGTTCTTCTTATTATAAGTCAAACTCAACACATTAGCCGTGGCATCAGAGGTTCTGCCCATATAAGGAGTCCCCATGGTCTGGCCATGCTGAATCTCTTTATGAGAATCAGAGATATTATATCCTAAAAAGAAAGCATCCGCCCATTTTACATCGGTAAATCCAAACTCAAATCTTCCAGATAATGCTCTATAGCCATCAAAGAATCGTTTGGTCCTATAGTTACGACGTACAACGCCATTGGGTTCTATATATTTGGAGAATTTACCCCAGATTTCATAATCGTTGTCTGAATTCAAGAAACTCCCTGAAACCCTAGTCGTAAAACCTGTTTTCGCGTTTCTATAAAGGCCAGAAATATCTGATTGGGTAGTATTGAATGAGCCATAAGAAACAGAGGCTGATAAGTTATTGCTCGAAGTACCTTTTTTAAGAACAATATTGATTGCTCCTCCAAGCAAGTCCCCTGTTAAATGAGCAGGAAGAACCCCTTTATATACCTCGATGCGATCAATCATCGAAGGAGGGATATTATTTAAGTTAAATGAGGAACCATAGGTCGAAATTTCTATCCCATCAATGAATATCCCGACCGATCGACCCGTCATCCCATTTAAGTTATATTGTACCTCCGAACCTAGACCTCCACTTTGACGGACCCTTACTCCTACAGTACGGTCCAAGAGTTCATTAGTTTGAATATTTCTTGTGGAAGCTTCTTTCGTTTCGATCACATTGACAGCAAACCCCTTGGTCTCAATTTCTCTTTTTACGGAATTCCCTTGTACCCGCACCTCATCAAGACTGATTTCTCCTCTTGGGTCAATATGGATATGTAAATCATAGTTGGCCTTATTGACATCAATAGGAAGTCTCTTCGATTTAATCTCAATGGAGGTCACTAAGATGGTCTGTTTTCCATAAGGAACTTGCTCCAATGTATACAAACCTTCATCATCGGAAATGCTTGCAATTGGAGTGCCCTCAATTCGCACTGTAGCTTTTGAAACAGGCGTGCCATCTACCAAATGAACTTTACCAGTTATTGTTGAATTTTGGGCAAATACAACAATACAGGTAAATAAAAATAATATGGTGAGGTAAAATTGTTTCATTATTCCAGATTAATACAGTAACTTCGACTTTCTTTAGAACAAGTCTAAATAAATACTGCTGCAAATGTAGAATTATTCTAAATAGCAAAATGACGCAATCAGAAAAAAATACTACGCAATCGGAAATTTTACCTGAAACAACCAATGGTATTTCTACCAATATGTTGGAACTAGGCACTTTAATGTATTTTACAGTACTCAAAGGCAGGCAAAAATTCAGTTTCACTTCTCCTATTGATGGTTATTTAAATCTATTGCTACTAGAAGATTCTGCAAATTGTTCCATTCAGATCCAGCAGGACAATTACCTTTTACAAGCGGGCGACAACATGTTGATCCACATGAATAAAGGTGACCTATTTGATTTGAAGAGCATCTGTCTAGACAACCGCATCCTTCTGATGTTAATCCCCAGTGATAAGCTCTTAGTTTTCCATGACAAGTACATTGCAGACCAAGAACGGTTTCAACATGGATTGCTAACTAAAGCGGACGGCAGGATTGCTCTTGCTTTGCAACAAATTTTCGAGCTGTACGAAGCTGATTCCTATATCAATCAATTAAAGATCCAGTCCCTTTTGCTGGAAGTCATTATCCATCAGGTGGAGAGCCTCTTTGTGGAAAATGAAAACAAGGAAATCATTGCCAATAAGAATCATTATGAAAAGATCCAAATGGCTAAAAAGCTAATTGATGAAGATCTTTCAAAAAACCATACCATTTCAGAATTGGCAAAATCAGTGGGCACCAATGAGCAATACCTAAAGAAACATTTCAAGCAGTTCTATGGAAAAACCATCATGAACTATATTACTGAAATGAAAATGGAGCATGCGAAAAAGCTGATCCTGATGGGCAAATACCGTATTTCTGATGTGGCAAGGATGACAGGCTATAAGCATTCCACCCATTTCACCACCGCCTTTAAAAAGTATTTTGGAATTATCCCCAACTCACTTCGATACACTTTCTTAGTGGCTCATGAAGGCGTACAGGCCATCCCTGAGTTGTTGAGCAACTTACCTATTTTCTAAGAATTACTCCATCTATTTTATTAAATAAAAAAGCTGTTTACTTCATTGTAAACAGCTTTACTCTTTATAGATATTGGTTAAAATTTATAACTCAATGTACCGGTAAAACTTCTTGGTGGAATCGGGTTCACACTATAGTTCTCATGCACGTAATAGTTAAAGGCATTTCCGATATTGCTAACCTTTCCTAAGATGCTCCAGTTTTTATAGGTATATCCAGCTGAGAAATCAAATGTCGTAAATGGATCCACTGCGATCAATCTGTTTACACCTTCTTTCTCATTTACTTTGCTGTTGTTCCAACCTGCATTTCTCTTACCTGTATAGAATGTCGAGAATCCTAGTTTCAGCCCTTTGAAACTCCCATTTTGAAGGGTATAGAATACAGTTCCATTCGCAGAATGCGCTGTTGTTCCTACCAAGCGAACCCCTTCTACATTTCCGTTTTCATTGGTTTCCAAATAACGCATAAAGTTGTAACTATATCCGGCCATAACGTTCAGGCCTTCGGCAATTTTACCGGTCAAATCTAACTCAACACCATCAGAGGCAGTCTTTCCGGTAAATTCTTTCATGTTAGGATCTTTTACCGTTCCGTCAGCTTCAATGATGGTCTGTGCAAACTTATTGTTCTGAATTCTGTACCAGGTCAGGTTTGCCGATAGTCTGCCATTGAAGAAATCATTCTTAACACCAGCTTCATACTGATCGATCAATGATGGACCCATAGGTTGGAAATTTAAATCATAACCTGAGTTTGAAGTGAAGTTATTCGCATAACTAGCATAGATGCTCATGGTCGAAATAGGCTGATAGATCAAGGCCAACTTTGGAGACCATGCTTTATCTACCTTACTTCCCATATCTTCGCCATCTTTACCTTTGTTAGGCGTTACTGTCGTTTCTCCAGTTGCATAGTCATACACCTCTGCATTCTTGGTTTTTTGATAAGTATATCGGATCCCAGCAAGGATTTTAAACTCCTTAGTCAAGGAAATCAAGTCTTGTGCAAAGACTCCATAACGGTTGATATCGGTTGTAGTTCTTGTTTTCAAATCAACACCTGGCATATCGGAACGCATCATAGCGGTATAGGGATTAAAAACATTGATGCTATCGTATCCTGTACTTGGTTTATTGTCCAATCCTGCCCCATAGATATTGAAAGCATAGTTTTTGGTATTGGATTGATCTGCATCAGCTCCAATTAAGATCTGATGTTTTATATTTCCCGTTTGCACATTCCCTTTCACGTTCAATTGCTGGTTGAAACTTAGTTCATCTTGCTCAGTCCTATTTAAAGCACGAGCGGCCATTCCTGTAGCTTTGGCTTGGATACGTTCAGATCCATAATAATCGCGACCATATTGTTGGTAACTGGCTATGGCCTGTAAATTCCAGTTATCTGAAAAGACATGCTCAAAATTGATCTGTCCATTCGAAGAATTGGTTTTATTGAATGCCCAAGGCGTATTGATAAAGGTATTTCTACCGACCTCCTTATTGATCTTTCCATCCACTGAACCTATTCCAAAATCAGGCGTATAATCTGATTTCAAGTAATCAAACATAAAGTTCAAACTGGATTTCTCCGACATCTTATATAATAGGGAAGGATTGATATAATATCTCTTGCTTTCAACATAATCCCTATAACTTTCTGCATATTCTCCTGTTCCGACAACCCGAAAAGCTAGTTTATCTGAAATCGGGCCATACACATCCACGATAGGCTTGTATTGGTTATAACTCCCCATACGCATGGATACCTCTCCACCATATTCAAATTTGGGCTTTTTGGTCACCAAGTTTACTACTGCCCCTCCAGTAACACCTCCATACAGAATAGCAGCACTCCCTTTTAAGATCTCAACAGACTCTAAAGTACTGGCTTCAATGGATCCACCATTGTTCGTACGTGCACCGTTCTTAAAGATATTATTGGACCCTAGGCTATAACCTCGCGCAAAGAAATTCTCATTAACACCACCACGATTTGCTCCCATAGCTACCCCATTGGCATTCTTTAAGGCATCGCTCAACCTATTGATTTGCTGATCTTCGATCACTTGCGCATTGACAATCTGAACCGCTTGCGGTAAATCACGGTCTAGGATTCCAGCCTTTCCAACATTAAGGACTTTATCATTTAAAGAATTATATCCTGTCACTTCCACTTCTTGGATGTTGTGATTAGCTGGCTTAATTACGATAGTACCCAGATTTGTGTTTGTTTACTTTGGATTAACGAATACCGACTCCTTTACATACCCAACGCCAGTTACTTCCAGATTGAAGGTACCTGGATAAGGAACATATAGTTCAAAGTAACCATTCTCATCAGACATGGTAACTTTATCCTTGACTTTGATGTTCAGTCCGGAGATCGATTCATTGTTATTGCTACTAACTTTCCCTTTTACAGTCGTTTGAGCATTGGCGGCAGTGTAGATCGTAGTCGCTCCAAGCAGAGCAAGTAGATATGATGTTTTCATGGTATTTATTTGTGCTGATTCTAAATAGTGCTGCAAAAGTAATGTCGGGGTAACATTAAAAAAATAAACAATCCGATAAAAACATTCACATTCCGAAATTTTTACCAAAAAAATAAGCTGTCCCTCGAAAGGGACAGCTTATCTAATATCTATTTGTACCTGGATTAGAATTTCCAACGAACAAAAGCTTCGATAGCTTCATAGTTCGCCAATCCTAATTGGTGGTACAATCCAGCTGTTTCGCTAGTACGATCTTCAGCACGAACCCAAAACTCTCTTGGATCATCTCCTGGGAATACAGGAAGATCTTTTTGAGATTGGTGTTTGAAGATTGCCAACCTTTTGCGTTTCACCTCTTGTGGAGAAAGTGGAACCGCCATTTCGATATCATGGATCGGATATTCGTGCCATGCACCTCTATATAACCATAACCAACAATCTTTAGTCCATTCGTCGGTTTCTCTCAATCGCAATAAAGCTTCCAGGATAATATCGAAACAAACTTTATGGGTACCATGTGGATCTGCAAAGTCACCGGCAGCAAAAACCTGTTGAGGTTTCACTTGGCGAAGCAATTCCATGGTCTGCTGAATATCATCTTCAAAATCGATCTCCTTAGAGAATTTACCGCGATCATAGAACGGAAGGTCCATAAAGTGGATATTCTCATCAGGAAGGCCTACGAAACGAGCTCCAGCAATAGCTTCACCCTTACGGATAAGTCCTTTGATCGTTCTAATGATTTCAGGGTCTACTTGATTAGGCTTTTTAACTTTAAAGAATTCACGAGCCTCATCATAGATCTTACGCGTAACGCCATTATCATCTTCCACGACTACCGCATAGTCTTGAACGAATTCCAAATAACGTAACACATCATCGTCCCAAACAGCGGTATTACCAGAAGTTTGATAAGCCACATGTACATTATGACCTTGATCAGCCAAACGAATGAAAGTACCTCCCATTGAGATCACATCATCATCAGGGTGTGGAGAAAATAAGATTACATTCTTTTGTGCTGGTTCAGCTCTTTCAGGGCGGTTAGAATCATCCACACCTGGTTTACCACCTGGCCAACCTGTAATGGTACGTTGTAATTCATTGAAAATACGGATGTTGATGCTATAAGCAGTACCTTGCTCAGTAATTAATTGAGCCATACCATTATTGTTATAGTCATCATCGGTAAGTTTCAGGATAGCTTTATCCAAATGCAATGAAAGCCAAACAACTGCTTTTTTAACTAATTTGTCTGTCCATACCACATCATGCGCCAACCAAGGAAGGTTAAAGCGGGTCAAGGCTGAAGCAGCATCTTCATCCAAGACAAACTCAACATGATCAGACATCTGAAGATAAGTCGCAGGAATATCAGAAGAAATTTCCCCTTCAACCGCTTTCTTCACGATTTCAGCTTTCTTCTCGTTCCATGCCATCAATACAATTTCCTTGGCTTTGAAAATCGTACCTACACCCATGGTAATCGCTTTTGTTGGTACATTTTCCTTACCACCGAAGTCGCGTGAAGCATCTCTTCTTGTAAGGTCATCTAAGGTGACCAAGCGAGTACCTGAGTTTGGCGCAGACCCTGGTTCATTGAAACCAATGTGTCCTGTACGACCAATACCCAATAATTGGATATCTAAACCTCCTAAGCTGGAGATTTTCTGTTCATAGCCTTCACAGAAAGCCTGAACCTTGTCTTCTGCAAGTGTTCCATCTGGAATATTGATGTTCTCTTTGGGAATATCAACATGATTGAACAAATGCTTGTTCATGAATGCTACATAACTTTGTTCTGCAGTCGGAAGCATCGGGTAATACTCATCCAAGTTGAAAGTAACAACGTTTTGGAAGCTTAATCCCTCTTCCTTGTGCATTCTCACAAGTTCTTTGTAGACTTTTACTGGCGTTGCTCCGGTCGCTAGACCTAAAACTGCCTTTTCCCCTTTTGCATGCTTATCTTTAATGATAGCAGCGATGCGCTCAGCAACTTTAACAGAAGCTTCGTCTTGAGAGGGGTATACCGTTACTGGAACTTTCTCAAAGCGGGTTTCCTCTAATAAATTTAATCTTGCCATTTAAATTGAAAAATACCTTAGTGAGCCTCAAATTTAACAATTTATAAGGCTGTACGTGCATAAAATGCAAATCTTTTTGATTTTGTAACCGTTTTCAACGAAAATCACAGCTACAGCAATTATTTTAATCAATAATTATTAAAACAGACAGATATTTATTTATTAATAAAATTTTAAATAATTGACTCTATCTATGAGAATTTTACAAAAAATAATCTACTTGTTTGGTAGATTATTGATAATTTTGGAAATCATAATTCACAAAATGAAGAAATTAATATTTTTAATAGCATTTATACCGAGTCTTTTGTTCGCACAAACCAAGGAAGAACTCATTGCACAAGTAAAGGCAAATCCCAAGGAGGTAAGCTCAATCCGTCTAATCCAAAGAGTGGGTGGCTATTTCCCAGAATACCAGGAATTGGCCGATCTATTCAAGACGTTGGATAAAAAAGTCAAGAAATCCACCGAAGGTAAAATATTTGATCGCTATTTGGACGCCCTAAAGAATACCCTGCCTGGCAAAAAATCGCCAAGCATCACCCAATTTGATTTAGCAGGTGAACCATATTCCCTATCGGATCTGAAAGGTAAATATGTACTCATTGATTTTTGGGCTTCCTGGTGTCCTCCCTGCCGTGAAGAAAACCCTAAGTTGGTCAAGACTTATGCTGAATTCAAGGATAAAAACTTCGAAATCTTAGGAGTATCATTTGATAAGGAATTTGAACCTTGGGCAAAAGCAGTAAAAGATGACAACCTGACTTGGAAGCATGTTTCCGATCTTCAGGGCTGGAACAACTCAGCAAGTCTAGCTTATGGCGTGAAAGCCATTCCGCAAAATATCTTGGTGGATCCTGAAGGAAAAGTTGTAGCACGAAACCTGCATGGCGACGAACTCAACAATAAGCTCAGGGAGATCCTGAAATAATAAAAAAGGATTCAAGTTATGGCTTGAATCCTTTTTTTATGTCTTAATTATTGTTTTAGTCTAACTTATACGCCACAACGCTATTGTTCAAGAAGGTTGGAACATACAAGATTTTCTCTTTTTGGTTGTATCCTAAATCCGCAGTTTTCATCTTATCCCTTACATCTAACAGTTCAGTTACCGTTCCGTTTGCTGCGATATGATAGATTAATCCTCCCCAACAAGTCACCAAATAACTGCCATCACCAACAGGCTCTAATCCATCACCACCCAATTGCAATCCTTTAGCCACGACAGTATGATTTTTATTGGCGTCAATTTTCCATAATTCAGGACCTGCCATCGCATACAACACACCATCAATAACACGTAGTCCATTGACATCCTTTACATCTTTCATGAAAAGAGATGGTTTATTATTATGGATCAGGTGAATCTCTCCTTTCCTGGTATCAGAGACATAGACCTTTCCATTGTTGTCCACAGTGACATCATTCAAGAATTGTGCATCAGGGATCTTAATTTGGTTGATGACATTACCGGTAATCATGTCGATCACCACGACTTCATCAATATCAGCAACATAAAGCAAGTCTTTATGCATGGCCAAACCTTTAGGAGCATTCAGTCCTTGCACCCAAGTCGCATCCTTTAGACTTCCGTCCAAATTCAAAATGGCCACTCCGCCCTTTCCATCCTTTGCAACGCCATCTCCGTCTATCAATGACACGTACAAAGCCGATTTCTCTGGCGAATATAAAACCGATTCTGGGGTAGGAAGCTGTTCCTTAGACTCCCAAAGTTGAGTCAATTTCGTCTGACTAAAGCCCAGTTGTGAGCAAAAGACTATCAATGTAATTAATAAGGTAGTTTTCATATTCAATGCTTGTGTTTATCCTTTTATTATAAATATAACATTTTTAATAGCTTTTTGTTAGCTTTTTGCGCAGAATTACTTATTTTCAAGCTCTGTCAATTCTAAACTTAAAATCTAACAATCATAGCGTATGAAACCATTCTTGGATGAAAATTTTCTTTTGCAAAGCCGAGTGGCAGAAGAGCTTTACCATGACTATGCAAAAGAACTACCTATTATAGATTATCATAATCACTTACCACCTAACGAGGTGGCTGCCAATAAACAATTTTCAAATATCACTGAAATTTGGTTACATGGCGACCATTACAAATGGAGAGCCATGCGCGCAAATGGGATCGACGAAAAATTTATTACAGGTGCCGCAAGTGACCAAGAAAAGTTTCAAAAATGGGCCGAAACAGTCCCTTATACCTTAAGAAACCCATTATACCATTGGACCCATCTCGAATTGCAACGCTATTTTGGCATTCATGACCTCCTATCTGCCGACAATGCTGATGCTGTTTTCGAAAAAGCCAACCAAGATTTGGCACAACCCAATATGTCGGTCCATGGGTTATTGGAACAGATGAAAGTGGAAACCATCTGTACTACAGATGACCCTATCGACTCTCTGGAGTTCCATCAGGCTTATGCCAAGAACCCAGGTAAATTTGATATGTTCCCCGCTTTTCGACCTGATAAGGCTATGAGTCCGGAGAACAAAGAAGCTTTCAACCAATATGTAAACCGACTAGGAGAGGTAGCCAATAGCGATATCAACAATCTGCAAGATTACCTCGATGCCCTAAAATCCCGACATGACTTCTTTGCCCAGAACGGCTGTTGTGTTTCTGACCATGGCTTGAGTCACCTATATGCAGAAGATTTCACAGAGGCGGAAATCTCCAACATCTTCACTAAGGTTAGACAGGGCAATGATTTGACGCTAGAGGAAATCAATAAATTTAAATCCGCATTATTGCTTCATTTTGCAGAATGGGACAATGAAAAGAATTGGGTTCAGCAATTTCATGTAGGGGCATTCCGTAACACAAATTCCGGCTCCTTGAAAAAACTGGGACCTGATACCGGATTTGATAGTATCGGCGACTATTCCCAAGGTTTGGGCTTGGTAAAATTCTTAGACCGCTTGGCTGCGAAAGAAAAATTGGGTAAAACAATCCTATACAATCTGAATGCATCCGACAATGACCTGTTTGCCGCAATGTGTGGCAATTTCAATGATGGAACTACAGCTGGCAAGATACAATATGGTTCAGCATGGTGGTACCATGACCAAAAAGACGGGATGACAAAACAGATCAACAGTCTTTCAAACATTGGGTTGATCAGCCGATTTGTAGGGATGTTGACCGACTCCCGTAGTTTCCTGTCATTCCCAAGACATGAATATTTTAGAAGGTTACTCTGCAATATTTTCGCAGAGGATATCGTCAATGGTGAATTACCGCATGATATGAAGTGGATTGGCAAGATCGTACAGGACATCTGTTATTACAATGCCAAAGCCTATTTCCCTTTCAAGAAACAAGGTTAGATCAAGATTTTTCCAGATTCAACCATTTTGGAACAGGTGGAGCTTCATAGGCCTCCATTTGTTCCAACAAGTCTTCGATCTTGTCCGAATACATGATCATCCTTTGGTTTTCCTCTTTCAACAGCCCCGTATCAACCATATGTTGGATAAATGCAATCAAATGATCATAAAAACCATCTACATTCAGGATCCCGATAGGTTTTTTATGCAGGCCCAATTGACCCCAGGTCGTCATTTCAAACAACTCCTCCATTGTTCCAAAACCACCGGGAAGCGCAATGACCGCATCACATAAGGCATTCATCTTCGCCTTCCTCTCATGCATGGTATCCACTTCGATCAACTGCGTAATCTCACTATGACCAATCTCCTTACTGTTCAAAAACTGAGGAATTACCCCTATAACCTGACCTCCGTTTTCCATGACCGCATCTGCAACCGCTCCCATCAAGCCAACTCTACCTCCACCATAAACTAAGGTTATCCCACGGTCCACAAAAACTTTCCCAACTTCCTCTGCAGCTTTCACAAAAGTCCCATCAAAGCCAGGACTCGAAGCACAAAAAACAACGATTTGATTTAGTTTCATGAAACAAATTTAGTATTTAGTAGCTAGTATTTAGTATTAAGACTGTTTTTCAGAGTAGTATTTAGTGTCTAGTATTTAGTAGTTAGTATTTAGTAGTTAGTATTTAGTATTTAGATTGATTTTCTTGCGTATTAAGTTGGAGTTGGGTTAGTAGCCCCAGGTCTAAATACTAAATACTTAATACTAAATACTACCAAAAAAAACCAAGGCCCCAGACTGGGAGTCTAGGACCTCATTAACTAAACATTGAAACAAAGTTCTTTATTAGTTGCCTACTCTGTCTTTTTCCTCGTTTCTCGAGTCGCTTTTTCGGATCTGTTGTTTTAGGTTTCCGAATTTGTAAGTGAAAGTAAGGCGTACTGTTTGATTGTCATGGTACTGACGAATCCTCGATTGAAACTCGTGGAAGTCAGTAGACAAGTTATTTCTATTGCTACGGAACACGTCGGTTACAGCCAATTTCAATGAGCTTTTCTGGTCTTTGAAGTTATAGTTAGCCCCGATATCTCCTGAAACCCTTCCATGTATCTTAAACAAGTTGTATACAAAAGGTGTATTCCCGTTGATGGATGCTTCTAATGACCACTGTGGATTCAACTTGAAGCTATTGAAACTGTTTGCCTGTACGAAGAACGATCCATTATCCACCTCATGTCCTGCAATCGGACCCTTAAAGTGCATATAGATACCGGTAATATTGTTGTTCATGGTCCAGATCTTGCCAATTCTGAATGGAAGGTTCAAGTTTAAATAAGAAGTCAAGGATTTACCAAGGTTCTCCCTGGTTACCCAGGTTGTATTCGTAACGGAATCCTGCCCCATACTTTCAACCATCGCATCATTGGTTATATCGGTACCCAAAGTAAAGTTGAACATCTTCATCAAGGTATAGTTCAATGTAAATCCATGCGTATATTGCGGATTGATATAAGGGTTACCCTGTTGATAGGTCAATTTATCAATATAATACCTGAACGGATTCAAGAAACGATAATTTGGACGTGTGATCTTCTTGGCATAGCCTAAAGAAAAAATATGATTATCACTTAGGTTATAACCGATATTTGCAGATGGGAAAAAGTCCAGATAATCACGCTTTACCCGATCATTATTGGTCACTGAATTACCATCAGAAATGGTGTATTCTGCACGCAGACCAACCTTCGCAGTCCATTTTCCAAAAGGTCGGCTATAATCTAAGTATCCAGCAGAGATTTGCTCTGTATAGATAAAGTGGTTAGACTTATTGGCTACATTTTCCCAAGTATCCCCATTCAATTGATCGAAAACCATATTGTTGTCGGATTTCACATTACTGTATTTCACACCGGCCTCTAGACTTCCTTTTTTGAATGGTTTTACGTAATCCAATTTACCCACATAGATATCGATATCCGTTGGCATATTGCTTCGCTCACGCTCCTCTGGTTTATAAAGTTCACCATCCAATTTCTCAGTCCTATAGGTATAGTTCATGTTAGAACGGTTTTCAAAGGTGCTCCAGTCAAGATCTAAAGTCAATTTCTGACCTAGGGTATCCATCTTGAATTCGTTATTGAAGTTTAAGGACATCCTATCCAAACTCATCTTATTGAAGGATGGCGATCTCAAAACCGAGTCAATACTTGTCGGTGTAAAGCCGATATCAGTTCTACTCCTGTTTTCAGAATCTTCTGCATATCTGTTTCCAGATAACTGAAGCATCATGGTATTGCGGTCAGAAGTCTTCTGCTCAATACCTAACCTATAGTTATGGTTGTTGTTGTCCTCGATCATCGATGCATTTTGATCGAAAAATGTGGTTTTGTTACCACCGCTGATCTCACGCATGATCTGGATTTCATTCTCCTCTTTATTATTGGTATACGCATAGGAACCAAATAAAGTGGTATTGTTCTTTTTATAGTTCAGGTTCAACGAGCTATTCCCTCTGAAGTGCTTACCATGTGCCGCACTCGCCACAAATGATCCATTGAAACCTTCGGTCCTGTTCTTTTTCAGCACGATATTGATGGTACCTACCGCACCTTCTGCATCGTCTTTAGCAGACCTTGTCGTAGTCACCTCTACACTCTTGATCTGACCGGCATCGGTTGACTTTAAGAAGTTCGTCAATTGCTCTCCGGTCATAAAGGTCTGTCTGCCATCAATAGTGACATTCACCCCTTGCTGCCCCATCAATTGCAGATTATCATCCTTATCCACACTTACCCCAGGCGCACGCTTTACAACTTCCAAGGCATTGTTACCGGCCGCCAATGTTGAATTCTCTACGTTCAACACTAATTTGCCATTTACATTCTGGACCATTGGTAATTGTCCTTGAACGGTAACTGCCTCAATCGCTTGACTGCTTGTCCCCATCACGATATCTTCAACTTCATAGGTTTTATCGCCTAATTCAAAGACTGCAGATTTGCCCTTGCTGTAGCCTACTGAACTAACTTCGATATAATAGGATCCTTTCGGAGCTTTGATGATGGTATAAACCCCATTCTCATCTGTAACCGCACTTTTGATCAATACATTCGCCGTCGATGACATTAAATATACTGATGCTGAGGCTAATGGTTGTTTGTCCTGGTTCAGGACCCGCCCCTTGATATCTGTATCCTGCGCCTCAGGGCTGGCTATAGCTTTGCTAGCTACTGCCGCCAGAAAGAGGATCAGTATGGTAATTATTCTTCCCATTTTCTTAGGTATTAATGTAATTTTGATTAGTTTTTTTATGTTAGTATTCTATTGCCCCTTATGCGTTGTTCTCCTCTGAAGACGATTCTTCTTCCTCAGAGGTTGCTTTCTTATCTTCTTTTTTTGTCTTTTCTAATTCTTCCTCCGCTTCCTTCTTCAACTCTTCTGCTTCCTTGGCTTTCTCCTCTTCTAATTTTAAGATGCATTTCAAGCCATTTTTCGTCATGATCCACTCAGAAAATTTAGATTCTTCTTTTCCGTGACATTCATTTGCCCATATATCGCGTACTTTCCACTCCATATTCTTGTTCAATAGAACTTTAGTTCCAACTGGCAAGTAAAGGTTCATTCTCACATGCTGATCACGGATCAATTGTTTGTCTTCCAGTGCAAAATGACTATCGAACATTAGGTTCTCCGCATTTTGGTTGACCCTATAAGAAATCTTGGAAGCTCTAGCCGATGCTGCTGCATAGGAAGATCCTTTTGCGATATAGTTATATTGGATATATGGTGTCTTCAAGGAGTCAATCGACTCAATGTGGACAGAAATATCATTACGCAAGTAATTACCGATCAACATCCCTCCTTTGTCCGGATTGATTTTATTCTTGCTAAAGTCCTCATCGGAAGCTTTGATGACGCGAACATCATTCTCTGAAATCACATAGGTGTCTTTTTTGTCCAATGTTTTCTCTACGGAAATGGTGCTCTCTTCCACAAAATCTTGATTGGTCACCACCACGAAATATAAAATCATGACAATAGATACAATCCAAGCCGCCAATAGGGACATACTTGCATAGTTGTTCATTGGTTTTGTCTTGAAGACAACACGCAATAACAAGAAGAACAGCGCCAATAATGGGATGATGATGGCAAGGGTTCCCGCTAGGATGGCAAACAAGGCTGAAGCAGGGTCTAACACCTCAAGTGGAGGGAAAAACATTGGGTTTTGGTAGCCCATAATATTCAACACGTTGAATACAAAGAACACAAAGAGACCAATGATGCTCAAGCCTGCCCAGATCAACACCAACACGGCTAAGATTTTTCCAATGACCGAGAAAAAAGATCCTAAAGAGTCTCCAACCGAACGAGCTCCTCGACTAATATGCTCGCCGGCCCCCGAAAAATTTTCGCGAACTCCTTTCATTTCTTCATCGAAAGACTTCTTGAAATTGTGCAGGTTGGCCTGTTCACCACGCATCGCCAATTTATCGGCACGTGTCACTGCCTTCGGCATTACTGCCCAAATCACGAAGTACAATAGCACTCCTGATCCACCGAACAAGAAGAACAAAATAAAGATGATCCTTACCCACTTCGCTTCAATATTGAAATAATGCGATAATCCACTACAAACCCCGCTCAGCACCTTGTCGTCCATGTCACGCATTAACTTCTTCGAAGTCAAGTATTCTGTGAAACTAGGATCAGCTGCTTGCTCATGTCCTGGCTCTTGTTCAGCTTGTTGCTCAGATTGGAAGTTGCCCGCAGGATCAGCCTGATCTGCAAAAGCAGCTCTAGGTTCGTTTTCTACACGTGGCTCATCGCCGATTTCAGACTCAAAGTCACTTACCCTTCCCATTTGCGCAATGACCTGATCGACATCCTCACGGTTGATCACTTCCTTGCGACCTGTTTGGATACGTTCAGAAAACATTTCCGCAATACGGTTCTCAATGTCTTCAAGAATCTCTCGGCTATCTTCAGAATTGCCGAAGTGCCTTTTGATTTCGATCATATAGGATCGAAGAATTTCATATGCATCTTCCTCGATATGAAAGACGATACTGTTTATATTGATGATTATAGTTTTGTTCATGGCTGTATTTAGTTAATGGTATCGTTAAATTTCTCTGTTTTCTAAGGATGTCTCCACCGCAAAGACCAATTCTTTCCAAGTAACATCCAATCGTTTCAATACTTCCATCCCCTCGGAAGTAATCTGGTAATATTTTCTTGGTGGACCTGAAGTAGACTCTTTCCAGATGTAACTTAATAGACCGTTATTTTTCAATCTGGTAAGTAATGGATATAGTGTTCCTTCAACCACCAACAATTCAGCTTTTTTTAATTCGCTGATAATGTCTGAGGCATATATTTCTCCCCGAGAAATAATTGAAAGAATACAGTATTCCAGTATTCCTTTCCTCATTTGGGTTTGTGTATTTTCAGCTATCATAACAATACAAAGATATATCCTTTGGATGGTACTTTGCAATACATAGTACTATATTTTTTCATAATAACACCATAATCAATTGATTTACAGCTAAATAATTTTTTATCAAAATATCTAACAGCTTGTTGGAAGACAAAAAAATTGATGCAAAAGCTTTTTAATCTGACATTTAAATACGATTTTTATCAACAATGAATTGGATAATAAACTATGCATGGGCAATTATTTGGGCCATTATAATGATGCTCCTCTTATTGTTGCCCGCGAATGACTTTCCAACGGAAGGTTTTTTTCAAGGATTTGACAAGCTGGTCCATACCGGTAGCTTCTACTTATTGACTACTTTAATCCTTTTTGGAAGAGTGGTTGATACCAAAAGAAGAGCAACAAAAGTTAAAACCTTTATCATCGTTTTCTGTGTGGCCTCTTTCTTCGCTTTCTTTACCGAAGGAGCCCAGATGTATTTTACAGATTCAAGACAAGCTGATTGGTGGGATATTTTCGCTGATTATGTAGGAATTGGAATGGCTCTTTTTAGCTATCTGTTATTATACAACAGAAAGTTTCAATATTCCTGATCCTGAAGCGTCCATGGTCTGGCCCTGCAATAAGCAAGTTTAGGCCCGACCGATGCTGACAATATAAATCTTACAATGGGGAATGTGGTTGATCAATGCTTCCGCAGCAGCCGCCATCGTCGCGCCGGTGGTCAACACATCGTCTACCAAAAGGATATGGCTATCAGCCCATTGCTCTCCATTTTTACAATAAAAGGAATCTGCAACATTGCCGATACGGTCTGATCGGTACATCTTGGTCTGACTTTTTTGATATCTCCCACGATGTAGCAATCGAGTATTGACTGGAACATCCATGCCCAGCGACAAACCCGCTGCAATGCATTCGCTTTGGTTATATCCCCGTTTCAGCAATCTTTTAGGATGGAGCGGAACCGGAACGATCATATCTATCTTAGCAAAGTATGGAGATTCCCGTAAGCTTGTTCCATACTTCGTCCCCAAATATTCCCCCACTTGAGGATGATTATTATACTTTAGGTTATAGATCAATTTTTCCACAATGGAGCCTGATCGCAAATGCAGCATGCAGGCAGCAAATTCGAACTGAAACTTCCCCTTCAGTAATTGCATGGCTTCATTATTTGAATCCATATGGAATGCCGTATAAGGAAGATGAAATAAACAGGAGGTACAGATAATCTCTTCTTGTGCAATCAAGGTCGCGTTACAACCCATGCACAACTCTGGATAAAATAAATGGAGAAACGAACGCCAGTATTGAAGCATTTCAAGCAGTTAAGAGCTTAAAAATAAATCCCCTTCATTAAAAAATAACTGAAATTAGGTTAAGAATTCATTACACTTTCACTTCTTATCATAAATCAACAGTTAAGAACAATTCAGGTTGTATTTTTGTAGACTAATATAAGAAAGGAAAAACAGATGGAATTAGGAATAGGCATGTTTGGGGACTTGCAAATTGACTCTCAAACTGGGAAAATACAAGCGCCGAAACAAAGGCTACAGGAAATAATAGAAGAAATCAAATTGATGGATGAAGTGGGTGTTGATTTCTTTGGAATGGGTGAACACCACCGTGCAGATTACGCTGTTGCGGCACCTGAAATTGTGCTTGCTGCAGCAGCAACTGTGACAAAAAGAATCAAACTAGGATCAGCAGTTTCTGTATTGAGCTCGTCTGACCCTGTCAAACTATACCAGGATTTTGCAACCGTGGACTTGATTTCAAACGGTAGGGCAGAAATCATGGCCGGACGTGGGTCTTTCATTGAATCATTCCCACTTTTTGGATATGACTTAAAAGACTACAGCACACTATTTGAAGAAAAACTGGACCTTCTGCTTCGTATCAACAATTCACAGACCGTCAACTGGACCGGTAAACACCGTGCCAGCTTGATCAATCAAAGCATCTACCCAAGAGCGGTCAATGATAAATTACCGATCTGGATAGCTGTAGGCGGTACGACCGAATCCGTAATCCGCGCAGGTAGATTGGGCCTACCGGTCATGTTCGCCATTATTGGCGGCTCGCCGATCAATTTCAAACCTCTATTTGAAATCTATGAACAAGCTTACCAAGATAATGGTCACGACATGAGCAAATACCAAGTCGGTGTGCATATGCACTCCTTCTTTGGAGAAAATTCCAAAGAAATAGCTGATTGGTATTACCCATATTATTCTGCACAGATGAACCGAATCGGAGCATCAAGAGGATGGCCTCCATACCAAAGAACACAATATGACTATGGACGTTCAAACCATGGGCACCTGATCGTGGCCGATGTCAATGAATCCGTAGACAAAATCTTACAGATCCAAGAAACCTTTGGATTGACCAGGTTCTCTGCACATACCGATGTGGGTAGCCCAGATCACAGTAAAATGATGAAAGCCATTGAACTTTACGGAAACCAAATCATTCCAAAAGTGAAAGCTGCATTGAAATAAACTATTGTTGAAACAAATAAAAAAGGGCCATGGCCCTTTTTTTATTTGTTTCAATTTATGGAATTTCCAAAATTCCTGCATCACCCTATAAACTTACAATATGAAAAGAAATTATTTTTGGCTCCTCGTTATGCTACTAGCAATGGGAGCATGCTCAAATAAACAGAATGAATCTCAAGCTAACGCTGCGAATGTAGAAATTGTAACCCTTGAAGATAACATACCTGCTCCAGAAGCCAGAATGTTGAAAGGCACTTCCGCTGATAGAAATGAAGCCCCACAAAATGAGCCGCTTCAGAATCAACAAAATTCAAAAGCCAAGATCATCCGTACAGGGAACATATCACTAGAATCCAAAAAAATTGAGCAAAGTAAAGCCAGTCTGGATGCGCTGTTAAAAAAACACAATGCTTATTACGAACAAGAAACCACGAATAACAACAATGATTTCACCTCCTATAACCTCAGCATCCGTGTCCCAGCAAATGCCTTTGACCATTTCTTGAATGAACTGGAAAAAGGAGAGGATAAAGTCACTGAGAAAAACATCAGTGCCAATGATGTATCCATTGAATACTATGACATAGAATCAAGGCTGAAAAGCAAAAGAGCATTCCTTGAACGCTATCAGAATATGGTCAGCAGCGCGAAAAATGTAAAGGACCTACTTGAAATCCAAGAACAGATCCGACAATTGCAGGAAGATATTGAGAGTAGTGAAGCGACCATGCGAAATCTGAGCAATCAGGTAGACTACAGCACAATTACCATCAATCTTTTTGAATACCAAGCTAATCTCCCAATGGGCAGTAATTCCTTTTGGGTAAAAATCAAGGATTCATTGGTTTTTGGCTGGAATATGATCCAGACCATAGCTTTAGGCATCATCAGCTTATGGCCAGTGTGGACAATTGTTATCCTCGTGTTGTGGGCAATCCAGAGAATCAGAAAAAACAGGAAAGCAAAGAAGATTAATTCTCAAGAATAATAGAGCCACAATCTTTCCTGTCCATAACCAGGAAACTTGCAGAAAAAGCTTTTTGGCGGATATAGGAACCGAGATCCAGATCCTGCTGCGAAATGGGAATAATCCTTTGGATATTTCTCCTCTCCAAAAATACCAAAAAGGCTTTTTCTGCATTTACACTGCTTAAATACCCCGGGATAACCAGACCAGTTTCTTCTTTGATCTGATCACTGTAATGATAGGGAGCCAAGATCATCAAGGTATCCCAAGGAAAACAGTTCATCTGCTGGAAATCAATCTTCCCTTCGGATACACTCCGCCTAAATTCTTTCTTAAAATCTCGAATACAAAAATTGGTTCTCACCTGCTTACAAGACAGAATAAAGATGGGCAGCATGCACATCAAAATCCTGATTACCTTTCCTTTATCCATCAGCCAATGATTATATGCCCAATAATAAATATTCGGAAAGAAATTTAACGAAGCAAAGAAAAGAGATAACAAATTGATAATGATAATTTATTGCATAACATCTTGATTGGCTCTACAAGAATATTATTACTTCTAGCTTATAATTTTTGATGTATCTTTGTAACGTGGAAAAAGCAGTAAAAACGGTAGATATCAGGAGCTTGAGTTTAGCTCAATTAAAGGATGCACTTGTTGAAATGGGTGAACAGGGTTTTCGTGCCAAGCAGATTTACGAATGGCTATGGCAAAAATCCTGTACTGATTTCGATGAAATGAGCAACCTGAGCAAGTCATTGCGCGAAACCCTGAAGGCCAATTTTACCATCAACGCCGTTAAGGTAAAACAATCCCAGATCAGCTCGGATAAAACCATAAAAAGTACATTCAGCTTATACGACAACAACGTAATTGAAGGGGTCTTGATTCCTGCAGATGACCGCATGACAGCTTGCGTGAGTTCTCAGGTGGGCTGTAGCTTGACCTGCAAATTCTGTGGTACCGGTTATATGGACCGTAAGCGAAACTTGAATGCCGATGAGATCTATGACCAAGTCGTACTGATAGCAAAACAGGCTGAAGAAAAATATGGACATCCATTGACCAATATCGTCTATATGGGCATGGGTGAACCTTTGTTGAACTACAGCAACATGATGAAATCGGTGGATCGCATCACTTCTCCAGATGGTCTGAATATGGCGGCGAAACGAATTACAGTTTCCACTGCCGGAATCGCCAAAATGATCAAGAAATTAGGGGACGATGAAGTTCGCTTTAATCTTGCCCTTTCACTGCACGCGGCAAACGATGACAAAAGGAATGAAATCATGCCGATCAATGAACAGAACTCATTGGCAGCACTGGCTGAGGCATTGAAATATTTCTATGCTAAAACAAAGAGCCCGATTACTTTCGAATACATTGTTTTCCATAATTTCAATGATGAACTACAGGATGCCAAAGAGTTGGCAAAATTCTGCAAGAATGTACCTTGTAAGGTCAATATCATCGAATACAACCCAATTGCTTTGGCAGATTTCGTGAATGCAGAAGCGGATAAGATCGATCAGTTTGCCACTTACTTACGTAGCCAAGGCGTGATCACCAATGTGCGCAGAAGTAGAGGAAAAGATATCGATGCGGCCTGTGGTCAATTGGCCATCAAGGATAAAGATAAAGAAGCCAGCGAGGCATAAAAATAGAAAAAGGCATTTCTTTCGAAATGCCTTTTTTAATATCCTTATTATCCGTGGATCTGTTCTTTCTTACCGTAGGATTGGATAAGATTTCCTTCAAACTCCAACCATTCTTTCCAACGCTTATCCACATCCACATCTTTTGTGTATTTCTTGGCAAAATTCAGGAAGGTGGTGTAATGGTTCGCTTCCGAAACCATAAGATCATGATAGAACTTCGCCAGATCCTGATCCTTGATATTCTTGGACAATACCCTGAATCGTTCACAGCTCCTTGCTTCGATCATCGCAGCGAACAATAGCCTATCGATAAAAGCTTGGTTTCTGGAACCATCTTTCTTGGCAAATTTCATCAACTGCCCAACATAATCATCCTTTCTTTCGCGACCTAGTTCATAACCACGCTCCTTGATGATATCGATCACCATCTTGAAATGCTCCATCTCTTCAATGGCTATGGCAGTCAGCTCATGCACCAGATCCTCAAGTTCAGAATTCTGGGTAATCAATGAAATGGCATTCGAAGCTGCCTTCTGTTCACACCAGGCATGATCCGTCAAGATCTCTTCCAAATTAGATTCCGCGATATTGGCCCATCTTGGGTCTGTCAAAAGTTTTAGTCCTAACATAGCATTGAAAATTTCCACAAAGGTAATGAAAACAAAATCATCCCCCTAAATACATGAAATAATGCTAATTTGCAGCATGGGAAAAAGAATGTTTATCATCGGTTTGGTATGGCCTGAACCGACCTCCTCTGCGGCAGGTTGGCGAATGCTGCAGCTCATCGATCTATTTAATTCCCAAGGATTTGAAATCACCTTTGCCTCAGCCGCCAGTAAATCTGAACATAGCTTCCCCTTAGAAGCCAAAGCTGTAGCTGAGGTTGAGATCAAACTGAACGACTCCTCCTTTGATGAATTTATCAAAGATCTAAATCCAGACTTTGTACTTTTCGACCGTTTCATGATCGAAGAGCAATATAGCTGGCGGGTTGCGCAGGCCTGTCCTCAGGCTATACGCATTTTGGACACCGAAGACCTGCATTTCGTTAGGCAAGCACGCCAAGAAGCCTATAAAAAAGGTTTAGATTTCAACGCAGACATGCTCTATTCCGACCTGGCGAAACGGGAATTGACCGCCATTTACCGCTCGGATCTCAGTTTGATCATATCCGAATATGAAATGGAGCTCCTTCAGGAAGAGTTTGCCATCAATCCACAAATATTAAGCTATTTACCTTTCCAGATCCACCATCAAGAACAGGAACAATTAGGATTTGAGGATCGGGAACATTTTACCTTTATCGGCAATTTCCTCCATGAACCTAACTGGAAAACCGTACAACGCATCAAGGAAATCTGGCCCTCGATCCGAAAGCAATTACCTAAAGCAGAAGTGCATATCTATGGCGCCTATCCCAGCGATAAGGTTTGGCAACTCAACCAGCCAAAGCAAGGCTTCCGTATTATGGGAAGGGCCGAGCATGCAGTAGATACCCTAAAAAAATACCGCATTTTATTGGCTCCAATACCTTTCGGCGCAGGACTGAAAGGCAAATTTATCGATGGCTTGTTCGCTGGGATTCCATCAATCAGTAGCAAGGTCGGCGCAGAAGCCATGTTTAACGGCCATGAATGGCCAGGTGAAATTGCAGATGAAACCGATGAAATTGTTGACAAAGCCGTCTCGCTGTATAAAGACCAGCATGCATGGGAAAGTGCAGCAAATAGATCACAGCAGATTTTAGAATCCTTGATCGATCCAGATTGGGGTAAAGACTTCATAACCGACCTTGAAAAAATCCAACAAGCACCCGATACCCACCGTCGCAAAAACATGATAGGCCAAATTCTCTGGTCCAATCAATTCCTTTCCAGCAAATACCTATCCCAGTGGATTGAAGAAAAGAACAGGAAATAAGAACCGCAGCCGCTCTTTCAACGGGTTTTGAACCAGGATGCCCATCGGCTTCGCTCAGGGTACGGGATGAGAGGATGGACCAAGATCATGGAATGAACCAGGATGCAAAGGATAAGAGGATGGACCAAGATCATGGAATGAACCAGGATGCAAAGGATAAGAGGATGGACCAAGATTTGAAAAAGCCACCCCCTCTGGGGGTTGTATAGCGCAAAAAAATGTCCATTTCCGGTGTCACCCTGACGAAGGAAGGGTCTCGGAATATTACAGAATTTATCCAAGATAAGAAAGCTAAGAATGGTATTGGCGTACAGTTCCTGCACCTTCGGTGCAGCATGACACGCATAGTAGTAGAGAACCGTACAGATTCCTCACTGATCGTTCAGAATAAAAATGCGCTAAAGAGGGATTCAGAGTGAAACGAAGAATCTATTTTTTGTTTTTTTAGGATCGCCGTCATTTCGAAATCGTAAGATGAGAAAACTATTTCAAATGAAGTTTGGATAGTTCCGAGACCCTTCGGGGAGCCCTCAGGGTGACACAAAAAGGGTATAGAAAAATATTCCACCCCGCTAGGGGTTTTCTACAATCATTTCACCTTCCGAAGGAAGCTCTTTGCCCCCGGCTCATTTCCAATGGCGGAAAAATGGAAAGAATGCCGTTGCCCTGTGCGATGGGTTTGGCCTTGGATGCTTTCAAGAAATTCTCCCATCAAAAGGGAGAATTTTGAAGAACGGCATCCTCGACATCAAGGCATTCTTTTCATGTGTGATGGATGGTGCGAAAAGCCATCTTAAATGAGCCGAAGCCTTTTGGTTACTTTTGGGCTTCAAAAGTAACGAAGAAAACCATTTGGCTAGCCCTAAAAACAAAAAAGGCACACCCGTAAAACGCATGTGCCAGTTCTCAAAATTAAGTTTAACCTAACGTCTCGTAAATACTATTGTTCTAGTTGTTGTACCAGATACATTAACACCAGTGAATTTCTTGATTGAACCAATCAAGCTCTCTTGGATTTGATAAGTTACCCCATCAAAAACCAACGTTTTCTTTTCTGGCATTGAATAAGGGATTGCAGGAGCAAAATTTGCATCCTTCAGCATAATGTATGCGTTGTTGTTAGCCCTGAATTCGATGTATTGTGTTTCATCGTCACCTACCAAGGTATCTACCTCTGGTTCTTTACCCTCTTCTTTGGTCGTTTCCACTACAGAAAACCACTTGTTTGCACGAAGTAAATTCAATGCAGTATCACGTTCAGCATAATTTAACGTCTCCTTGCTACAAGAAGCCAATCCTATTGCCATTAACCCCAAAATCATTAACTTTTTCATAATGCTTGTAAAATAGTTTCTATATAAATTTTCAATTTACTCCTCGGGCATACTTCCAATCATTATGCCAAGAACTGTTAAGAAAATGAATGAAGCCTTTGTAATAGAATAACATTCTATCGATTTTATGCTCATAACCAAGAGTTAAGGCTGAAAATTGGATAAAAAAAACACCTTTGAAAAATATTACCAAAGGTGTATCCATCGCTATTGAATTAATTAATTCGCTATTGAGGTCTGTTGTTTTCGATGATATAATAGATAATATAAAAGCAAGGTCAAGAGGATCAACCCGCTTACGATCATATACATTTTTGCATAGCCAAAATAGGATGCCACGACGGCCAGAGCAAAGGCTCCCAGTCCAAATCCACTATCGTAAAATAGAAAGAAGGTTGCTGTAGCTGAACCGGCTTTGTCCACAGGACTTAATTTGATGGTGATGGTCTGGAAACTTGGGAATATCGCACCGTAAGCAACCCCTAGAATCACACCAGAAATTAAGATCTGGAACATGGAAGTAGCTGATCCCATGATCATCAGGCCAAGGGCAAATATGATCAATGAAGGAATGATCAAATAACTAGGTCCTTTGGAATCCAATAACTTCCCTATGATGGGGCGGGTTACCATGATGCTGATAGCGAAGGTGATAAAATAATACATAGCCGCTATCGGCATGCCTAACTCGGTCGTATAAACCGCCATAAAGGAGATAATGGAGGAATATGAGAAAGCAAACAACATCGCTGAAATGCAGACCGGGACGGCCTTCATTTCAATAAAGTTTGAAAAACTGAATTTCTGCTTTCCAACTTTGGCAGGTACTGCGTGTTTAACTGTTTCTGGATTTTTTATGAACAAGGTCAATAGCCAACTTATGACCGAGAAGATTGACGCCACAAGGATCAAGACCTCGAAGCCAAATGAATTTAAGATATACAGTCCCAAAGCTGGCCCAAGCACCATGGAGAGGCTCATCGCCAAGCCATAATAGCCAACTCCCTCGCCCTTTCTGCTAGTGGGAACCATAGTGATGGCCATGGCGGCATGTGCCGTTGTGGAAAGCGAATGGAAAACACCGTGTATCATCCGAACAAGCAGTAATGGTACTATGGCATGAATCCCAAGATACATAAATGAACAGACCACAAATAAAAACATGGTAATAACGGAAATCTTTTTAGATCCGATTCGATCTGAAATCACCCCGGAAAACGGACGTAACAATACAATCCCCAACAGATAAACGGAAACAACCAAACTCATGTCTCGAGCAGTACCGCCCATATGCTGCTTGATCGCCAATGGCATGGATGATAACAGCATATAGAAGTTTACAAAAAGAAAGAAACAGCCTAAACAGGATAATATAAAATCCCTCGTCCAAATTTTATTCGTATTCATATTGAGGCACAAAGGTCCACAATTAACACTAGCTGTTTTTTATATAATGGGACATAAATTATATTTTTCTAGCCAAACCTTTCTATCTTTGACCTTACTATGGAAAAGGATTTCTTAAAATGGGTAAGTACAGAGGATCAGCAGGTCTTGACCTTTCAGATGAAACCCGAACATTTCGATTTCCATTCTCACGCCAAAGCCCAGCTTACCCTGTTGGAGGGTGGTCTAACCTATTTGCATACAAGAGAAAAGGCTTATTTTATTCCTTCCTATCACTATTTATGGATCCCTCCACATTTGGAGCACAAATTTAGCCATCAGCGTGAACAACATGTACTGGTCCGGAACCTTTATATCCCATTAAGTAAGAAACAGCTCAAACCTTTCCATCAGGAAATCGGGATTTTCCCGGCACATCCCTTGATTATTGAAAGCCTAAAATTCTGCGGAACTTCGGTTTTCAACAAAGGAGAGGAACAACACAACTTTCTTCATTCCATGGTTCAGCTACTTCCTCAATTGAGTCCCATGCGGTTCAGTTTATCCTTGCCAACATCCAATCAACATCAACTCAAGCCCATACTTTCCTATATCAGCAATATGCTCCATACCGATCTGCGATTGGAAGTCGTTGCGAAAAAATTCAATCTCGGTGTACGGAGCTTGAGCCGATTGTTTGAGCAGCATCTACATACCTCATTCTTGCAATTTGTCAAGACCGCCCGCATCATCCGTTCCATTGAATTAATCCTTGCCAGAGAAAGGAGCATCAGCGAAATAAGTTATGCCGTAGGCTATAAAAGCATCGCTTCCTTTTCCAACACCTTTCTCCAGACGACGGGCAAAAGACCTACAGATTTTGCAAATGATTTGTTACTGAAATAGAATTTAGTGTTTCAAATACACTATATAACGGATTGAATTGTTATATTTAGTCAAACTATTTTTTTATGAAAACATTAAAAGGACCGGGCATTTTCCTAGCCCAATTTATAGCCGATGAAGCACCGTACAATAATTTAGAAACCATTAGTAAATGGGCGAGCTCATTGGGTTTTAAAGGTGTACAGATCCCGACTAATGACCCAAACTTCTTTGATGTGCAGAAAGTTGCGGAAAGCAAAACCTATGCAGATGAAATCAAGGGAAAACTTAAAGAACAAGGGGTTGAGATTACAGAGTTATCTACCCACCTTCAAGGTCAATTAGTGGCGGTTCACCCTGCCTATGATAAACTTTTTGATGGATTCGCTCCTGAAAAATATAGAAATAACCCTAAGGCCAGGACCGAATGGGCTATCGACCAATTGAAGTTAGCGGCCAAAGCTTCAGCTAACCTGGGCCTTAATGCCCATGCGACATTCAGTGGAGCCTTGTTATGGCATATGGTCTATCCTTGGCCTCAACGTCCTGCCGGTGCAGTCGAAACAGGCTTCAAGGAATTAGCAAAAAGATGGCTTCCAATTTTGGATGAATTCGACAAAAATGGCGTGGATGTTTGTTACGAAATCCATCCCGGTGAAGACCTACATGATGGGGTAAGTTATGAGCGCTTTCTACAAGCGGCAAACAATCACCCAAGAGCTTGCTTACTATACGATCCATCCCATCTATTATTACAGGGCATGGATTATTTAAGCTATATCGATCATTACCATGAGCGTATCAAGATGTTCCATGTTAAAGATGCGGAGTTTAACCCAACGGGTAAACAAGGTGTTTATGGCGGTTACTCAGGCTGGGTAGAACGCGCAGGAAGGTTCCGTTCATTAGGAGATGGACAGGTGGACTTCAAGGGAATCTTTAGTAAACTGGCTGCTTATGATTTTGATGGATGGGCAGTAATGGAATGGGAATGTGCCTTGAAGAATTCGGTTGATGGTGCAACAGAAGGTGCAGAATTTATCAAGAACCATATTATCAAAGTTACCGATAAAGCATTCGACGATTTCGCAGCAACTGGAGCTGATGAAAACTTCAATAGAGAAATATTAGGTATTTAATCGCCTATAAAATATAAGATCTGAAACAGTAGTAGCCCCAAGCTGCTGCTGTTTTTTTTATGTATATTGATCCGGTCAAGGAAATTTATTCAAGCATGAAATCTTTGGCAATAAAAATGACCAATTTTTAATCCAAGTAAATCCCTAAATAAGTTGTTGATCTGAATTGGACCTTATTCGAGACACATTCCGAATTTTAGCAATATGGCTCGAATATGGGTAAAACCATTATCGAAGAATCTTCCCCAAACTCACTCCATTTTTCTTTAATCCCGAAAAAGTTTTCACAGAAAAATACAGCTTTTAAGTGAATTATTGGATGCCGTTTCTAGCCGGAATTCTATCCATTTTAGCTTAATTATTAAGCATTTAATAAAAGTATATTTTGTCTTAAATTGTTGTTATTTTAATTATTTCACATTTTTTAACAACAAAAAAGGTTTGTTGGCGTTTAAGTATTACGTATCAATGTAACAAACTTGATATAATGGTTGTCAAAAAAGCACTAATCCTTGTTCTCGCAACAAGTTTTGATAACCAACTTTTGAGCGGAATTCTATTAAGAAAATTACCCTGATAAATAATTAACATATGATGCAAATCCTTTACCGTTCGCTTTTCTTAGCATGTGCTCTCATGCTCTTTTGCCATCAAGGACGGGCAAGCGCCACAGAAAAGAATCACAAACTAGAAACAAACTTTAAAATCAATCCCCACCATCCTTCCATTGATTCCTTAGATATCATTGGTAAGATTACTGACTCCACTGGAACAGCCATTGAGGGCGTAGTGGTAACAGAGCAGGGGACAACAAACAGTGTGCTATCCAATGAAAATGGCGAATACAAAATCGCGGCCAACCCAAATGGGATGTTGGTCTTTTTAAAATCGGGATTTGCCACACAGGAAGTTCATGTCAACAACCAAAAACAGTTGGACGTGAAGATGCTGGTTGCAACTCCAGAAACGGAAGCTGCTGAAACAGAAGGCACAGAACAAACCGATAGTTCGGCAACCCAAACGGACAGTACCCAAGTACAGACCGACAGTACACAGACGGCAGTTGCGACAGACAGTACCGCACAGACCGATGCGGCTGTTGCAGCACCTACTGGTCAAAATGTGATCACAGGTACAGTTAGCGGCCCATCAGGCCCTCTTCCGGGAATTACCGTGAAAGTAGTCGGAACGGATCTAAGTGCCAGTACCGATGAAAATGGTAAATTCCAGATCGCTGCCGATGCAAAAAGTAGGATCCGTTTTTCGTCCGTAGGCTACAAGACCATTACCCAGGCTGTGGGAAACCGAAAGGATATCCAAGTTGTGATGGCGACAGAAACCAATACGATTGAATCCGTTCAGGTGGTTGCTGTAGGTTATGGTACGATGAAAAGAGCAACCCTACCAACGGCGGTATCCAGTATCGGTGCCAATGAAATCGAAGATGAGGTATTGCCTAGTGTAACCCAGGCCATCCAAGGTAAAGCCGGTGGTGTACAGGTTACCCAAAAATCGGGCTCACCAGGTGGTGGTATCAGTATCCGTGTTCGTGGTACAACCTCCATCAATGCCAGTTCTGATCCACTATATGTGGTAGATGGAATCCCCGTGAACAGTACGACCAACTTTACAGGTGGTTCCACTTTTGATTTCGGTGGTGGTACCCAAGGGATCAATGTGCTGTCATCCATCAACCCTTCGGATGTTCAATCCATTGAAGTCCTGAAAGATGCGGCCTCTTCATCCATCTACGGTTCCAGAGCGGCTAATGGTGTGGTATTGATCACTACGAAAAAAGGACTTGCTGGACAGAGCCAGTTTACATTCAACATGTATGAAGGTTTCTCCCAAGTTCCGAAAGAAAGATATTATGACTTCATGAATACGGCACAGTACCAAGATTACATGAAAGACTATTATAGAATCTTGCAAGAGCAAGATCCGTCAAAGCCTATCCCTGATCAAATCTTTGCTAACCCAGGTATCAATACCGATTGGCAAAATGCAATTTTCAGGACTTCTCCAACCAGGAACTACGAGCTTGCAGCAAGTGGTGGAAGCGATAAGACACAATATTATACTTCGGTTGGTTACATGAAACAAGGCGGTGTATTGCTTTCTTCAGATTTTGACCGCTTAAGTGGGCGCTTGAACTTAAATCACCAACACAGTGACAAGTTAAGGTTCGCGACCTCGATCAATTTGACCAGAGCGACAAACCATCGTGTACAGGAAGAGAATTCGAAAGAAGGATCGACCAAATCGGGGATCTTCTCTCCACCGAATATTCCGGTATATGGTGAGAATGGCAATTATTATTATGACCAAGTCAGGTTGACCAGGGAGAACCCAGTTGCCATGCTTGAATTGCCAACAAATAAGGCACAGACTTACCGCATCTTGGCAAATGCCAGTGCAGAATATAACATCATCCCTGAATTATTGTTGAAGACCAGTTTTGGTACAGATTTAAGCTTTATTGATGAGACTTTCTTCATGCCCCCAACTGGTTTGCGTTCATATGCCAGTCAGGGTGGTATAGGAGCAAGCAGAAGTACGCGTGACCAATTATGGATCAATGAGACGACCTTGACCTTTGACAAGACCATGGGAGACCATTATATCAATGCATTGGGAGGTTTCTCGGTTCAAGGTTCTCGTTTAGAATTTACCCATGCACAAAGGACCGGATTTCCGAACAATGATATCCCTTATGTAACTGCAGGGGGTGTGATCACCGGAGCCAATGCATATCCAGAAGAATGGGCCATTGCATCAGGTTTTGCAAGAGCATCTTATGTGTACAAAGACAAATATATTGTCAATGCGAATGTTCGTATGGACGGTTCATCACGCTTCGGTTCTGACAACCGTTGGGCAGTTTTCCCATCCATGGCTGCAGCTTGGAGGATTTCTGAGGAAGACTTCCTGAAAGACAACAGCACGTTCAGCGACTTGAAATTGAGAGCCAGCTGGGGTATCACCGGTAACCAGAACATCGGTAACTATGCCAGCCGTTCATTATACTCAAGCGGAAACAACTACATGGGCCAAGCCGGTTTTATTCCAAACGTACTTGGTGACAAGGGTTTGAAATGGGAAACCACAAGACAATGGAACGTGGGTGTAGATGCTGGTTTCTTCAATGATAGGATTTCCTTATTGGCAGATTACTACTACAAGAAAACCACGGATCTGTTGATCGGTCTACCGATCTTGACCAGTTCAGGATTTATCAACCGTTTCACCAACTCTGGAGATATTGAAAACAAAGGTTTCGAATTTGAATTAAGCAGCAAAAACTTAGTGGGCGAATTCAAATGGAGCACATCCCTGAACATGACTTTCAATAGAAATAAAGTTTTGGCTTTGCCAGAAGGACTGACTGAAATGCGCGGTGGTGTAGGTGATCTGAACAGAGCTGTTCCAGGAATGCCATTAGGTGTTTTCTATGGCTGGAAAGCTTTGGGTGTTAATCCAGAAACAGGTATGATCGATTACCTAGGCAAGAATGGTGAAGCAGTTGCACCTACAAATTATGAAGACCATGTGATGATCGGTGATCCGAATCCACAGTTCTTTGGTGGCATCAGCAATAACTTTGAGTACAAGAATTTTGACTTGAGCATTTTAGGTCAATTCTCTTATGGCAATGATATCTTCAACTACAACTTGGCATCGGGTTTAGAGGGCTTCAACCCGAGTTCTAACCAGTTTGTTGATTTTGTGGACAGATGGCGCGAACCGGGAGACATCACGGATGTTCCAAGACCAGCACCGGGAAGCTTAGACAATGGAGCGGTATCCTCACGCTTTGTAGAAGATGGCTCTTTCTTCAGGATCAGAAATATCACCTTAGGTTATTCCCTTCCTAACGAGATTGCGGAACGCATCAAGATGAAGAGATTACGTTTCTACGTAACGGTTCAGAATGCCTACGTATTTACCAAATACAGAGGATATGACCCAGAGGTTAGTTCTAGCCACGGCGGAGCAAACACAGGTTTAATTTACGGTTATGACTATGGAAGTTATCCACAACCAAGGATTTTCACAACAGGTATTAACTTAACTTTCTAAGAGTCGCGAATATGAAAATGAAAAATAGAATATTATCCATATGTTTCGTTGCATTGACAGCGGTTTCACTGAGTTCATGCAACAAGTTTTTAGACAAAGACCCTTTGGGACAGATTGCAGAAGATGAGTTTTTCAACTCGGAAACGAATGCAAATGCTGCCGTAATCGGTGCATATAGGACCATGACCAGTCCTTTTTCCTATGGTCAGTCCACCTTGGTCGTTCCTGAATTTTCAGCGGTGCATGTAAGGCATTCTGCGGTCTATCCAGAGTATGAGACCTTCGCCAGCCATGAAATCCAGGCTATCAATCCTTGGACTTCCAATATGTGGCAGGCCTTGTACGCAACGATCAATGCGGCAAACAACGTGATCGATGAAGTTCCCAACATGGACGGTTCCATGATTTCGGAAGAAAAGAAAAAGATCTTTATCGGAGAGGCAAAATTCATCAGAGCCTTAAATTACTTTTTCTTGGTCAGAGCTTTTGAAAGGGTTCCCCTAAAATTAAAAGCGACGAAAGAAGGTGATGATATAAAAACTCCTCAGGCAAAGAAAGAGGATACCTACGCACAGATCGTCAAGGACCTAACTGAGGCTATCGCTGCCTTACCGAAGGAAAACCCTTATACTGGCGATGCAGGTAGAGGAAGAGCCTCGCATTGGGGTGCAAAAGCCTTATTGGCCAAGGTATATCTATACCAAGCTGCCTTTACCAATGATTACAAGAAAGCCGCTGACTTGGCCAATGAAGTGATTACTTCGGGAGGTTTCAGTTTGGTGTCAGATTTCAGTACCATCTGGACAACCCAGAATACAAACGAAGCAATCTTTGAACTGCAATTTGATGACCAGGTGACCAATCCATTGGCAGCAGTAGCCAATGATAATCCATCGGTTTTGTTCTTTGCAAAGGATTCAACGGTACTGGACCTGTATGAAGATGCTGATAAGCGAAAAGCATTTACCATCAAAAAAGGAAGCAATGACAACTACTTCATGGGTAAGTTTCCAAACTTTTCGCCCTCAAGCCAAAATGTTACGGTCATCCGATTGGCAGAACTGTATCTAATCCATGCAGAAGCGAAGGCAAGGGTAGACAATAGCGTAAGCCAGGCTGCTTATAATTCATTAAAGATGGTCCAGGATCGTGCCGGAGTATCCAAAGCAATTGGTTCCTTTGGCAGCCTTGCAAATTTCATCACTGCTGTTCAGGAAGAAAAAGAACGCGAACTGATGTTTGAGGGTGAGACCTGGTTCGATTTTGTTCGGACAAAATTGGCGATGAAAAAGTACAAGACATTAACCAAGGAGGAGTTTATGGTCTATCCAATACCTACAGCCCAAATATCTTTAGGTGGAGGATTGACACAGAATCCAGGTTATTAGTAAATAAATGATTCATGGGAAAGGAGGCTGAATGGCCTCCTTTTTTTATGTGCTTACCTATCCTGAACCCGATATAGTTTATCCCGGTCCAAGAGGTAAATATGCTCTTTATCTAAAGCATAAATGGCATGTGATTCCCCGATAAAGGTGGAGCTATCAGAACGCAATAATGGTTTCAAAGTCATATCTCCTCGATCCAATTTATAGGCAAAGGCTGTACGTCCATCGTCATTATCCGAAGCCATGCTGGTCACATAGATATCTTGACCTAATCCGGTGATATCGGTAAGGGTTAAATAATCGCCTTCGTTATAGATCTCGATTGGGTTGAAAGGTTTTGGAAAATCCAGTCTTGTCCAGTTTTTGGCCAAGTCGGTCGATCTCCAAAAGGATCTGGAACCTGCTGCAAACAATTCATTGGGATTGACCGACCATAAGGATCGCAGCGTCGCATCCGTATTGTATTGCATATTGGAAGTGATATCCTGCCAAGTTATACCAGCATCAGTAGTGATATAGGTTATCCCAATGGAATCATCCAAAATAATCCATGTCTTTTGGTCCAAGATAGATAGTTCAACCAAGGCATAATCCTTGAGAACCGACCCTTCCAAATTTATCGCTTCCCAGGTGTTCCCTGCATCTTTGGTCGACATCATGATAGGTCTTCCGTTGTCTTTCCTTTGACCTACAACTATTCCAAAACTATCATTTAAGAAACGGAGCTTATACCAAGCAATGCTTGCCTCCGAGGAGTATAAGGATTGGGAATTGAATACCTCCCATTTTTCAAGATTCTGGTCGGTCCTGAATACATATTTACTTTCTCCTAAAACAAAGATGTGCTCTTTGGTCTTGGCTATACTATGGAAAGCATTTGCAAACCTGGAAAAGTCTAAGGCCTTCCAGTTTTTCCCTGCATCGGTTGTAGCACGTATGCTGAGATTGGTACCACCTACAATCAGACCTTTTTGGGGGCTGAGAAACAATACGTCATTGAAAAAGCTAAAGGAGAGATCATTATTTTGAAATAGGATATCGGCTTCCGTTCCATTTGCAGCGTTTTTTATCTTCGATGGCTGAAATGGAATATCGAAACTATAGTTTTCCTTTTCAGTCAATTCGGGAACTTTGTCGATCGAAATGTAATTTTCATTGACCTGAGCTTTGCAGGAGCTAAAAAATGAACAGCTAAGAACCGAAATCAGGATCGCTTTATAGCTCCATTTGATAGTTAGGGTGATTTTCATAGGCGAGGATTTTTAAGACCCAACTTCTTGCAGGAAGGATTCAAGGTCACTGTCTTTGGAAAGACCAAACTTCTGTTTCAATCTATATTTGAACATCCGGACTGATTGGGCTTCAATGTGCAGCACTTGGGCAATCTGCTTGGTTGACATCTGTAAATAGATGTATGCACAGTACCGCAGATCTAATGGAGTCAGTTTTTGGTTCGCTTTTTCAATCAATTGAGAGAAGAAAGTCGGGTGCAATTGCTGGATCTGCCATTTAATATCATCGAAATCTGCATTCAAGAGGGTTTCTTCACGCAACAAACGTTGAATATCGCGCGAATCACCATCCTGCAATTTGGATTGGATCTGCTTGAGCATATCATTTTTGTGCTCAATGATCAGTGAATTGGCAAGGGCTTCTTTTTGCAGCTGTTGATGTTTCAGCTCCAAAAGATCCTGCTCGGCCTTTAACCTAGCTTGCTCTTCCCTCTCCAACTTTACCTGCATTTCGGCATTCAACTCAGCATCTTCTTTTTCCATCGCCAATTTCTTTTCGCGTTCGATGGAATAACGAAGTTTGAAGTGATAGGACCTAAACATAAAGGCCAAGCCAAGGGTGGCCAGTATAGCCAATCCACCATAGAGGTAGTTCTGTCTCTGGCGCAAATCAGCCGTTTCTCCCAAAAGCTTTAGTTGTTGATCTTTTTTCTCGGTTTCATACTGGATTTCCAGCTTTTGGGTATTGGTAATCTGCTCCTGATCGAAGTTCTGTTTCAGGACGCTTTCCGACTTTTTCTGGTAATTCAGCGCAGAGGTGATATCACCCTTTTTCTCAGAAAGGTCTGCAAGATGCTTATAGAGCAGGTATTCTAATCGGAACAGGGAATTATCCCTTCGGGAGTCCAATCGGCTGACTCCCTGGATCAGATATTGTTCTGCCAAGGCAATATTTCCTTCTTTGATAGCAAAATCACTTTTGATGCCGTAAATGTTGATCCATCTGCTGAACCTCGCGCGATCGTTTTTAAGTTCTATTTCGGCTTCATCCAAATACTTATAGGCTTGTTCCTTTCTCTTGGCAATCGGGCCATTATCAAACTCCAGATAATAGTTGGCCAAATTAATGGATGCCACAACAAAGGTATTGCTGCTCACCTCGGCAGGAAATTGCTCAAAGAGTTGATAGGCCTTTTCCAAGTGGTAGAAATTGCTGTCGATATCCTTTTGTTCATTGGTCTTCCTATATCTATTTAAGTACACGCTGGCAAAACCGAGATGGACATTGGCGATGTAGTTCTTATTGTTGGTCTTTTTGGCGTATTTATCACATTCTTGGATATAATGCTGCATTTTGTCGTTTTCATCCCAACCTGTGTAAGTCGCATAGATCAAGTAGTTGAAATAATAATTGAGATTATCTACGTTCTTTTCATTTTCCAAAAGCTTGAGGGCTTCCTTGGAATCCTTGATGACTTCATCAGTCAGGTTCAGGTAGCTATTTAAGAATGCTTTCGCTCTTAAAGCCATCGCTTTGCTGATGGGGCTATTGGTTTTGTCCTGTTGCTCGATGACGATATCTACGGCTTGACTTCCCAGTTTCAAGCTGTCCCTTTCCAATAGGATTCCGCTCTTGAAGGTATTCAGATAGATAAGATCATCGGGTCCATTGGCGGGATTCTTAAGGGCTTGGTTAAGGATTTCTAAAGATTTATCGTCCTGATTTTTCAGGTTTAGGAGCTCCACTTGCTTCACCACATCCTCAGTGCCATCGAGTAGGCTTTGTCCCCATACCGTAACCGTATTAAGCAAAAGAAAAAGGATCAGGATATTTCTCATATGGATAATTGAACAAAAATTGGAATTGGCAATCTATTATTTTTTTTTGATAGAATGGTTTCTTCAGGAAAGAATCAAAAACCTAGCCAAGGAATTATGGCGCTGTAAGCCAGATTGTTGCGTTTTCTGTATATACTTTGTATATACAGAGTTGGAGCCTGTATACAGATTGTGCTCAACCGAGTACTGAAGTTTCCAAAAATGTTTAAGAAATTTAAATTGAAGAAAAGAGAGCTTTAGAGTTCCGTAATTAGGTTACAGAGAGAAAGGCTTCACACACATTATTAAATTCAGGAAGGAATATGAGTTCAAAAGCACAAGCAGTATTAAGTTATCTGGGAATCCTTTGGTTGCTGGCCTATTTTGCGGGGAAAAATAATAGGGATCAATTCAGCGCCTACCATTTGCGCCAAGGTCTGGGGTTAATCATCTCCTCCTTTTTGTTCGTGATCATTCTGTCCATATTAATGGCTTTAGCTCCATCTATTGCCTTTATTTTCAACTTATTTAGTCTGCTAATTTTTATTTTGATGATTGTTGGCATTCTTCATGCTATTAATAATGTTGAGAAGCCTCTTCCTTTTATAGGAGAATATTTTATGGATAAATTCCCTTTTATTGAAAACAACAAAGTAATTTGATATGTCTGCAATTATACATTGGTCATTATTATTTCTGGGTCTGATCCTATTAGGGTTTTCGATTTCCCTATATTTAAAGACAAAGAAAATGTTGGCAAAAGGTGTTTACGGGAGTGCTGTCGTGATAGAGAACAAATTAGTGCGCTCCACGGACGAAAAGGGTACTTCGATGATGTACCAACCTGTGATGGAAATAAAAGCGGGAGAAAAGACCTATCCCTTTAGCCCTAACTTCAGGTCCAATCCGCCTCAATATAAGGTAGGTGAAAAGGTTCCTGTGGTCTATGAAGCTTCAGAACCGCAGTCTGCAAGGATTGTATCTTATTGGGGATTGCATCTGGGCAGTATTATCCTCATGCTTTTTGCCCTGCCGATGCTAACAATTGGCACTGGCTATGTGTTATTCAAATATGGTATCATTTAAACCCTAAATTATGTCTGAACAATGTTCATTATATATCAAAGTAAGGATTTCGAAAGAAGACCTTGATGCTTTCCTAAAGGCAAGACCCATTGCAAGTACCATAAACAGTAACTGGCTGGAATGGTGGGACTCTAGAGTGATGCATTCCAAGATGGACCTCAAAAATGTCCCGGCATATATCGTTCCTACGAATGGAGACTTTCTTGAGGATATCTTGGAAGATAAATATATAGTTGCTAGACAAGCCTATAAAGATGGGTATTGGTATCTGTTAGGCCTACAGTTTTCGGAAAACTATACGGAGATCTTGCCAATGATCTCTTGGATCAAGGATCTGGCGGCACACCTAGAGCCAGACGCGAAAGGGGTGGCTTTTATTTATGATTATTTATGGGGCGATAAGACGGTCATGGCATACATAGAAATCTCTGAAAAATTAGGGAAATTGAGCCGTACTAGTCGTACAACGGAGATCAACCAAGAGGTCCTTAAGGAGGCTAATGAAATGTTCGAAATCTTATTAAACAGCTTAGAAGACAAAGATTAATACAATGAATGAGGTAAAAATATTCTTTATCATTATTGGGACTTTTTTTATGCGTGAGCAACCCAGCTTGGTTGCAGAGAAGGCCGTGATAAGTGTGGACCCTATTAAAAAGCAGGTGGTCATCGTTCAAAAGAACTTGATATCGACCGTCGAAGAGCAATCTGTTCAGAAAACGGAGGAGTTCCAAAAACTTAAGAACAAGGAGTTGAATTGGGCAAATGAACTCAGCATCTTTAAAAATAAAGAGATCAGCCTTCAAGAAAATGGAAACTCCGTAGCATTGACGGTTTCATTTAGCTATGATAAACCCGAAGATCTTAGCATCATTAACATCGATTATAATGAGTCACAATTTTCCACTTTCATCGATGAAAAAATAAAGGGCCTAACTGGAGATTTCCATGTGGAGGAGCCTTATTTGGTTTTTAAAGGGAATAAACCATTCTCCTTTGAGGTCAGCATTTATGACGAGTGGTTAGAATCCGACACGCCTCCTTTACAGTTTAGTAAAGAATTTCTTGGCCAACCTTTGGTCATGAAGAAATCTGATGCCGTCAAAGGAAAAGGCTTGATCCAAACTGCTAACCCATCAACTTACGGTTCTAACCCTTCCTATATGGATAAAGGTTTAAACCTGTTTTTTGCAGAAGATCAAGATTTTGTCCTGTTGAACGAGGAAACGGAAATTGAGGTCAGCTATTTTGACAATAACACCTTATTGATTCCAATCAATGCGGGTACTGCCCCTGTTAAAGGGTTAAATAAAGGAGATAATTATTTTGTCTTCCAAATGGATGACATGAATAATAACCTGACGTTATTTCCTTCAGATAAAAACGGGAAAATAATGGAGGGTAAAACTCCCTTATACTTTAGCACAATGCCAAGGGAGTAAAATAAATGAGGTCCAAGGCTTAGCTTTGGACCAATTAGTTTTTTCCGAAATAATCAGGAATAATATCTTTAGAATTAGGACCTAGAAAGTTCCATTCCAGACTTTAAGATTGAATTGAGTTTGATAAGCTTTAATACCGCTGGAAGGATGACTAAAATCGAAGCAGCCACCAAAACAGAAAGTATTAAAGTTTTTTCTTGTTTAACAAAAAGCCCAACAGTAGTTATTAATAAGGTCATAGCCATTGCTCCGCCACAAATAATAGCGAAAGTAAGCTTGCGTTGTAGGTTCAAATCTCTGATAACCTCACTCATTTTCTTGTTGCTTCCCATAATGCCCAGTATTAATTAAGTATCCTAATCTTGTCAACTGATAGTAGAACAAAAGATGTTTTTCATTTTGTAGCTACAAGTTTACAAAAATAAAATATTAATAATGCAAGAAAAAAATAAAATTGTTTGAACAACAGTTGTTTAGGTAAATAATTACACGTCAGGTAGTTGTTAATTATCTGTGAATTAATAAAAGCGTTGTTTTCTTAATTCCCTTTGCTAAAATATCCCCATAAAAAGCTGTAACTGAGGAAAACCCAGAATACAATAGCAACAATATGGATTACAGTCTCCAATCTTCTTCCTTTCCATAAGGATGATGGGTATATAAAAAATTGAAAAAACAGCCTTATCAGCCAGAAAAGCCCTAAACCTAAGCAAATCTTCCTTCCTAATTCAGTTTGTAACAGATCTTCTGCAGATGTAACACAAAGCAGCCCCATCAAGAACACTGTAAGCGCAATAAAAAAGGTGTGCACTTTCATCATCGATCTATTGATCTGCTGCAGAGGGGCCAGGTCTTCCTTCCAGCCAAAGTACTTCGGGAATATGACATGGATGCAGGATAAGAGTATCAATAAGTAACCAATAATCTCAATTTGGAGTTCCATTCGGTTTAAGTTTAAATATGGAGACAAATTTAGTTGTTTTCAGTTCTTCCGTCACCTTTAATCCAGCAGTGGCAAAGCAGGTCTCCCAATTGCTTTTCGGATAAAAGTGCATAAATCCGATGTTATAGGCCAAAAAGTTTGGAACATCCCTTAAATGCTCCATAATAATAATTTCACCCCTAGCATCACAAACCCTTGCTAACTCTTTCAGAAAGGCTATCCGCTCATTCACATTCCTGATCTCATGTGCGGAAAAGATGCAGATAACCTTATCAAAGGAAGCCTCTGCAAAAGGAAGTTCTTCTGTCTTGACTATCAGTGTATCTTGACTGGATGGATAAGCCTTCCTCGCCCTCTTTATGGAGATCTCGGTATGTTGTAATGGGTCATAGAAATCCGCCTTCTGCAAGATAATGCCGGGGAATTGCTGCTTCAGGATGTCACTGGTCTCATCAAATCCAGCACTGATGTTTAGGACCTTCAAGCAATTTAGATCACCAACCTGTTTTAATTCATATAGGCCGGAAAGATCGTATACATAGTAGGAAACCATTAAAGTGACCAAAACCTGTGCGAATGAAAGGAGAACAAGAACATAGATAATAAGCTGTAGCATTCCACTGCTCATTGCCCCCCATATAAGCAACAGCAGAGCGACAACAAATAATATGAAGTATTGATGCCAGTTAAAGCGTACGATATTCCAAACTCCTTGAAAATTTGTCCTTGTTAGCATGGATCAAATACTCCTTTCTTCCAATAATATGGAACATCACGGATCTCAAAGGCATTAGAGAGTTGAATATGCTGAAAGTTAAAACGATCAATGAAATCAAAATCGGCAGTGATTAATTCAATGGGTTGAGCAGTCCAGTTCTCCCTCACGCCTTCAATTATCAAAACTTGGTTCTTTGTTTGATCGATCTCAAATGTAAAGGGTAATGGCCCTACAAAACGTCGAGCTTCTTTCCATGAGGGAAATACAGAGTTGACGGGGAGTTTCATCTCGCCATCAGTTTTTCTTGAATACAGCAGGGTAAATTTTGATTTATCGGATTGTATTTCAACTTGATGACCTTCTATTTTTTGTGAAATATCAGTGGTGGTATAAGCATAACGGGTAAAGAGATTGCCTAAGAGCTCCATTTTCAATTTATTGGTTTCAGATTTAAGGATATAGAGACCGCGCAGGTTTTTACCGGTACTGGTCTGATATCTTACAAAGATTCTATAGCCTATCAGAAAGAAATCATTCCCTAGAAACTTGGGAAATCCCTTTGGTCTGAGATCCTTGGTCTTGACCATTGCTATCGTCAAAAAGCCCCATTTATCTTCATATAGATCCAGTGTCAATGGCTTAGGAACATATTTTTCCAATTCTTCTTTAGCAACGGCAAAGGTCAGGATCGTTGAGCTCTCAAAATAAGCTTCAACCGCAAAGGGATGATTTTGGAAGTTAAGCAATTCGGTTACTCCTTTCTAAACCTGCTTGCAGAACAAATTCCTGGTAGTAAATCAATGCTGCCAAACAGCATGCAAAGACAATGTTGAACCTGCCCCAGAGCAACAAATGGGCTGCAAGAACAAACTCCATGATATTCATGCTTACAATCAAAAGGATCTGGGCAATAGCACTCAGCCGGCTATATTTCCTTGAAATTATCCAGATAGCCATGAACACTTCAGAAATTCCGATAGCAATAGTCAGAGGTCTTGCATAGGTCTCTCCCAAGATCTCAGCGACGATCTGTTGATGCCTCGGTACCAGGTTCAATACCTTACAGAATAATCCGTTGATTAACCAAACCAACGAAAAGCAAAGGACCAGAACCTTATTCCAAAATCTAACTCTTTCCATGTATATCGCTTGTACTATATCAGTATGATGTATAACAGTCAATTAAAAATAACATAATTTATCCTCCTCGCCTATACACATTATATCTACTACGGTTTTTAATACCATTTTTACTGATTGAATAGCTACCTTGAACTAAATCATCCTAGGATTGTTATTTTCGAATAGAAAAACATGGTAGCTATGCAGGACATTCTAATCTTTGACCATATCAGCGAATACAACGCTTTCAATAATAACAAAACCTTACATCCGTTGGTCAGTGTAATTGACCTGGATAAAGCTGATGTTAGGACCTTACGAAAAATGAGGTATGACTTTTATTTAGTTTTCCTGAAAAAGATCAAATGTGGCGATCTGCGTTATGGTCTTGAAAACTACGATTATGAGGAAGGTACCTTGATTTTTATTTCACCGGGCCAAGTCATCGGCGAGAATGGAACTGAAGCCTATAAACCTCAGGGATATGCCCTTGCCTTTCATCCCGACCTGTTGGCTGGTACAAGTCTAGCTAAACGCATGAAGGAATTACATTTCTTCTCCTATGCCGTGAATGAAGCATTGCACCTATCTGAAAAGGAAAGAAATATCATCTTGGACTGTTTTTCTAAAATAGAATATGAACTGGAGCAGAATATGGACAAGCATAGCAAACAGCTCATCGTGTCCAATATCGAATTGTTCTTAAATTACTGCGAGCGCTTCTATGACCGCCAATTTATCACAAGGGAACATGTCAACAAGGGAATCTTGCATCGCTTTGAAGAGCTCTTGGATGAGTACTTTCACTCTGATAAACCAAAACTCTTGGGAATGCCTTCCGTATCCTTTTGCGCTGATCAATTACATCTATCCGCAAATTACTTCGGGGACCTGATCAAAAAAGAAACAGGTAAATCTCCACAAGAATATATACATCAGAAGTTGATCAAGGAAGCAAAAGATCTATTGTTTGATCGAAATAAGAGCATCAATGAGATCGCCTACGATCTAGGCTTTAAGTATCCTCAGCACTTTTCCCGGTTTTTCAAGAATGCCGTTGGAAATAGCCCGAATGAATTTAGATCTATCAATAGCAACTAAACAGCGTATAAAACAAAGATGCCCGATAATCTCGGGCATCTTTGTTTATGTTAGTTAGCTGTTAAAGCTACTGCATTCAATTGTCTTGGGGTACCATCTGGTCCTACGGCAATTATATTATCAAAAATAACGCGGGAACCTGGGGTGATACCATTCAAAGCTGATTTCATGGCAGAACTCAATTTCCCTCCTGAAGTAGAAAGGACAATGGCATCTGCACGTGGTTTAGCAATGATCAATGAGAATTTTGTTACTCTAAAAGAAGCATCAAAATCGAAGTTATCCAGTTTAGCGAAGATAGCATTCTGAGCTTTGATGGCCACAGTTGCCATTGCACCGCCCGTTTTACCTGCAAACTGCGCAATTGGATCTGGAATTCTTTTCACACGGAAATCCGTTGTACTCAAGGTCTGGGTTTTTCCAGGAGCAACCTCAGCAGAAACAGAAATCCTTGCTGTCCCCGGAGAACTCACCTTTACATTGTATTTTCCACCCGAACCACTGATGCTACCTCCAGCCATGCTGACCTTGATCTTATTGGTCGGAGTACCTGGAGCTGAAACCGAAATAGGGTTAGTTACTCCAATATATAGTACGTTCATTTTATCTGGCGATACCACAGCAGATGGTCTTGATACCTGATAAGTCTGTTGAGGGGTCCGGTATTCCTTGATCGAACCATCAGTCTGCTTCACCTTGATCACACCTGACCAAGTAAAGATCCCTTCCTGATTCGTAGGAACACGGTAAACACCTTTTCCATCCACTACCTCCAGATTATTTCCATTTACCGAAATTGCCGGTTGCGACTTGGAATCCGAAGCCGTCAAGAAGACTTCAGCTGAATAAGGTTGGCCTTGAACCAAGTAAGAAGTAGGAGCTACAGCTACCGCAGCAAACTTATCCAAGTTCACTACCGCCTGATCCATTTTCCCTAAGATCAATTTCACCACATCAGACTCCGCATTTTGTGCATCCGTTTGGATCTTCGTCAAAATGGTCATGGCTGCCGTCAAGGGTGTACCACTTCCAAAGTTGATCTCTTCCCATTTGCGCTTTCCGTTCACTGCTTTTTCAGGGTCACTGGCTTCCAGAGAGAAAGAAACAGATTTCTGTTCTTCCGGAGTCAATAGCGCCAATAACTTAGAACGGGTACTGTTGATCTTCTCTTTCAGTTCTTCCCCTTTTTTCTGGTTGATCATCAAACTAGGGGCGATATCTTCATTCTCGCGCATCTTCAGGTCACCGGTTTTTTCATCATAGCCGCCACCTTGTTTTACGAACTCCTCTTTGATACCGTTGATGTACTGGTTTAAGTCGTTGATAATTGCCTGTGCATTCTTAGCCTTATCGTAAATAGGTTTTGCCCTACCGGGTTCATCCTTTAACTTGGTGCTTTCAAATGCTGCGAACAATTGCTGGACAGAGTTATTTACGTTGGATTTTGAAGTCTCCAAACTGTTATTGATATTCTTAAAGGCATCCAATATTGAATCGGGTACATTTAATGCGAGCAAGGCAAGTAACACGAGATAAAGAATGTTTATCATCCGTTGCCTTGGCGTCTCTCTTCCTAATGCCATATTTCTTTTTTAAAATTTTACTTGGATGAATTACACTCGAGGCTGGTTCATAGCGCTCAACATATTGCCATACACGGCATTCAGTGCGTTGAGGTTTTTCGCTAATTTGTTTACCTCGTCTTTGAAAGCTTTGGAATCATCCAAAGATTCATTGAAGTTTTTCATTGTAAAACTTAAATTCTCGTAGAAATGGTTCATCGACTGCAAGTGAGAAGCCGAATCACGAAGTTCTTTTTCATACATCGTATTCAGCTGGCGCAAGTTGGAAGTCAGGTTCTGTACTTGCTCATGATAGCCGGTTGTATCCGTGTTGGTATTAGCCATGGCTACCAGGTTAGCAGAAGCTTTCTCGAAAGCTACACCTAAGTTGTCAAATTTGCTGGTCGCAGATCTCAACTTCTGGGTAAACTCATCCGTAGCCAGGGAAACATCGCTGATCCTGTTGATGGCAGACACCTTTTCACCAAAATCGCGCAAACCTCTTCCAAGGTTCTCAATGGTAGCAGGTTCAATATTTGCATCTGCGAACATTTTATCCAAGGCTGCAGTTGCAGAAGGTCCTTGCGGAGCATTCACCACCTGTGCAGATCGCACCGGCAATTCACCTTGAAACTTTTCATCCAATTCAGGATACACTCTTGACCAATCTGGTTCTTGAGGTGGAGGATTGAAACCCATCAAAAAGAATAGAATTGCTTCCACCGTCAGACCTAATCCGATCATGTAATTTGCCCATGACCCTCCTAGATGAAGGATTTTAAATAATACACCGATAATTACGATACTTGCTCCCCAAGAAATGGCAACATGTAGCCATCTTGAATTGTCTTTCTTTCTACTCATAATGTAAATTTTGCTAACCCTGTATAAGTGGGATGTTTATTGGATTCTAAAATTGACTTTCTTCGTTATAACTTCCTTCTTCCGTGGAGGAGCCTTCCTCCGTGCTGCCTTCCTCGGTACCACTTTCGGTTTCTTGATTGTTCTGCTCACTCTGTTTCAACAATTCCTCCAACTGCTGCTCACTTTGTTGCTGCTGTTGGTTTTGTCTTTGTTGGTGCTGCTGCTCCATCAATTCCTTTTGTCTCTTCTGCTCTTCCTCAATCTTCAGGTCTTGTTCATGACCTTCCAGGTTTTCGGCTTTCACACCTTTAGGCGTAGTCCACAATTTCTTTTTATAAGAGTCGAGCTTGTCTTCCAGCACTTGGGAGTTATCGGTTTGCAAACTGTCCGTTCCCGCAAAGGTTGCCTGTTGCAACATGCCTGGAGAAGATTCACGGACAATCTTGCTGGCAAACTTACGCTGTACAAACAGGTCGTCCATGGTCATATCATAAAGGCCACGGTCGGGGTCAGAAATATCAACTTTGACTAGACTATAGCGCAACTGAGGGAAATACAACCAGAAAGCTGGTGTAGAACCTACCGAAGTCGCCAATTCCGAAGAAGTGGTAATGTCCATCAATGGAGCAACACCAATGATCCTAGTTTCTAGGCGACCACGCTGTTTATCAAAGAAGATGTCCTCCTTGATCCTGAATTTGGTTACACGTTCCGGATTAAATTCATTCAAGGTCATCCTTGAATCAATCTGGTTACCTTCATCATCAAAGATTGGCACCAATACCGAATCGGCAAACCTTGCCATACCCTCACTTGCCGAAAGCTTCCCTTTGAAGGAATCATCCTCAGGGTTGTACGGCGTCAGTTTACCTGTTTCTATACCTTTCATGATCACTTCCATCAAGGAATTCCCAGGAACGGCATAGATAAAGTTACGTTCATCCTTCAGGTCAATATCCCGCCATACCCTTTTGTAAAACCTGATGTTCTTCAGGTTTACCTCCGGATAGGCAAAAGGGACAGCATCTTCCAAGTTGTTCACTTGGTAAAAGCCATCTGTAGTCGGTATCGTGTCAGACAGGATCTCTCCCTGCGGTACTTGCATCGTAGAATCATCCCGCATTTGGATTACTGTCTGGTTAATTACGGTGCTATCAGGTATCGTATCGATACTTTGTGCCATTATTGGAGATATTCCAAACGCCATGGCCACTACCATCATCCAATTTTTCATTTTAATAATCTTTAAATCGTTCACAGATTGATGTTAATATTTACGGGTCTTGCTCTGTACTGTCGGCAACTCGAATGCCGACATCACACATCTAAACCCTATATATGAATGTGGTTCATAATCCACTGAATAGTTTCTGGTTTCGCTGTTCAATTGCTCACCATTGTCTTTCCAAGATCCACCACGAACAACTTTTCTCTTCAATGCATCGGCATCCTGTTCATCAGCATCATAAAGCAATACTGGGTTCAGGTCGTTCACAAACGCAACAGCCGAAGGCGAATATGCATCCAGGGTCCATTCTGAAACATTACCAGCCATGTTGTACACACCGAATTTATTAGGCGTATAAGATTTAACCGGCAAGGTAAATGTTGCACCATCCCTAGAATAGGTACCCTCACCCTGTTTATAGTTCACAGCCAGTTTCTCTTTTCCATCATTACCATCAATAGTCATTTTCGTTCCTGCAATCGTATCTCGAGGGTCGATTTTACCTTCCGCAGCGTATTGCCACTGGGCTTCCGTAGGAAGACTGAATGTCAGTTGGTAACCGCTCAAGTAGGAGTTTTTCATCAGGTTGGCCATCATTTCCTTACCTCTCCAATCCGAATAGGCACGAGCCTGTCTCCATGAAACGCCGACTACGGGATAATAATCAAAAGATTGGTGGGTGAAATAATTGGCATCTAGGGAGGTTAATTGGGCATTTGGAAAGTCTCTCGACCAAATGTCTTCAGCTGTAACTACCGAAACTGTATCGGTCACATATTCTTTTTTCAGGTTGCCTTTGGTCTTCAAAAAGGAGAAACGGTATTTGATCACTTCCGGATTCAAGGCCCTCGTCGAACCTTTCATCTCCAACATGGGAGCAATGCGCTCGGCGATGGTAGGATCTGAACTCATCCAAATAGGAGAAATACTCCTTACCTTTTTCCAGTTAATTCGCCTTCCTTCGCCACTTTCACTTGCGATATCCAGAAAATACTGGTCATCCTGCAAATAATCAGTAATTGCGATCGAATCCGCTACCCAGTTTACGAACTGGCGATATTGCTTGTTGGTAACTTCAGTCTCATCGATAAAAAAGGCACTCAAACTGACGTTCTTGCCCACATTTCCGCTGTCCAAAGAACCTTTGAACAAGATTGTTCCCGAAGGGATATACACCATCCCCGGAGGAGCTGGCAATTTTCCGCCACGGAATGCAGATACTTTTGGGGCTTTGTAAAAATTGTTTGAAGAGTTACAGCCTGTAATAGCAAAAACAAGCAATAAGCAAGCTGCAGTATATATTCGATTTAGGAATACGCTATTCATACTTTCCATTGTTTAATTTTATAGTAGTTGAAAATGATTGATTTAGGAATGCTTATTTACGCTGAAACAAAGCATATTTAACCCCTATTGAGATATAGCTATAGTGATCTTGTTTACTGTTGATCACACCGTCCAGATTGTCTTTGGTCGTGATCGTATGTTGGTAGTTCAAGTTGATTGCCCATTGCGGACCATACAAGCCTCTTCCAATTGGAAAATCAACCCCTAGGTTGATGGGAACCACAAATTGGAAACCATCCAGATCCTGTGAAATTTCACCACCCTGCCCAACAACAGCATTTGCATAATTAGGATCAATGTTGTTTTTAATGTTGTTTTTCACCACTCCAGCACCGGCACCTAAATAGATGTTTGCAAGGATTTTGTGGAAAGGATCTGATTGGAGATTATAATAGCTATAATTATCCGGTAGGTTCATAAATTGACCAATCCTAACCTTCGCATTCGCATTAAATGCATAGTAGTCATTCTTAAAAGTACTGGCATAACCATTCCCTCCTAAAGCACCTTTTTCTGCATGAATACCGGCCGAAATAAAGGGAGTAATCAATCCATCCACATCAATATGACCCGCTAAATTAGTTTCGACATTCGCCAAGTCGGTCAGATTGATCGTAGGCCCCGCTCCAACACCAACACTAATCGGACGAGAGAATTGTGCTTGCGCTGATTTAAAACCACAAACTGCAAATAATAGTAAAGAAAAAATAGTTTTTTTCATGTTAAGAATTCTTGTTAGCAATACAATACATTATTATTTAGACGAATTTTGAGGCCCTTTATTATAAGTTCAATAAAAATATAGGCTCAAAATTATTAAGTCGTAAAATTTTACCAGCCTTTCTTGTCACAAGAATCTTACCAAAAGATGTTAAACGAAAATTGCAACACCCGAATCATAGCAAATTTTTCCTTTCAGAAAAACGCAAAAATGTGCACCACAAGTACACTCAGATGACATTTTGAAACATACACGTTTAAACATATATTGACTTAAAATTATTTTACTTTTTTTATTTAGGACAATGATTCACATGTTGGTTTTTAATATTAAAAATTTAGATGTTCAAACTGCTATCCATATATCGCTTGAGAATCGACAAATAAAAGATAGAAAAGCAATGCGCATAAATATTGGGATTTTCGATAGGCTATGGACTCGATTTTAAACCCCATTCATATTGGATAAATTAATAGCTATTGGATAAACTTTTACCGATACACAACAAAAAAAGAGGCGCCCATTCGGACACCTCTTTTGCATTATTTATTGATTAACTATTATTGACTACTCTTAGTAACCTGGGTTTTGAACAAGTACGCCGTAAGACAAGTCCATTTGACCCTGAGGTACAGGCATCAAATACAATTTATTGTCCCAGATACGCTCTTGCGCCAATGAGTTTTTCAGGTTATAGATATTCTTCATCACATCAGGTGCAGTTTTCCAACGACGAATATCCAAATAACGCATACCCTCCAATGCTAACTCCACTTTTCTTTCCTGACGGATTGCGTTCCTAAGGGCTTCCTTGCTAGCGTATTTTGTACGGTCTAGCTTTGGCATTCCCGCACGCTCACGGATCTGGTCAATGGAAGCATAAACCGTTGCATCTGGTCCAGTAGCCTCATTTTTCGCCTCTGCGTAGTTCAAAAGAACTTCAGCATAACGGATCAAGATCACGTTTGCATGGTTATCCAGGTTATCCCTATTCGCCTTCGTATCCACCATTTTCCTAAAGTTATAGCCCGTTTTGGACATATTGCTCGCTCCATCCACCCACGAGTACTTATATCCACCATCGATGGTCAAAGCATTCCAAGGCGCTGTTTCAAATAGAATGGATGCATAGAAACGAGGATCCCTGTTTTTGTATTCCTGAAGGAAAGCTGTTTTGTCCTTGTCTGCATATCGTTGAGCACGCTCTTGGTTACTCGGTGCAGTAACTGCTTCCCCAGTCTTGAAGTTCTGGTAACTGTTCACCAGCTCCTGTGTCGGCGTTAAGGAACTCCATCCACCTACTCCACCTTCTAATAGATAGGTGTTTAAATAGTTTGGCTGTGCCTGTTGGATATATTGTCTTTCCAGGATAACTTCCGAATTACCTTCATTAGCTTGATGGAAAATCCCCTCATAGCTACGCAAAGCCAATCTGAATTTCTCTTGTTCTGCTGCATTAGCGAAATCCACCAACTTACTGTAATCGTCTTTTTGGTCAACCTCAGCTTCTTGCGAAGTCTTGAATAATTGATAACCTAGACCCATTACTTCCTGTGCCGCTGCAGCAGCTTCCGCATACTTCGCTTCATTCAGGAGAATTCTTGATTTCAAGGCCAAAGCTGCACCTTTTGTAATTCTTCCTTTCTCATTGGATTTACCACCAGAATAAGAAGTAGGAAGGATTTTTGCAACCTCATCCAATTCTTTCAACACAAAAGAGATTACCTCATCTTTGGAAGATGTAGGAACGTTCAGTTCCTCTTCCGCAAAGCCCAAAACCTTTGTAATCAATGGAACTCCGCCAAACTTGCTAGCCATATTAAAATAGCGGTAAGCACGCATAAAACGAACCTCAGCTTTAAAACGGTTCTTTAAGGTCTCGTCCATGGTAGCCTTGTCCACATTCTCCAAGAAATAGTTGGTCTTACGAACGGTCTCATAATCCCAACCTGCGTTCAAGGCTGTACTTACGATTCCTGAAGAAACGGACGTAGCAGTGCTCTCCCAAGGGTATTGTGCATGCGCAATATCTGATGCTCCATCCTCGTAGATGATGCCATCCCCTGGCAATGTTGCGTATATTCCGTTTACCGCTAGGTAAACATCATTTTCAGTTTTCCAAAAGGTCTCTTCCGATACGGAATTCAATGGAATCCTTTCCAAGAATTCATCCTTACAGGATGTTAAAGTAAGGGCTGCAAATAGACCGATATATATAAATCTTTTCATTTTTCTATTAATAGTTGCTGGTTAAAAATTAGCATTCAAACCGATAGAGAAAGTTTTCACCCCTAAGAAGCTCGCTCTTCCTGAACCTGTTTCTGGATCATAATCTGATAATCTCTTATCCGCCATGAACGTAAATGGATTATTTGAGGACGCAAACAATCTTAGGTTAGACATTTTTGCCTTTTCGATCAATTTCTTGTCGAACGTATAACCTAAGGTAATGGCACGGATCCTGAAGTAATTTCCACTGAACAACCAGAAATCTGAAGTGATATAGTTTTGCTGAGCATCACCCGTTAATGTGATACGAGGGAATGGCGCAGATGCCGAGTTGTTCTCCTCTGTCCAACCTTGCAACCATTCTTTTTTGATGTTACCACCGTTGAAGAAAGGATGTGCAGCCTCTTGCTCAAAGTATGTTTTCACACCTCCTACACCGTAGGTAAGTACGTTCAGGTCAAATCCTTTGTATGATGCATTCACGGCAAAACCGTAGTTGAACCAAGGTACATCATTACCTAAGATCGTTCTGTCTTTCGGATCTAATACACCATCACCATTCACGTCTACATATTTGATGTCTCCAATCTTGGAGTTACCAGCAATACTTTTTTGGCTAGGGTGGTTATCGATTTCCTCCTGAGAGGTGAATAGACCTGCTGATTTATAACCATAGTAATCACCAACTGATCCACCAACGCGGTTGATGTAATAACCACTCACGATTTCATCTCTACCTGTACCTAGGTTAATGATTTCGTTCTTGATCTTAGAGATGTTTCCTGAGATCGAGTATTTGAACTCCTCGCCAACTTGTCCATTATAAGTGGCAATAACCTCAATACCTTTGTTCTTGGTTTCACCTTGGTTAAAGTAAGCTGCTGTTCCCCATCCTGAAGTAGCCAAGAATGTAGGTTGCAACAAGATTCCTTTTGTGTTCTTGATATAGTATTCAGCAGTCAAATTAACCTTGCCATTGAATAAAGTAGCGTCCAAACCAACGTTTGATTGATATACTTTTTCCCAAAGGGCACCTCTGTTTACCGCTGCTGTCTGTAAAGCACCGTCCACCGGCACACCATCAAAGCTGTATAGTGAACTGATCCTGATCAAGTTGAAGTAGTTACCGATTGCAACCGCATCTTGGTTACCCAATGAACCCCATGAACCTCTTAATTTCAAGGCATCAATCCAGTTCACGTTTTGCATAAACTGCTCCTTATCAATACTCCATCCTGCTGAAATAGAAGGGAACACTGCTCTACGTACCTCTGGTGCAAAGCGTGAAGAATAATCTATACGAGCGTTTGCTTCGAATAGGTATTTCTCTTGATAGTTATAGTTGAAACGACCAAAGAATGAACGGATAGACCACTCATCTTGAATCGTTCTATTCGCTAGTCCGGTTCCATCGCTACTTACGTCAGTCTGTGCGGAAGAACCATTGATGATAGTTTCTAGATCGTTGTTCACAAAGTTTTTACGACCTAAGAATGCTTCTCTATATGTGTTAGACTCTTGGGTGACACCGGCAGTAATCTTACCATAGTGATCATCAAAACGTCTTTCATAATTTGCCAATGCCTGAAGCAATAATTCTTCACGTTTACCCCAGTATTCTTTCATCTCATTGATAGGAACTGCTGTAGACGGTAAAGGCTTTTGCGTTAAGAAGTCCGTCAATGGATCCAGTCTATTGATGAAATCCCAGCTATTGGTATTTGTATATTTCAAGGATACCAATCCATCCAATGAGAAACCTTCAAATGGAGTCAAAGAGGCATTACCTGCCAATTGCAAGTAATTGTCCCTGTTTCTTCCCTGTCCAGCTTCTTGGATATTTCTCAATTGGTTGTTCTTTGCGATGGTTGCATTGGTTACACCATTTGAAATGGTTCCATACTCCCCATTGGACTGCTGCATTACCGTCATAGGCAATGCTCTACCCATTTCAACCCAACTGATTTCACCACCTTGACGGTCATAATCCTGTTTTAAGAAAGAGATATTGGTTCCAATTTTCAATAGGTTTTCAATCACGTCACTCTGCGTATTCAACTTGATGTTGATACGGTCCTGTTTCATTCCGGGAACGATAGAGTTTTGATCGAAATAATTTAAGCCTAAATAGTAGTTGGCCAATTTTCCTGGCGCATTGACATTTAAGTTAACATCTCTTTGTGGAGCAGATTGGTCTATGATCTCGTCAAACCAATTGGTATTCGGATACATGTCCTTATCAGAACCTGATCTATATTTTTCAATGATATCATCGGTAAAGATCGTTTGCTTGCCGGCATTTTTCATCGCACGGTTGTACAGTTCGATATATTCCAATGAATTAGCAAAGTTTGGCAGGAAAGTCGTGCTTTGCCAACCTTGGTTTGCGGAAAATCCGATGATAGCACGTTCACCGCCACCACGTTTTGTCGTTACCAAGATAACGCCGTTTGCTGCACGGGAACCATAAAGAGAAGCTGATGCTGCATCTTTCAACACCGACATGCTGCTGATATCTGCAGGGCTGATTGCTGCAAATTCCGCTCCTGATGCAGGGATACCATCGATGATGTACATCGGTCCTGGAGAACCTAGGTTTGAACGTCCGCGGACGGTTAAGGTCGCATTGTTACCTTTTTTAGGAGCCATTGGTCTACTGATAACCGTAATACCTGGCGAAACCCCTTGCAATGCATTCTGTAATGAGGTTACTGGGCGCTCCGCTAATTGTTTTGGCGTTACGGAAGCTACCGAACCTGTTAAGTTCACTTTCTTTTGGGTACCAAAAGCAACCACGACAACCTCGTCAATATCTTGGTTAGAAGAGCTTAATTGTACATTGAGGGTAGTCGACTCTACTACTTTTTCTTGGCTTGCATAGCCTATTGCAGTAAAGACTAACGTCTCTCCGAGGGGTACTTGGATTGAAAACCTACCGTTTTCATCTGTTGAAGTCGCAACTCTGGAATTGTTCTTCAGTGTTACGGTGGCTCCAGCTAGTGGTCCGTTTTCATCCGAAACCGTACCATTTACAGTTTCTTGATTTTGAGCAAACAAAGGGCTTACGTCAAACTTAGGCGTTGTGGCAAATCCATAATTCGGCATGGTGATTCCGAGTATAAGAGCTGTAGCTAAGTGGTAAGATTTGTTTACTAATAATTGCTTAGTAAACCTTTTTTTCATTATTAACAGTTATTATTATAAAGTTTAGATTGGTTTAAAATAATTATTAAATTAATGTTGCTAAAATATTACCCGCACTCAAACGTTTGCGTATTTTATGCAATCGGTTGTTTTAATAATGAAATTAATTTAATTTTAAACTAAATATTATACATACCCCTAACTGCTAAAACCATAACCACCTATATATCAACAAAAAGCTGATTTATCGCGCTAGAATTCTGATTTTGAAAGGGAATGCTAAAAAAGAAAACTGAAAACTGCTAATTTGCTAATCTTTTGGGAAAATTAGTTTCATTTTTTGGGACTCATTCGAGACATATTCGAGACTCATTCGAGACACATTCGAGACACGCTCGAACTGGACATTCCCAATCTCAGATGTTTCTCGAACATCTCTCGAATATGCCTCGAATGAAACCCCTATTTTTTGACAAAAAAAGGCTTAGCAATACCGCCTTTTATTTACTTCTTATTGAAGGTTAATTCCTTGAAGGAATTCTCATTTTTAAAATGGTCATCCACCCAGGTAGGCTTCAGTTTAAATTGAGTTCCAGAAACAATATTGAGCGTTCCTTTCATGATGGAATTTCCCTTAAAGAACAATTCCATGGTTCCTGAATTTGAACTTTGACCGGTATATTTCCAAGATCCTAAGGTCTTGATGGTTTCCCCGTCCACTGGTCTCCATCCTGGGGTTGCTCCACCTGATCCAAGATAGGTAATCGGATAGAAATTGATAGATCCATTCGAATTTAACTCATAGACTTGGCTTACCATTTTAAAATTTCCGTCCTGCGCCGCTATGGCTTCCCACTTACCTACTAGGGGTTTGTAGACGTCTTCGGCTTTTTGCATGTTGGAATATTTGCGGCCGCGATCAAAGCCAAATTGGTCCTTTACAGAACCATTGGGGTTGTAAACGGTAAAGTCTCCGTCCAATTCGCCAATGGAGTAAGCTCCCTGTGCCAGGGGTTTATCATGGGACGCCCAAAGGGCTTTGCCATGAAACATGTAGGTATTGGTGTTTTCAAGCTCGGAAACATTTACGGCAAAATGCAATTGATTGTTATCTACGCGGTAGTATTCGTAAAAGAAAAGCAGAACCGGTGTCCCCTTGAAATATTTGCGGTCTTCCCAGTAATTGCCGGTCTCGTCATCATTAGGAACGATGTCCCTACCCAGCAAATCCCTTTTTAGGTAGTAGACCGCCTTACTCTTTTCTACCTGTCTTAGGTTCTTGTCCACATATACCTTATCCTCATTTTTTACATAGTCTCCAAAGGTGGCAAAACTGGTGTCGAAGCCCAGCTGTAGGTCAGGTTGGACTTGATTATCCGGACTTGCATTGGAATCTTTGGAGCAAGACATCAGTTGCAGCAACATGGGCAACATCAGGAATACCCAAAGCTTGGGCTGCATAATTTTTAAAGCTTTCATATCAGTGCGATTAGTGTACCATGGATTGGATACAAGTATGAAATTAGAGCTTTCAAAAGATTATTTTATTATATTAAGCCTTCAATAGCTGACACATTTATATAATTTGATTAGGCTTTTTTGATAAATTAAATAGGCTAGAAAAAAGAAAAGCGAGCATTGCGCTCGCTTTCCAACCATCTATATAATAACTAACAAACCAGCTATTCTCAGTAAAAATCTAAGGTCTTACAGGTCTTTCAGCGGTGTAACCGGTTCCACCTTTGATCCATTTTGCGGACTCTCCTGTCAACCATAGGTAATGATCCGTTGGCAGGTCGTTTTCAATGCCGACAAACCTGAATTTGTCACCATTTAGTGGCGTATCCTTTTCTCTTGCAGATTTAAAAATGGCCGTACCTTCATCGATTTCATCAAACATTGCAACATACAGAGACATAGCTCCTGCTGAAATTGCATTCGACATCTGCTTCCAGATGAAATCACCCTTCAATCTTGGGATCTGATAATAGAGTTCAGGCTTTTTCTGCAAATTCCCCCAACTAAAACCTGGGAAAACCAGTGGCACATAATCGACCTTATTCTGCGCGGCCCATTGCATATCCTCTCGTACAATATTAGGGTTGAAATCTTCCATTTTGTAACGGCCAACTGCCCATGGCATGATGATATCTGCTTTTTTGATCAAGGCATGTAGTGCTGGGTCTGGTTCCGTATCTCTATCTAACGTACGCCAGTAGTAAGGAATACCTAGCATAATGGATACTTTCTTCTCACCAGCCTTCAGTTTATCTACGAGTTTATCTACATCCTGAATGCTATATTGACGATCGTCACTAAAGCCTACTCCCCAAATGGACATCAGCGGTTTGCCATTATGCCACAGGTAAGTTGGATTGGCCTCTTTGTCATAAAGTTTATGGGTTTCTACCAATTCCTTCCAATCTTGTTCCAAGGCTGCAAAGTCTTGAGGCACAGATCCGCTCAGGTCATACATGATGCTGATGGCACGACCATATTTTTTGGCGGCTTTCAATGCACTGGTCAAGACCTTGTTGAAATGGGCTTTGCCAGAAGGGTTGCTTGGTTTTACCTCTCCCAGGAAGCGCTGCATGTGGACACCATCGATTCCATAATCCTTCATCCATTTAAAATGTAGATCAATGGTTTCTTCGTCATTGGAACTGAATAGATAGGCATCGGATCCGTCGGCAAATTTGAAAGGAGATTTATACTTCTTGGTATATTCGGTCATGTCTGGCCAGAAATCCACCTTGGTCACCCCAGGTTCGAAAACATTGTTGTCGCCCTGATAATGATACCAGCCTCTATTGGCGCCATCACCTTCCGCATTGAACCAGCCTTGGTAACCCGCCATCACCAATCCTTCATACTTCGGGTACAATAAACCTGAAGTGTCGTATCCATCTGTGGAATCTACGGGATTAGGTTTTTCGGGTTCTTCCTTTTCTTGATTGGTCGTTGTCTTCGAACAGGCACTGAACATCCCAATGATTAGGGCTAGCAGGACCATGTTTAGTCTTTTCACATTAAATGTCATAGCATGTAATTTTATTGATTAGCAATTATTAATTAATCCATTCTGTCCTTAAGGGACCTTTATTTCAACTACTTCTGAATAGTTGAACTTTTCAAATGTATCACGAACTTTTGCTCCCATACGGAAGTAATAGGTGTATCCGGATTTCAAAGGTATATCATTGATGGTATAGGTTTCTTTGCCAATACCATTAGACATATTACCGATTTCTTCCCAGTTTTTATTGATCAGAATCCTAAATTCATCTTTGTAATAGGCCTCGATGCGGCTACCAGCACCACAATATGGCGTCAAGCTCAGGAATGGACGCACCTCGATCACCTGAGGCAATCCTTGAGGAATTGGGGCCTCCAAGGTACAGGAAACATCAATTTTATTTCCTTCCTTCAATACAAATTTTGCATTTTTTATCTTCAGATATGGGGTCACATTGAAGTCTTGGTTACCGGATCCACTCAGTTTGAAATCTGTAACAATATCTGCTGGCCAAAATGCCCCAGCATAAGGTTGCATGGAGTAAGTCGCGGAAAACAGTTTATTGTTGATAAAGGATCCATCCTGCTTCACGGCAAGGTCTTGGGGAGCAGGGTTCTCGCCATAACTGGTCTCCAAGAGACGGATGGCAAATTCCCCAGGCCCAGTTAAAAAGGGCTGCCCCGTAGTTTTGTCCAATACCTTTCCAGAAAGGGTGGCATTGGGCGCTTCAAAATTATCGATATCTGCACAGGAACTCAGCAAAAGGACAGGGAGCACCGTGAATAGTAAGAATATCTTTTTCATTGTCATTCTCATTAGATTAATAAATAGGATTCTGAGGATATAAATTTGGATTCTTGTTCAACTCTCCCCCTGGAAGTGGTTCGTAATACCATTTCTTCTCAAAATTGAAGGTCTTGTTCCAAGGCTCTCTTTCTTTGATAAAGATGTAAGAATTGATCCTTTCGCCGTTTGGCTTGTATTTCAACTCATCCAATACCAAATAAGGCATGAGTGAATTCGGCACGAAATTGTTCAGTTCCACATCCGCAATTCTCCATCTTTTGATATCCCACCAGTGATGGTTTTCAAAGCATAGCTCCCGTTCTCTTTCCTCTCGGATAAACTGCAGGTTGCCATCCAATGGATAACCATATTTATTGATGTTGGCAGCTGTAGGGTTGTATGCGTAAGGTTTAGCACCAGCGCGATCACGGACCTTGGCGATATAGGTAAAAGCTTCCGTTTCCAAGGCTTCATTGGATTTCAACAAGCCTAATTCATATGCCGCTTCTGCCTTGTTCAGCATAATTTCTGCCAAACGGATAACCTTCCAAGGCTGGGTACTGCTATAAAACTTAACCTCCTTGGTGGACATTTTGTAGTTGATGTATTTACGGACATAGAACCCAGTACGGCTATTATTTGCATGCCCGTCTTTCCACATACCATGCTCTCCTGTGACTCCAATCTTGGTTCCCTTATACGTGTATTGTGTATTTTTCGGGCCGGCCAAGATTCTGTTGGCTTCACTGTTGATAGGAGCTGAATTGGAACCCATCTGCGCATCGCTAGCTTTGCCAGGAAAAGAGACATAAAGCCCACGCAACATATCAAAGCTTCTCTTTTCGGCACCTTCACGTAGTTCCATTCCAGAGAAATAAACGGTTGCACGGAGACGAGGTTCTGCATCTGCATATAAGGCTTTGCGATCGGTATATCGGATAGGTGTACCAGAAGCATCATTTACTGGCAATTCGCCAAACAGTTCAACGATATTGTAAACTGGATAAGCCATAGATTCTGCATCACTTGAAAAGGTTGGGTTAGGGAGCAAAGTCGCATCATAACTATGTTTCAAGCGGGTTCCATAAGGTGCCGTAATATTGTACTGCTTGATTAAGATGTCTTCAGGACTGTTATCATCGATAAACACGTCAACATAGTTCATCTCCTTGTCTTCTGGTTTCTTGTTGTATAAAGAATAAGGTCCATTAAGCACTACTGTTGCAGCATCATAAGCTTTTTGATAGAACCATTCAGCTTCCTGTCTTGGAATACCGACAAAGCCTTTGCTTGCTGCATCGCCCTGCAAATTGGAGTAGAAACCATATTTGGCAACGCTCGCCGCATATAACATTGCACGGGACAATAAGGCCGCCGCTACATACTTATTCGCCCTCCCTTTCTCAGAGGTACTGGACATGTTATCTACAGCAAACTGTAGGTCTTCTTGGATGAACTTATAGACATCTGCTTCTTTGTTTCTCGGAACCAATAGGGTTTCCTTTTCCGCTTGCGGATCTTGGACATCTTTTACGATTGGCACTCCACCATAGCGCTTTACCAATGCGAAGTAAAAGAATGCCCGCAGGAAATGAGCTTCGCCAAGGATATTATTATATCCATCCTCAGAAAAGTTCTCTTTGTAGGTCGGCAATCCTGCAATAAAACCATTGACGTTCCGGATCCGGTCATAAGGCCAATAGCCAAAACCTTGAGCACCAGCAACGCCCCAGAACTGTCCGGTCATCTCTCCAGATATAGCAGCCAAGATATCGGAGTTCACCCAATAATTGTCCCAACGGAAACCTCTTTCAGGGTGGTAAACAAAGTCTTCGATGGGAAGATGGCTATAAATTCCGGAAACAAATTTCCTAGCTCCATCTTCATTTCCGTATAAGGCTTTCTCGTCCAATACACCTAGAGGTTCAAGGTCCATCTTGCGACAGGAACCCACTAAAACCAGTAGGAGGACAGCCAATATTTTTGATAATGTAGTTTTCATAATGTCAATTAAACTTAGAATTTAATGGATGCACCAATGTTATAGGTCTTGTTCAATGGGTATTTGTAGGTATCCACCATGTGTGATGATGAGCCTCCTTCTGACCCCGGGTGTTCAGGATCTGAATATTTCATCCCCGTCCAGGTCATCAGGTTATATCCACTAACGTAAAGTCTGAAGCTCTTCACTTTAATGGACTCCAACCATTCTTTCGGGAAGGTATAGCCCAGTTCCAAGGTTTTCAACCTGAGGTACGAAGCATCTTGGATAGCACGGGTACCCTCGGCCATTGGGGATCCTGTAGAAGGATAGTAACCTGAAATCCATTGTGTGTTTGGATTGAAGAGGTCTGCATTAGGGTCTACCGGCCTCCATCGATCCAAGAATTGGGTCAATGCACCTCCTTGGAATTGCAATGGCGCGGCTAGAACCTCTGTATAACGGGTATAGACTTTATTTGCTCCTTGGAAGTTCATCGATAGATCTGCCCCTCTCCAGGATGCACCGATATTGAAACCATAATTGATCAATGGCATATTGAAGGTTGCAATCGGGTGGTCATCATTTCCATTGACAAAACCATCGCCATTCCAGTCTTTGTAATAGTAATCGCCTGGCAAGGTTCCACTACCGACCTGTGTTGGGTGATTATAGATCTGTTCGTAAGAGCCGAACTGACCTACATATTCATTACCCCACCAAATATCCTTGTAGCGGTCTGCATAGCGGTTTCTCCAATGGTCGTAGGAGTTTCCTGCAGGGGATTCGATCCTGTTTTGGAATTGGCTCTTGGTGGTTGAAACCTGTGCATTCACAAAATAATTGAAGTCGTTAATCTGATTGCGGTGGGTCAAGGAAACCTCGTAACCAAAGGTACGGTCGCTTTCCAGGTTTTCCTGAGGCAGGTTTGCTCCTACAGTTCCCGGAATCAGGTCCAAGCGGGTGGCCAATAGACCATCGCGATATCGATTGAAGTAGTCGAAGGTCATGCCAAACAGACCATTCCATAAATCGACATCCAGACCAATATCGGCAGTTTTGGAGGTATACCAGGTTAGGTTCGGGTTAGGAATAGCAGTTGGCAAGGCGCCACTAACGATATCCTGTCCAAAGATCCAGCCCAGGTTATTCGGATCCAATGCAAATCCGACAAAGGTGGAAGGGTAGTTACCAGCGGAACGGTCATCCCCAAGGACACCATAGGAACCACGGATTTTTAAGTTGTTTATAAAACTGAAGTTGTCCTTGATAAAGTTTTCCTCACTGATCCTCCATCCCACTGAAGCTCCAGGGAAGAAACCCCAGCGTTCATTTTTAGGAAATTTGGAAGAACCATCATAACGGAAACTGAATTCAGCTAGGTATTTCCCTTTAAAATCATAATTGAATTTACCCACAAAACCTCTTGCGGTACGCTCGCCAATACCTTCCATATCGGCCAATTGGTTTTTAGCCTCTCCAGCAAAAAGGTATTCGGAATTGACCTTGATCTCGCGTTGGGCGTAGAAACTATCCCATTTGTTGTATTCTTCAACGAATAATAGTAATCCGGAAACATTATGCCCTACTCCAAAGGATTTGTTGTAGTTCAAGGAGAACTGCATCAGCGTATGGGAATCTGGATAGGCAGAACGGCGTACGGACGATGGAGAGTTTTTCTCGTGGGCATCATAGCGTTCTGGTGTTATGACTTCGCCATTCGGACCCAATACTGCTGGTGTGTAGCTGTACAATGGGTAAGATTTTTTGAAATCCGTATTATCGGTGTATTTGAAATCATAGTTATAGGTACCTTTCGCGACCAATCCATCTACATACGGGATTTTGTACTCTAAGGAAAGGATACTATTGAATTGTTTTCTCAAGAACTTTCTATAACCGGTTTGGGCGGCATCCGTTACGGAGACAGGATGTTCGTTGTCGATCATGTCAAAGTTCGGGTACATCGGGTTATTGTTCAGGAAGATTGGGATATCTGGTCTTTGTCGCCAAGCTTGTTTATAAACTGCCCACATATCTGTTCTAGGCTGATTGGTCTCATCGGCATAGCCACCAAGGTCCAAGGATGCTTTTAGGCGATCCGTGATCTTGACATCTACATTGGAACGGAAGTTATAGCGATTGTAGTTTAAGCTCTTGCTTTTGTATGAACCCATCTGGTCCATGTAACCTAAGTTGAAAAAGTAATTCACCTTTTCAGAACCGCCATTGACGGTCAGGTTATGTTGTTGTTGCGGCGAGGTTTTATCAAAAGCCGCGTCAAGGAAGTTGGAAGACTGCTTAGTACCGTCTTCATATTCTTTGATGCTGGCATCGTCCCATGTCGCGGGCAATTTGTTCGGGTAGTTGTTATTGAAATTTCTCCAAAGCTCTTCGTTCCTCAAGCGTCTGAAGTCGGCTGCACCGACCGTATTGGGTACATACAGGAACTGTTGGAAACCACGGTTATAGGAATAGCCGATTTCGAAGCCTTGATCTGCACTGGCTCCCCTGCGGGTGGTCACGAGCAATACCCCATTCGCTGAACGAACACCATAGACCGCAGCGGATGCGTCCTTCAGAACAGATACGCTTTCGATCTCATTGGCATCCATTCTGGATAGATAATCCTTGTCCCTAGGGATACCATCGACAACGATCAGGGGCTCGCCCATACCGCGGATATCGATATTGGATTCAAAAGCTCCAGGCTGTCCGGTCTGTTGGGTGATACGGACCCCCGGAAGCTTGCCCGTAAGCATGTTTACGACGTTTTCATTTTTGGTAATCGTAATCTCCTTATTGGTCACAGATGATACGGCTCCAGTAAGGGTCGCTTTTTTCTGCGTGCCATATCCAACCACCACGACATCTTCCAAAGTGGTATTGTCATTCGGCAATTCGATCTGAATATTGGAATTGTTCTCGACTAGGACTTCTTGACCAAGGTAGCCCACATAAGAAATAACCAATCGGTCACCCGGTGAAACGGCAATGGAAAACAAGCCTTGGGAGTCCGAGGTGGTACTGATGCCGGTCTTGGTGTTTTTGATGGTCGCCCCAGCTAAAGGTTTTGAGTCGGTTGATTTTACTGTACCATTGACATTCCTTTGCTGACCGAATACGGTGCCTAAGGATAACGTCAAGACTGGTACTATCGCCAATCGCCAGGATAATTGTTTGAATCGCCTGCCCCAATAGGATGAGCAGGAATTGATGATTTTTAATCCCATAATTTAATTTGTTGAAAATTGGTAGTCACTCTTGATGTCGCCATCAAGTATTAAAATAGGTGTCGATACGACCTTTGGTTTCTAAAACCGAAGGCTCCAGTTGGATTAGGTATCAGGCAGGATAAAGGTTTCTTGCTTTCGTCTCATCGTTTATAAATTGATTATGAAACAAGATTAATTTGGGGACTATAACAAAGCATTAATAAAACATTAATGGACTGGAAATAAAAAATAAAGCACTGAAATTCAGCGCTTTATTTTTTATTAATATTTTACTTTATACAATTTCCCGGTAGGTCCGGTTATAGGATTCATCGTATAATTGCTGATAGACTTGGGAAAAGTTCTCGAAACATTGGTGGGCTAGGCTGTGGTAACCTCGCTGTACGAGTGCTCTACATTTATAGACCATGGCCTCTTCGTGGACAGAATCAAAATGGAAGATTCGATTGGCAATTTCAATAATGGTCTCGGAATCCTTTTCAAAGTCCAAGTTTTTCATCAGACTGGACAATAGTCCGGTTGCATGAATGGACACCTCGTCCTTGATACCATCTAGCCACTCATAATCTGTATCGAACATGAAACCTCCTTTTTCAAGGATTTTGAGCAAGCGGTCTATTTCCTGTCTATCTAAGTTTTCAGATTTATTGAAGAGATACATAAAGTCGGAGAAGTCGATATGGACATCTTCAATGCTTTCAATACTCCAATAGCCGCTTTTTTTGGATATTTTCATCTCGCCTAATTGCTCCAATAGGGCATTGATCTTGGCGATATTTACCGATCTATTGTTGGTTGCACTGGAGGTGGATTTATCGGACCAGAATATTTCCATTAATTTCTCGGAGCTGACTCCCCTGCCACGATAAATGGTGTAGACCACAAACATGGTCAGCAACTCTTTCAGTAAAGGCGAGAACTGCTTGGTGATCTCGTCGCCCTGCTGATCAAAGATCTGGATATCGCCTCGGAAGAGATTGATGGTGGCCCTATCGATCTTGCTGTTTTTTGGAGCTGTTTCTTTTAGAATAGGGGCCAATACTGGGCTTTCTTCCTTATCCTTGCGTTCAACCGATGGATTCTTTTGGGTTTCTGGAGTTTTTCTATGCGTTTTTTTAAGCCAGAATAGTAATCCTAATCCGGCAAGGGTGGCCAGTCCAATTATCCAGATCCAATTGTTTGATTTAGCCTTGGCACTGCCTTCCAAGATCTGGTATGGCAGAGCTGGCGCCAATAGACTGTAGATGCGAACTCGGCTCTGACTCAGCGCACTATCATAAAACAATGTGACGGCAACAAATCGGTTGGAGGCCTTGGAATAGAAGAAATCTGCAAATGATTTGATGTCGTGAAAATCAAAAGGAATGGTACTTCCCAATTCCTGAAGGTTCTTTCCGTCTTTGGACATCGCTACGAGCTGTAAGAAAGACTTGAACTTATTCCTAGGGAACATGAGTCCATACATGGTATTGGATGCTTCATCCATGACCAAAGAATTGGCCCATACCGCTTCGGGAATAGGAAATTTGATTTCCCCTAGCGTCTTGAAGGTTTTGGAATTGACGTCCATCAAGACGAAATCATTGGAAATCTTTGGGTTCAGCATCTGGTCGCCCGTGGTACTACCATATCCGCCCAATAGGTAAACAGCACCCTTATCAACCCCCATAGCGCCTAAGTAATGCGGAAACAAAGGGTCTCCGGCATAGGATAGGCTATCCCAGGAATTACTGGGAATATGGTATTTGTGGATGGCGCTCTTGTACCTGAAATGTCCATATCCAGCCACCATATAGATGCTGGAATCTTTTGCGGAATAAAATTTATTGAAGGACAGGTAATGCGTTCCGTGTGCAGGATGTTGGAAGGATTGGGACCAGGACCTTGTCAAGGTATCAAATGCAGATACCAGCTTTTGATCGATGGAAATATTGAGGACCTTCCCTGAGCTTGGATCAAACAAGGATTGGCTTCCATTAACCATGTAAAGAGGTCCATTCAGGTAAGGCCATGAAGTACTGACCGTTGCTCCTAGATTAGTCCGAACCAAGGAGTCTTCGGATACGATGTATACACTTTCATTTTTTTGGTCAAAGGCAACACTAGCCTGTCCGGAAACATAGAATTCATTTTCAAGTCGCCATTCTTGCCGTTGCCTCTTGATCCATGAAGGGTTTTTTGAAAAGGCCTTTAAAGAGCCTTGATCGTCCCTTGCCGTATTGCCAGTTATTTCATCCAGCTTCCAATGATGGCAAAGTTTTTCATCGCAAGATATCTGTACATCCTTGATCCGCATCGGCGGAAGGTCGGAGCTCTGAAAGAATTTGTAGTCATTGAAACCAAATAGCAATTTAAAGGCAGATCGGCCCTTTAAATCCATTTGATGGGTGAAGCTGTTCTTCGCAGTGGATAGGACTAAACTTCCTTTTTCCTTATCAAGTAAGATCTTGATTTTGATCCATTGATAGAAAAGCTCGTTTTTGGGTATATCAAAATTGATGTCCGTGAATTTATCCCCAACCACCAATTTAAAGTGCCTTCCATTATCTTGCCTACGGTCATAGATGAGATCGATGTTCAATTGCTCATCCAATATGAGGCGGAAGATATATCCGAAATAATCTTGCTGATAAGGTTTAAATTGAATATCAAAGGTCAATTCCGTATGCTTCGCAAGCTCAATTGATTCCTCTGTACCGATCGAAAGGCTCGTCCGCTTATCCAGCTCCTTTTCATGACTGGAAAATTCTAAACCATACTGGCCATAAGACTCCTGACAGAATAGAATGAGTATAAAAACATAAATGGTAACAAGTATCTTAAAAAATAAACGTCTCACTATTTAAATTGGCTAGCTAGTACAAAATGTGAATTAGCAAAATGTAATTTACTTCATATTCGCTGAATAGCAAAAGAGTTTTTAAGCAAAATTTTTAATTTCATGGAAGAATACCATTTTTAAAGAATAAAATTCATTCAATTAATCCATTGACTTCTATTGTAAAAATTAGCATCTGCAAGTTTATTTCCCAGAAAAGAAGGTTCGCTTTACAGTTTATATAAATTTTATTTAGCTAATAATCAAAAGGTTATTAACTATTTTAAATAAAGTCTACAATATTAGTAGACTTTATTTAAATATACTCTTTACATTTGTTTTGTAAAACAAACGACAGTCATAATGAAGAGCAAGAAATCAACCCTCAAAACCTTAACAAAAAACAACAGCAACAATAAGCAAGGTAAGTTCAGCATTGAATCTGAACGAATGTGCAGCGAAATTATCTTCCCCCAATAGGATTAAAGCGGGAATTGAAAAACATTTCCGCTAATCCATTCCTTTAAGGCTCCTGTTGACCAGGAGTAACTATCAACCCTAATACTTATTTCATGATTTTTAAGAAAACTTTTAGCTTTCTAAGCCTTGCTATTGCCTTTTTTGCAAGCAACAACGGCAGCATAGCACAAGAAATACCCCAAGCGATCATCAATGCCACCCTAAGAGGTACCGTTTTGGACTCCATCAGTGGAGTACCTATTCCTGATGTGACGTTACAGTTGGACGGTGTAACTCACCAAGTGAAAACGGATGAAAATGGTGAATTCCACTTTGTTACTGGACAAAAACTACCTTTTAAGCTTATCATATCAAGGATAGGTTATCAAAAGAAACGGATATCAGTCAACCAATCTCCTGCGACCATCCTTCTAAAACCGAGCCTGGAAAAACTGGACCAGATTGTGGTGACCTCCAGGAGACGGAAGGAACAGATTCAGGATATCCCGATTCCGATAACGACCATAAATGCAGCAACCATAGATGATGCCTCGGCATTCAACGTCAATAGGATCAAGGAACTTGCCCCCACCGTCCAGCTTTATGCTTCCAACGCCAGAAATACGACACTCAATATTCGAGGTCTGGGTTCTACCTATGGCTTGACCAATGACGGCATTGATCCCGGTGTTGGATTCTATTTAGATGGTGTTTATCTGGCTAGACCTGCGGCAACTTGGTTGGATTTTATCGATGTTGAACAGGTGGAAGTACTACGCGGTCCACAAGGAACCCTCTTCGGAATGAACAGCACTTCAGGAGCTTTTAATGTAACATCAAAACCCGCAGAATTCACTCCGGCAGCGAATTTTGAATTGAGTTATGGAAATTATGGTTTCCTGCAAGGCAAGGCATCCCTGACAGGTCCGATCAGCAATAAATTAGCTGCCCGAATTTCCTTCTCAGGAACCCAAAGAAACGGCACCCTGTATAATGTCCATACCAATCGAGCGATCAACAATATGAATAACTTAGGCCTCAGGGCACAATTGCTCTATAAGCCGAATGATAGAGTCAACATCAGTCTTGCAGCCGACAAGAGCATTCAAAAGCCTGATGGTTATGGCTGGGGCATAGCGGGAGTGGTTGAAACACAGCGCGCAGATTATCGCCAATTCAATGCTATTATCAAAGATTTAGGGTATGAACAACCCTATCAAAACGCCTTTGAAAGAAAGGTTGATCTAAACACGCAGTCAAAAGCTGACAATGAACTGGGAGGTATATCCTTGAATGCTGATATTAAAATAGGGAATGGAACCCTAACATCTACGACAGCTTGGCGCTATTGGAAATGGGTCCCATTGAATGACAGGGATTATATTGGTCTACCTGTGTTTACCATCTCTGCCGGTAATTCGGCCCACGACCAATACTCCCAAGAGTTTCGGTATTCAGGAAAAATAAGGGAAAACATCGATTTGGTGGTTGGGCTATTCGGATTATATCAAGATCTGAGGACAGACCCGGTCCATACCGAAGAGGCTGGATCTGCGCTCTGGCGATTTGCCCAGAACAGCAACAGCGACCTGTGGAGTACTCCGGGATTGTTTGACAACTTTGGAATCAAGACCAAATACGGCATCAAAACAACAAGCTTGGCCGCTTATTCACAATTAGACTGGGCTATCACGGAAAAGCTCCATCTCCTTCCGGGCCTACGCTATAACTACGATAAGAAGGAGGCCAATTACGATCGAAAGACCTATGGAGGCCTACAGACTGAAGATCCAGCATTAATAGCCCTCAAAAACACTGTATATACCAACCAGTCTTTTGTTACCGATGCTTCTGCCGGCAATCTTTCAGGTCAGCTATCAGTACAATACAAGTGGAACCGAAACCTGAATGCCTTCGCAACCTATGCCATAAGCTACAAGCCTGTAGGGATCAATGTTGGTGGATTACCTACAGCCAAGGGCGAGGTGTTACTGGACCTCGCAAGGGTAAAGCCGGAAGCTGTCAACCATAAAGAAATAGGACTGAAATCAAGCCCCAGCAGAAATTCCATCCTTAACCTGACCCTTTATCAAACTGATATCAAGGATTACCAAACATTGGTGCAGACGCCAGAACCTGGAGTAAACCGAGGTTATCTAGCCAATGCGGAAAAGGTGAGTGTGAAAGGGATAGAACTGGACGGGAGCCTGCGTATAGGGAATTACCTCAGGATCAATGCCGCTGCGGCCTATACAGATGGGAAATATGTGAAATTCACAAATGCCCCGGTCCCACTGGAGGAAGTAGGAGGCCCTGAAGCTTTTAAGGACATTTCCGGAGGAAGATTGCCGGGCATTTCGAAATGGACGACTTCCCTAGGTGCTGAACTGAGCCAAAAAGGAAGTTTGATTGGTCTGGAAGGCTCATTTTTCTTAGGATCTGACCTCTTCTATAGATCCGAGTTCTCATCGAGTCCATCCCCTTCCCAATATTTGAACATAGATGGATATGCGTTATTAAACGCCCGATTGGGATTCAAAGCGGAGAATGGAATCTCCCTGTCCATCTGGAGCCGCAACCTTACGGACAAAAACTATTACGAACAATTACTTGCCGCACCTGGTAGTTACGGGCAATATGCCGGTATCATTGCAGACCCCAGAACATACGGCCTAACCATATGGTACAATCTGAAAAGTTTCTCTAAATAAATAGGTTATCGTTTGGACCTAGCCTACCCCAAAAGGCTAGGTTCTTTTTTACTGCCCCTTGAACCTTATGGTATAATGACCATCAAAAGGGTCTCCCTGCATCAGGCTTTCTCCGATGACCAATTTATAGGTCCCCTTTTTATCCAAGTTATACTGAACATCCTTCCCAAATGGACCATCGGTATTGTTATCCGGCAGGACAATCAGATTAAAACGGATATTCCCGGGCTTGTCGCTGTGCAATTCCGCATCGATCTGTTTAAAATCTTTACTATCAAAACTGATGGTATCGGATATTTTAGACATTTTATGAAGACTGATGGAATCCCAACTGGACTTAAGCTCTATGGCCTTCTCAGGTATATCTGTTTGGGTAGTATCTGAAGATTCAGGAACAGCTTGAACGCTATCAACTGCCGGACTATCATTATTTGCTTCTTGCTTTGGGTTATTGCAGCTTGCTAGATATAGCGCTAATGGTCCAATAAATAATATAGATTTCATTTGATGTCGTATTATAGATTCATCGAATAGAACAACAGAAACTATTCCAAGGTTTTATAATAAAGAAAGAAGCCTCCAATAATGCTTGGAGACTCCCTCAATCAATTAAACCTACTAACTAACGATCAAGCTCTTTTACATCCATCTTTTCAACAGTTTGAATACGGACTCTTTACCTTGATATGGTGGATAGATCATTTTAGAAAATGAGAATTTCGTTTGCTTCATAATGGCTCTTTCATGTGAAAAGGCCTTAAAACCATAGAATCCATGACAGCTTCCTATACCACTGTGGTTTACCCCACCAAAAGGCAGATTAGGATTTGAGACCTGGATCAGCACATCATTGATACAGACAGACCCAGAACTGCAGTGTTTCAGCAATGTATCGGTAAAAGAATTGCTATCAGAGAAAATATACATCGCCAATGGTTTAGGATTGGAGTTGATGTGGTCTAGCACTTCCTGAATATCATTATATGGAATAACAGGTAGGATTGGACCAAATATCTCCTCCTCCATGATCTTACTTCCCTGGGCTACATTTGTGAGCAAGACTGGCGATATTGACTGATGGTCTTCGCCTTCAGCTTGCCATAATACCTTAGCATCCCGCATCAATGCATCGTCGAGGAGCCTTTCAATCCGTTGTTGGTGCCTGCTGTTGATGATCTTTGCATAACGCTTGTAATCGAGGGTACCATCTGAATAGAACAATTCCCGACAGGCTTCCTGGAATGCTTGGGTGAAAGTTTCGATGGCCCCCTGGGGAATATAGAGGTAGTCTGGCGCGATGCAGGTTTGCCCGGCATTGATCAACTTGCCCCAGGCAATTTTAAGGGCGGCCGCCTTGAGGTCATGATCCTCCGCAATGATGACCGGCGATTTACCACCTAACTCCAGCGTGACGCTCGAAAGATGCTCCGCCCCTGCTTTCATGACAATCTTACCTACCTCTGGATTGCCCGTAAAAAATATCTTGTTGAATGGCAGTTTAAGTAATTCCGTTGCCAGTTCTTTTTCTCCCAATACACATTTCACCTCCTTTTCCGGGAAGGTTTCGTTGATGAGGTCCCGGATAACTTCAGAAGTCCTCGGACTATATTCCGATGGCTTCAATATCACTGAACAGCCTGCAGCAATTGCAGAAACCAACGGACTCATACTCAACTGAAAGGGGTAATTCCAAGGGGAGATAATCAAAGAGGTGCCCAAGGATTCATACTGAATCCAGTTTTTCGACAAAAAACTGGTCAAGGTATGGGGTTTCCGCTTCTTTCTCATCCAGGAAGGAAGTCGCTTGATCGCAAAATCAATCTCACTATAGATAAAATACACCTCAGTCAAAGCAGACTCATATGCATTCTTCCGCAGGTCTGCATCCAAAGCCTCAAAAATGCGGTTCTCAAACTTTAAAATATTAGCCTTCAACCGCCGCAGCTTAGCGATGCGCACCTTAGCAGAACTCATACGAAGCTCCTGTTGATGTTCTTGCTGAACATCAAACAATTGTAGAATTGAATCATTCATTATTCTAATTCTTTATGCTGTTTTTTTATAGTTCTTGATTACAAATGCTTTATCCAATCTTTTATTAATTCCACCCCCTCTGTATGTATCATCGATCGCGCAAGTTCAGGCATGGCCGTTCCGGGTTCCGTGCTGTTCATCCTGTAATACAAGATGGACCTATCGGGAGAACCGGGCACGAGGTCAAAATCCAAGCCCCCAGCTCCAGAACCTGCTGAAACCGGACCCTTATGGTAGCCCAATCGTACTGTATCCGTTTCGGTATATTCCAGGAACAATCCTGTATTGAAAGCATCCCCACCTCTACGGTGACAATGGCTGCAGTTAATATCCAGGTATGCCCTAGCGCGCTGCTCACGGCTGAAATTCGCTTTATCTAACCAATTCGGCAAAGCTTCAACCTCTTTCAGGTCCGGTAAATTTTCCAGATGACCCGCCTTCGCTAACCTGACCAGTTGATTTTCGGTCTGACCAGCTCGGGTATAATTCATGTTCCTTGCTTTTGGACCAATTGGTAATAGTTTTGAGTCCTTGATGTGACAGCGCTTACAATCATTGGTATTAGGCACCATATAATTGGTCTTGTGCAATTTCCCCTCATCATCTTTCAGGCTGATAGGCAAGACAACACCACGGATAAATTTCACCGCATCATCCTGTTTCTCATCCCACAGGTAGTTCATCACCTTCCAATTATGGTCGGCGGGGTCCTTTACCAACAGCCTGGTTTCAATCATGATCTTCTCATCATCGCTGTTTCGATAGGCAAAATTCTTGATGATGATGGTCGAATCCGGAAACTCCAATTCTTCATTGTCCACATACTTCATCTTGCTACCTTCCGGCAAAACGATAAATCGATCTTTGATAGCATAATCTGAAAATAACGCACTGCTCAGGTCATAAGAAATCAATTCAGGATTAGGATTCAATTCCGAAAGCTTTCCTTTGAAGAAACCATAATCAGATAGTTTCTCCTTAAACTGGAATTCAGTAGGGGTATTTTGCTGTTTCTTACCTTGGTTTTGACATGCTTGAACCATGAAAACCAAGAGCAGGAAACAACTAGATATCTTTATCAAGTTAGACATGTCTACTTACATTCAAATGGTTGAACATTGCTGTTGGGCTTCCATTTCGCCGGATCTTTAACATTGGCGAAATCAGCATTCACAAACATATTTTCCCCAGGTTGGTTGATACAGACCTGATCAGGATTTGGCGTTGTTCCTTGGGTCATGATATTGCTGGTCACCCCATCATATAGAATCGCAGGGATCCTCTTGTTCTTTCTGTTAGGATCGATTCCATTCATTTGCTGTTCAGTGGCAATGATCAATTGTCCTACCCTATGCTCATAGGCCGGTTTGGGAAATTCATTCCCCATGGTTATCGTATTGCCATAGATCTTGATATTGGTCGGGATCGGCGAGTATTTATCATTGATTTTCTCTGCCGCCTTATCGTCTACGGTAAATCCAGAAGCGATGGTTACGGCCGAGCTGTTATTATTGGTAATCTTGTTATCAAAGATCTCAACATCCGAAGTGGCCAAAATAATTACTCCGCTACCCGGTGAGGCATTTCCCACTCCCCAGGAAGTACCGAAGCTCCCAGCTTTTGCAAAGTTCCTGAAATTATTATCATGGATATTGTTGTTGTAAGCCTTGATCCTGCCACCACGCTGGGACAGATCAGGAAGGTCGAACACCAAGAATCCAGCGGTATTATCGTAGAATTCATTATCATAGACTTCTGCATCCGTCGAGTTCTCGATTTCACAACCGGCCACATTTTTGGCCGCCTTGCTGTTCCTTACGATAGCACCCTTGGTCTGCCCAACATAGATTCCCGCATCCGATGCGCCTTCTGCATAGCAGTTTTCAATCAGTACATTGCTACAGAGAACCGGATAGATACCATAACCTCCACTGGTCGAATCGGCAGTACTCCAGATCGCATGCAGCTCGGAAATCACGATATCCTTACCATTGTTTATTTTTCAGGAGGTCCCCTTTGGAATCCCTGATTTCCATGCCCTGTATCTTGAAGTTGGTCACATCCGTAACGCGGATACCTTCACCCCCTTGCTTCTGGTCCTTAAAGTTCAACTTCGTTTTCGTCGGTCCTGCACCGCGGATCAGGATATGGTTTACCTGAGCAATGCTCAAGTTCTGGAAGTTATAGTTTCCCTCTTTCAGGAAAATCTCCGTACTGTCTTTTAGCGAGAGGAATGCTTCCTCGATCTTTTCTTCCTCCCCAGGGCCGAAACTCAATTGCGTTCCATAACCACTGGTCTTATCGGCCGAATTTTTACAGCCGACCAACAGGGCCAAACAGAAGATTGCAACTATTGAAATGCTTTTCATGTGATTTGTTTTTTTGGTTAATCTTAAAAAATATTATAGGCATAGCTAACGTAATACATCGCTCCGATCCTCGGGTTAGCAATACCTGTAGTATAGTATTTGTTGGTAATATTGGTTCCTCCGATGCGGATTCCCGAACGTGCTTTCAGGATCTTATAACTGATCTGCGCATCGATTACAGTCGAAGATGGAATTTGGCCTTCGCCCAATCCTCCTGCTGCTGCATAATGAAAACCTGGTTTATACCTTAAGGTAGTATTAAATGACCAAACTTGTTTCTTTCCGAAACCACTATTTCCAAATTCCATGTTCACATGGTAGTTTGGCGTATTGAAATTATTGATCTGGCTATTGTTCTTATTCTTCAGGAAGTCTGAGAAGTAATTCACCTTCGTCAAAAAGTTCTTGCCTAGATCCACGCTCACGCTGGCTGCATAACCATAGGTATTTACCGTTTCACCACCATTGAAAGCCATATTGTAGGTCACATATTTGCTTTGGTCCTTAAACGCATTTACATCATCGGTACCCGGGCTATTCGCCACATTCGCGTAGCCAATAAAGTTTTCCCAGGTAGAGAAATAGCCTAATACATCAAACATGACGCGCTTCGCAATCAATGCTGCATAGCCTACCTCGAATGAATTGACAGTTTGGGGTTTAATATCATCGTACTCAAATTTCTTTAGCACAGTAGGATCATTGGTTTGCTGGAATTCCTGGACACTTGCCAAAGTATATGGCGGGAATTCGTTGAAGTGATAATGATCGTTCAACAAAAGGTTCGAACCACCTGAAGAGTAACTGTTATAACCATTCATGGTATTCTGCAAAGCCTGGATATTAGAAGGGAAACTATAGGCATTCTGATAAGAGAACCTCAGGTAATTCTGATAAGCTGTCTGGAAGACCGCCGACGCTCTCGAGGTCAATTTTGGCTTGCCGAATAGGGTATTCTTATCCAATCGGAAGGACGTATTCAGGGTCAAGCGATCGTCGACCAGACGTTTTCCAAGAGATAGATAGCCACTATATTCTTTCACGTTGATCGGCTTGTCCAAATCAGGGAAAAGCGTGTTTTTGGAGTTCAGGCTGTACAGTCTCCAGTTTACACCGGCAATGACATCCATAAATGGAATCAGCTTCCTGAAGTTATACTGGAATTCAGCGTTATACAGTTTTGAGCGATCCAAGAAGAGTGTTCCCCCCTCCGAGATAGGCGTTTGGGAAATCTGTTTTTTCAGTGCATTAAATCCTTCAGAGCCTTCTACCAATCTTCCTTGATCAGCGAATTGCCTAGCGGCAATATGGGCCGCTTGCATATCCGAACCCGTTGCCAATGCTGTCACCAAGGCTTCGGTATATTCAGGATACCATCCACCTACATTGCCATCATAACTTACTTTCCAACCCTCATTGATCAACTGCGAGGTCGGTCCCGCAATCAGCGTATTTCCAGAATTTTCACGGGTTGTATAGGCCCTAACGAACCAATCTTCACTCTTCAGCTCCAATCGATACTGCGCCACCTTGAAATCATTGATCTGATATCGGGTATCATTAGTATAGACGATGTTCCCTGTACCAAAGGTTCCCGATGCGATAGCCTCCAAATCGGAATTTATCTTATATCGAAGTTCAGTGTTCACCTTAAACATGTTGGCATTATTGTCCAGATAGCCCCATTCTGGGTACCCTGTCCTAGCCACATAGTTTGGCTTTGCCAACATGGGCTCGATCAAGGGCGTCAAAGCCGGATTACCCATCATGGCCGCATATAGGAAAGGATTGATATCCGTATTTGTTGCACTTCCGTACATATTGATACCATTGTAATTCGGATCTACATCTGGACCTCCAGGTCCATTCTTGTTCTGCATATCATTGGCTACCCAATCATTTGCTTTCGAATACTGAGCATTGATCTTATAGGCAAATTTATCGTTTACGGTATTGGCATATCGGATGACCCAATCGTAAACCGGCGATGCCGATACGGGGTCATTGTTCTTTTTGCTATTGACATGGTTTACCCCTTGTGTCACCAAAACGCTTAACCCTTTATACTTAAACGGATCTTTTCCGGTCATTACCATGGTTCCGTTCAATCCCCTGGAACCATAGAGCGCCGAAGAAGCTCCTGATAATAATTCAATATTGTCTACATCCAATTGCGTAAGCCCGATAACCGATCCCAATGGGAAGTTCAGTCCCGGAGCCTGGTTGTCCATTCCGTCTACAATCTGGGTAAAGTTGGTATTACCACTGGTATTGAAACCCCTGGTCGTAACCGAGGTAAAACCCAAGCTGGACACCGTAACATCTACCCCACGTAGGCCCTGCACCATATCCATATAGTTGATCTGTGGCGAGTTCTGCACATCTTTGGTACTGATCTGCTCAATGGTTACCGGAGAGGACAATTTGGTCTGTACGGAACGGCTTGCGGAAACCACCACCTCCTGCGCTAAGGTGGAAGTTGGGACGAGGTCGATCAAAATAGGGCTTTGATTGTTTTCGACCAGCACTTCCTGCTTTTCATAGCCTATGGAGGAAATCAATAGGGTCAGGGGAAAGCCTTTGTTCAACCGCAGTTGAAAGTGGCCTTTATCGTCAGTAAAGGTTCCTGCACGATCATCTTTGACGCGAATAGAAATAGCCGTTGCTGGCTCTTGGGTAATCTGGTTTTTGACAACACCTTGGACAATCTGTTGGGAAATTGCGGCAAAAGGTGCAAGAAAGCAAATCACCAAAATTATGTAGGCAATTTTTCTCATGGTTATTTGGTTAGTTTATAATTCGTTACAATTACAAACAAGCTCCATAAACTCAATTACCTTGGGGATCTGCTTAGTCTATTTTATTCCTTCAAATATTAAAGTCACGAGGGTCTTTATGTCTTTAAGGCTCTGAGTATAGTCTATATTGGTTTCTCTCTTGAGAATAGCTTGTTGCTCAACATTATGCTTCAGCGCATCGGTGAAATTGATCAGTACGGAAGCCACTTCCTTTGGATCTTTCATCCTGATCTTCTTCTCTTGGATGGCCTTTTCCAAAAGGGCCGTCAAGAATTCCTTTTCACGATGCATCAGGGCATCATACAGTTCAAAAAATCTAGGCAGAAGTTTGTGCAAGGTCTCAACCGAAACGCGGTTCATATTCAACACCTGGGTGTAGTAATTGAACCTTGACTCCAGATAAAAGGCCACACAATCCTCGATCTCGGTCTTCTCTGCTGTAGCTTCTTGTAGAGTTTGGATATATTTTTCTCCTTCGCGCAGGGCAACCTCGATAAATATGTCCTCCTTCTTTTTGTAATAATAATACAACGATGTTTTATTCAGCCCAACGGCCTTTGCAATATCTTCTAAAGTGGTTTTATCTAAACCATAGCGCTCAAAACATTCCATCGCGGCCTGTTCGATCCGACTCTTTACCTGTTCTCTTTTATTCATCGCTTGACTAAAGTTAAATAATAGTTTTTCATTTTTCAAACAATTTGTTAAAATATTTGAAAAACTGGTTGAACACATCCGTTTTTAAACAAAATTTCGATTATTGTTTTTAAAAATGCTCAAAAATCCACTGATTATCAAGGCTTCCGCTTGATATTTAGAAACTATTGTTGAGGAAGTTTTCTGTTTACCTATCCTGAGGCAAGTTAGCAATGTAGTGCCCAACCATCTTTCCCGTGAAAATACAACCGCCCAAAAATGTACCTTCCAGGGAATTGTAACCATGCATCCCACCACCACCAAATCCAGCAGCTTCTCCTACCGCAAATAGGTTTGGAATGCAGGTTCCGGACAGATTAAAGGCCTGGCCATTTAGATTGGTTTCAATCCCACCAAGGGTTTTTCGGGTCAGGATGTTCAACCGTACCGCAATCAAAGGGTAATGATGGGGATCTAATATCTTATGGGGTTTTGCCGTTCGCGCGATCTTGTCGCCAAAGTATCGTCGGGTATTCTGTAGATAGCTGACCTGAAAATCCTTGCTGAACTTATTGTCCAATTCCAAATCCCGCGCTTCCACGATAGCACGCACATCTTCCAGCTTCAAGAGGTTTTCACCACTGAGCTTGTTCATGCGCTCCACAAGGTCTTCGATGGAATCTGATACAATAAAATCCTTCCCATGCTCCTTAAATGCTTCCACGGGCGCGGTCGCTTTTTTCCCAAAGAGCCTCTTCACGATCAGTTTATAGTCTTTATTGGTCAGGTCTGGGTTTTGTTCCGATCCCGATAAGGCAAATTCCTTTTTGATAATACTTTGGTTCAATATAAACCAGGAATAGCTTTTCCCTGTTCCTTGTATATGTTTAAGTGTTCCCAGCGTATCGAATCCCGGATAATATGGCGCCGGCAATCGCTTTCCATAGGCATCCAACCAAATCGATGAAGGTCCCGGAAGGATCCGGATACCATGATTAGGCCAGATGGGCGCCCAGTTTTCCAGACCTTCCGTATAATGCCACATCCGGTCCTTGTTGATCAATCGTACGTTGGCTTCTTCTGCTGCTTGCAACATCTTGCCATCCACATAGGCCGGCACGCCACAGACCATCCTTTCCGGAGCGGTGCCCAACCTCTCTGGCCATTGCTTCTTCACCATCTCCAGATTCGCTCCGATTCCACCACTGGCAATAACCACCCTGTTTACTTCAAACTCAAAGGAGCCGATAACCTCTCTGTTGCTTGCCTTCCCTCTTTCTGAATCATCCTCCTGCAATTGATTGCCGAACAGCTTGATCGTATCATCAGAAACCAACTCCATTCTGTTTACCTGATGCCTAAACTTAAACTCCAATAAACCTTTCTTCTCCATTTCTAGGGCATGTTCCGCAAAAGGCTTCACTACTCCAGGACCTGTTCCCCAGGTGATATGGAATCGAGGGACCGAATTTCCATGTCCCTGTGCCCGACCATCTCCTCTTTCAGCCCAGCCCACAATCGGGAAGAACCGCATCCCCAAGCCCTTGACATAGGCATACTTCTCCTGATGGGCAAATTTCAGGTAAGCCTCTGCCCATTGCCTAGGCCAATGGTCCTCCGGCCTATCAAATGCTGCACTCCCCATCCAGTCCTGCCTTGCCAATGCAAAGGAATCCTTTACCGATAGCCTTCTTTGTTCCGGCGAATCGATAAAAAACAGACCACCGAAAGACCAAAAAGCTTGACCGCCCAAGTTATTCCTGTTCTCTTGATCCAACATAATGACCTTTTTGCCGGCTTTAGTGATCTCATAGGCCGCAACTAAACCCGAAAGGCCAGTTCCAATGATTAGGGTAGTGGATTGGCTCATAATTGATTTTTTAAGAAAGATAGGAAAAAATATCCTTAGATATAAAACGACAAAATCCCTGGCTTTTAATATCTAAGCACAAATCGATCGCATCATTGAATACCTTTTTTATATTTAGGCCTCTTGCTGCAGTTTCCTACAAAATGTTCCACGGAGAACAAAAAGGTTCCACTAGATGTAACTTATTGATAGATAAAGCATAAAAAACTTGCTGACTGATTCTAGCATTTGTACAAAACATGTAGAACTTTCAATCTTCCGATTAAATCTTGTGTTGACCTTATTCGAAAATCATCTCAGGACAGCCGAACTTTAGGGTCCTTCTAACCATAGGATGGCGAACAGTCCCTGGAAATTATAGAGAGTCAATTGCCAGACCTGATCATAAGTGACCTGATGATGCCCAAAATGAATTGAACGAGCTCGGCAGATTCTTTTGACTGAAGATGCAACAATTACCCAAGTAATGTATCGGGTGGAGATATCTTCGTCTTTCTATTTTACATCTGCTTTTAAAAAAGAATTTGGTGAGACTCCTTCAGAGTATCTGAAAGGAGGGTGGGGATAAAGTTGGGAGGGTTTCTATAATACATATCATGCTCTGCGGTTAAATATTTTGGATAAATAATTACACTTCTCAAATACACTTTTCATTTATACAGCCCCTTTCCAGTCAATAAAGGGCTATTGCAACCTATTGAAGTAATAAAAATTTTACAAAAACTAACCTTCTGAATATTAATAGATTAACTCAAAACTGTAGTGTATTTGTGTATGATATTTTCGTTTAAAGATCTCAAAATCCTTCATTCTGTAGTGACAATGTAGGGCCATGATTTTACTCTCGCATAAAAGTTTTGTTGGAACTTTAATAATGGATTTTCCTATCTCGAAATTTTAATCCGTCTTGGGGAATACGGGCGGCATAGACCAGGGATTTTGAATAACCAATGATAAAGAAAATCACAATTAAACTATAAACCAAATTTATTATGAGAATCTTTCAAATTAAATGGACACAGAGCGTCACTTGGGCTATGTCCCTCTTTACATTGCTCGGAATGGTTTCCTGCGAAAAGGAGACTACAATCACTGAAAACCAAGTCGAAGAATTTAAGGCAACTGCACGCGCAGCTACCTACAGCTTGGTATGGTCTGATGAGTTCAATTACTCTGGCCAACCCAACAGTCAGAAATGGAGCCACGTCATTTGGAATCCAGGACAGGTAAACAATGAGAAACAGGCTTATACCAATAGGCTTGAAAACACGCGTGTTGAGAATGGAAACCTGATCATTGAAGCGAGAAGGGATTGGGGGAATGGACATGAGTACACTTCAGGCCGCTTAAACTCTAAAGCTGGCTGGAGCTACGGCAGGATGGAAGCTCGCATTAAAATTCCTTCAGGTTGGGGAACATGGCCAGCTTTTTGGCTTTATCCAAATGATGAAACTAAATATGGCTGGAACAATACGACCAATTACTGGTGGCCAAACTGTGGTGAGATTGACATCTTGGAGCATGTGGGCAAGGACCAGAACAATATCCATGGTTCTGTGCATAGCCGGGATTATTATTTCAGGATTGGCAATCAGCGCACCGGAAAAACCTATGTAGGCGATGCGACCTCGAACTATCACGTATATGCAGTCGAGTGGTCTCCTGACCGCATCGACTTCTTTGTCGACAACAATAAATACTATACGGTACATAACGACTATTCGGGTTGGGGTTCTTGGCCATTCAACCACGATTTCCACATCATCCTGAATCTAGCGGTAGGCGGAGATTGGGGAGGTGATCCAGATCCAAATATCTGGCCGAGAAGAATGGAAGTGGATTATGTCCGTGTTTATAAGATGGAAAACAGCTCTGTCATCGGGCGTACAATCAGCTTGAAAGGAAGCAATAATCTTTATGTAACTGGTCAGGACGGTAAAAGCCCTATTTTCTGTAATAAGCCAAATGCACAGGCATGGGAGCAATTTACCGTGGTTGACGCCGGAAATGGAAAGGTTGGCCTACGGAGCATGAATAAGTATCTCTCTTCCGAGAACGGTCTTAAGCCCATGACCTGTGACCGAGAAAATATGGGGGACTGGGAAAAGTTCACCTGGGAGGTCATGCCTGATGGAAGGGTCGCATTAAAGGGAAATAATGGTAAATATGTTTCCTCAGAGAATGGACTTAAGGCAATGACCTGCGAACGAGATTATCCCCAAGCATGGGAAACCTTTGCATACAATTAGTTAGAATAATAAATTCCCAAAAAGCCAGTGGTCCAATGGATCACTGGTGTTTTTGTTAACAAGATTTATGCTTCATTATAGAATCATTTTCCTTGCAATTTTAGGGTACTTTGTACCTGCTTTGACCTGTGCACAAAGCCAAGATCGTTTGATCTTTGTGGGCAAAACCGGATTAAGGTTGGAAAAAATGGATTGGTCCATTGCTGGAAATTTAGAGGGTACTAACCCCAATATCAAATCAGAGCTGAAGTGGACAGAATTGGTTATTGCTGACTTTGCCATTGCTTCTCGATTTAAATTTACTCCTAATCTCTCCATAGAAGCTGGAGGAAGTTTTGGAAAGACCCTAAGCGGCAATGTTTCAGATATCGATTATTTGGGAGATAATCGAACCAACCCTTCCTATCAACTCCATATAAAAAACAAAAAAGGCTCTGACCATTCCTTTTATGGCCATCTAGCTTATTCTTTTCAGCCAAGTGAATCTTTGGATATAGAGCCATTGGTTGGATATAAGACTTCCTCGCATAACTATTGGTTGTCAGATGATGGAATCGAACAGGGAGGCAATACGTTAAACAGTTCCTATAAAACGAATTGGAAGGGACCATATGCAGGTGTCAACATGATTTATAACCCAATGGAAAGGTTAGCCTTCCAAACAAACCTTCAATATCATCAAATCAACTATCGCGCGGAGGGTAATTGGAACCTGATGACTCAATTTGCCCATCCAAAAAGCTTTGAACATACCGCAAAAGGGTATCAAGTTTCAGCATCGATATCACCTATTTGGACTGTCCATCAAAACTTAAGGTTACTCCTGGACTTAGGCTACCATTACGGCCATACAGCTGATGGAAATGATTTGGCGTTTATGGCGGATGGAACGCAAGGTTATACCCGCTTGAATGCTGTTTCCAGAAGTTATTGGCAAGGTAGGATAGGCATAATTTTTAACTTCCTTGAAATTTAAAGGAAATCAAACACAGAGGGGAATCTATCCTTCGGTATGCCCTTTAATGCATCATTATGTACTATAGCTTGTTGCAACAATCTTTTTAAATATTTATTTTGTAATATTACATAGCGAATTTTAACCTATAGGTTATCCCCCAATACTTTTTTATGAACTATTGCTTTAGATTTCTATTTCTGATATTATTATTTATTTCACTGGATAGTTTTGCGCAGGGCACCATTTCTAAACCACAGATATTCAATTATACAAGCAGCATCTATAAGGGGGGATTGCAGAATTGGTGTGTGGCCCAAGATTCCAAAGGGGTTATGTATTTTGGGAACAATGAAGGTTTACTATCCTTTGATGGCAGAAACTGGCGAATTCACCCACTTCCGAATGCCACTGTGGTTCGCTCGGTGGCCATTGACAAGAATGACCGGATATATGTAGGTGGACAGGATGAACTTGGGTATTTTGAAGGTGATGATAAAGGCATGTTGGTCTTCCATTCCCTGAAAGAGAAGCTACAGGAATCTGAGCGGTTTTTCTCTGATGTTTGGCATACGGAAATATTGGGAGATGACATCTTCTTCCATACCTCCCTGTATATCTTTAGGCTCAGTCATGACAAGATGGTTGTGGACCGGGCCAAGAGCAGCTGGCAGTTCTTGGGACAGGTGAAGGGTGATATGTATGCTTATGAAGCCGAAATGGGCTTGATGCGGTATGAAAATGGCATCTGGAAATCCATATTAAAATCTACGGACATCGCCTCTGATGTGATTACGGATATCGTCAGTTATAATGCAGACACCCTACTTATCTCTACCCTTCGGAACGGTCTGTATACCTATATCAATGGACAGCTTGCCCCTAAAATTATTAAAGGCTATACCAATCTCAATTCCTATCGTATTTCTTGTCTGCAAGATCTTGAGAATGACCGATACGCAATAGGAACCAACTCTGGAGGATTATTTATCATCAATGCTTCTGGGGATGTGATGCAACATTACGTCTACAAGGGCGGTCTGCAGACCAACCATATACGAGCTATATTTACCGATAAAAACTCCAATCTATGGCTAGCAACCGATGATGGCATAGACTATATCACCATCAACAGCAGTGTTGGGTATATACAGCCGGATCAAAACACAACAGTCAGTGCCTATTCGCATTTAATCTATGGGGGCCGCCTGTTTATAGGAACGTCAAATGGCCTTTATGCGACCGATTTGCTCAATGGCAATAGAGGTAAGGATATTGGCATGTCTCAAGCTCATTTCAAAAAGATAGCCCATAGCGATGGACAGGTATGGTCATTAAATGAATTCAACGGCAGACTTTTGATGGCACATGAGGACGGAAGTTTTGAGATCAAGGGCGATCAGGCGAATGCGATCTATAGATCCATCGGGACATGGCTTCACAAAGCCACCACGCGGGTACTGCCATTTGAGCGATTGATAGCGGGTACTTATGCGGGTTTATGGTTGATCGGGTTTGATGGGAATAATTTTAATGAGTTGGGCCATATCAACAAGTCCAATGAATCGCTGCGTTTCATTCATTATGATGATAATGCAAATGCCGTTTGGGTGTCCCACCCCTATCGTGGAGTGTCGAAGCTTTGGTTGTCGAAAGACTTCAAGGAGGTCGTCAAGGAAAAATCATATACCCTGCCTGAGGCAGAGTCTTCTATCCTCCACAACTATCTGTTCTTTATCAAGAACAAGGTGATTGTCTGTAATCCCAACTATATCTATGAATATGACGAAAAGGCCGATCAATTTGTAAAATCAGCAGATTTTGCGGCATTAAATGGTCTGCCGATTCAGTACATGAAGGAAGACAAGTTTGGCAATATCTGGTTCGTCAGCAATAAACGATTGAGCGTCCTGGATTATTCAAAAAGCAGCAAGCAAAATCCATTCATTCTCAATCATTTTCCGATGTTGAATGGGAAGATATTGGGAGGATTTGAGTCCGTGTATGTACATGATTTAGAGAATGTCTTTATCAATGGGCAGAAGGGCGGTATTCTCCTAGACTATAAAGGTTATTTGGAGAAGGCCATCAAACCCAATGTATTGCTTCGGTTGATCAAGATATCGAATCAGGCCAAAGAGGAACTGGTCCTATATGGAGGTAATGGTAGCACTGCGGCTGAAGACCGGAAAATCCCCAATGCTTTCAATACCGTTCATTTTGAATTTAGTTCAACAAATTATGAGCAGCAGGAGCAGGTAGAATACAGTTACCTGTTGGATGGCTTGGAGACAAAATGGTCCTCTTGGAGCAACAAAGGAGAAAAGGAATACACGAATCTAGGGCCAGGAGACTATGTCTTCAAGGTCAAGTCCCGCAATGGAGTAGGAAATGAATCTGAAGAAGCTACAATTGCCTTTACAGTCGCTCCACCTTGGTACCTGCATCCCTTTATGTATGTGCTGTATGCCATCTTCTTTATCTCCTTCCCTTTCTGGATTTTGGCCATGCAGCGTAAAAAACTGAGAAGGGTCCATCAGCAGGAGCTTCAGCTTACCCAATTGGAAATCGAGAAAAAAGAAAAGGAAGTCATCAAGTTACGCAATCAAAACCTGGAGGCGGAAATAGGCTATATGGACAAGGAATTGGCCAATTTAACCATGAACATTATACAGCGCGGTGAGGCCCTTGGAAAGATTAAGGAAGGGATAAACCGATCCATGGAAGGCATAAAAGATGCGGAACTCAAGAGCAATTTCAAGCAATTGACCCGGATCATCCGATCGGCAGAACAGACCAATGATGATTGGGAGAAATTCAATATTCACTTCAATCATGCCAATGAAAACTTCTTTTTGCGCTTGAAGAAAGAGCATCCCGACCTGACCCAAAAAGAGCTGCAGCTATGTGCATTCCTAAGGATGAACCTGTCCTCAAAAGAAATTGCGCAGTTGATGCATGTTACAGCCAAGGCCGTTGAAGTAAGTCGGTATAGGCTTAGAAAAAAACTGAAGATAGACCCAGAAATCAACCTTTATAACTACCTTTTGGAGTTTGCAAAACCTGAGACACCAAATTAAGACAAGGGAAATATTTACCTGAATCCCCAAAATAGGCACAAACAGCACTGAGGGAAAACCGTAATTATACAGCGCTGATTATCAGATGTTAACAATACCGCTGTAGGGTAGCTGTAGTGTACCAAACAGAAGGAATGAGTCAAAAAATTCTCTGATGTAGTGGTAATTGTTTAACCTAAAAAATACAGAATATTCTTCTCCACAATATCTTTGATTTATCATGAAAAGGCCATAACCAAGCCTGCATGATTTTTCAATTATATCACCATGTTAATTTATTTTCCTTTTATGAGATTAAAAATTTTGCATGCATTCATCTTGATTTGCATGTGTATTTCTGTGACGGATCTGAAAGCGCAGACTTTATCGATCCGTGGACAGGTTACCTCATCAAGTACTGGAGAACCCATCTCTGGTGTGACGGTAACTGTCGAAGGTAAAAGACAAGCTACGAGTACAGATTTTGAGGGGCAGTATACCCTTGAGTTTCCGGGCAGCAGTGCCACGGTGAAGTTCTCCCAAATCGGGAAGCTATCCAAGAGTATCGAAGTAGGGCAATCTGGAGTCTATAATGTACAGTTAGAAGATGGCTTGGACGAATTAGAAGAGATCGTAGTCGTTGGTTATGGAACGCAGAAAAAGAGCGTTGTCACCGGAGCCATCAGTAGTGTGAAAGGCAGCGATCTGGAGACTATGCCAGTTACCCGATTGGAACAGTCCCTTCAAGGTAGAGCCTCAGGACTAACCATCGCTTCCAATTCCGGGGAACCAGGAGCTTCATCCACCATTAGGATCCGTGGATTCACAACATTCGGAAACAATAACCCATTATGGGTTGTCGATGGGGTCGTTGTTGATGCGGGCGGGATCAGCTACCTGAACCAATCGGATATCGAATCTATCGAAGTGTTGAAAGATGCTTCCTCACAAGCGATCTACGGTGCTAGAGCGGCTGCGGGTGTTATCCTTGTTACCACCAAGAAAGGGGCACAGGGAGCGATCCGTATTAATTACAACACATTCTTGGGCAGTTCAGCTCCGGCAAGAAAACTTAGCCTATTGAATGCCACGGAATATGCAACCTTGAGAAACGAGGCGGCTTTGGCAGCAGGAAATGCCCTGCCTTTCCAAGATCCGGCTTCATTAGGAGAAGGAACAGATTGGCAAGAACATATCTTCAATAGAAATGCATTCCGCCAGAACCATGAACTCAGCATCAGCGGAGGAAACGAGGTTTCTACCTTCTACACCTCTTTCGGTCTATTGAGCCAAGAGGGCATCGTAGCCTCGGAGATTTCCAACTATAAAAGAACAAACATCCGTTTAAACTCGGAACATAAGGTTGCCAAATGGTTGAAATTTGGTCAAAACCTAGGTTATTCCCATGAAAAAGGACAAGGTGTAGGGAACACGAACAGTGAGTTCGGTGGACCATTGTCATCGGCCATCAACTTAGATCCGACTACGCCATTGATCATCACCGATCCATCGGTGATCAATAACCCAAGCTTACCTTATGCGTCACAGGCGGTTCCACGCGATCCAAACGGCAACCCTTATGGAATTTCCCAATTTGTTGCCCAGGAGATGTCGAATCCATTGGCTTATATCCAAACCCGTTTAGGCAACCATGGATGGTCAGACAATATCGTAGGTAATGTATATGGTGAGTTAGAGCCTATCAAGGGCCTAAAAATCCGTTCTACCTTAGGTTCAAAGCTATCTTTCTGGGGAAATGAGAGCTTCACCCCTGTATATTACCTGAATGCGGTAATGAAGAGAGCACAGAACGACTTTACCCGTGGAACGAACAGAGGTTTTGATTGGAACTTAGAAAACACCATTTCCTATCAATATACCATCCAAGACCATAATATTTCCGCATTGGTGGGTCAAGGAGCGTACTATGACAACCGCGCGAGAGGTATAGCCGTAACTTATTTTGATATTCCTGTCAATAATTTTGATGATGCCTCCCTGAACTACACCGTTCCGGCAGATCAAAAGAATTCCTCCGGTTATGAGAATGTGGGACATACGGTTTCCTCCTTATTTGCCAGATTAAACTATAATTACAAGGAAAAGTACTTGGCTGAAGGATTGATCAGAAGAGACGGATCATCCCGTTTTGGAGCCAATAACAAGTACGGTATCTTCCCGTCTTTCTCATTAGGTTGGGTCGTTAGCAAGGAAGATTTCCTAATCGACAACCCACATATCAACATGTTGAAGATCCGCGGAGGATACGGGGTAGTCGGTAATGATAACATCGGTGATTTTGCTTTCCTTTCCACTATCGGTGGCGGACGTAATTACACCATTGGCTTAACGGACATCTATACCGTAGGAAATAGCCCGAATGCACCATCAAACCCAGACCTGAAATGGGAGCAGACCAGTCAGGCCAACATAGGTTTGGAGTTGTCCTTTTTAAGGAACTTCAACCTGACCTTCGATTGGTTCAATAAAGTAACGACCGGTATTTTACAGAATCCACGTATCCCAGGTTATGTTGGGGCAATTGGAAACCCTGCAGCCAATGTTGCGGACATGAAAAATACAGGTGTGGAGTTGGAACTGGGCTACAAAAATCGACTAGGAGAAGTCAATTTCGCCTTGAACGGAAATGCATCCTACCTGAAGAATGAGGTGACCGATATCGGTGCGGGCGTGAGCTTCCTGAACGGAGCTGGTTTCCAGGCATCGACCTACAACATCACCCGTACCATGGTAGGCGAAGCTTTCAACTCATTCTATGGGTTCAAGACCATGGGTATCTTCCAGAACCAAGCCGAGATTGAAGCATACAAGAGCGCTGAAGGCGCTTTGATCCAGCCGAATGCACGTCCAGGAGATTTCAAATGGGCAGATTTAGATGGCAATGGCGCAATCGACGCAAATGACAGAACTTTTATCGGCGATCCGACACCAAACTGGTCTTTCGGTTTCACCCTGAACCTAGAGTGGAATAATTTTGATGCCCTAATCTTCGGACAAGGGGTAGCTGGAAACAAGGTATTCCAAGGTTTGAGAAGGCTAGACATCAACAATGCCAATTACTCTACACGAGCTTTGGGAAGATGGACAGGAGAAGGCAGTTCGAACGACTATCCACGTTTAACGGATGCCGATGCGAACAATAACTTCACGAATCCTTCGGAATTCTACTTGGAGGATGGAAGCTACTTCCGCTTGAAGACCGTTCAGATCGGATATTCCATCCCTTCGGAACTAACCAGAAGGATCGGACTTCAAAAAATCAGGCTATATGCCATGGCTGAGAACCTGATGACCTTTACGAAATATACAGGATACGACCCTGAAATCGGTGGTGGTATCATGAGTATCGACCGAGGCATCTATCCGCAAGCAAGGTCATATATGTTCGGTCTAAATGTTGCATTTTAATCTAGATTAGTGATGAAATTAAATAATAAATTATTCCTTATACTTATTGCTTTCTCTTTATTGGGGCAATCCTGTTCCGATAGCTTTTTGGAACTAAAACCTAGGGGCACGGACTTAGAAGAGAACTACTACAGGAACCGACAAGAGGCTTACAACGGTCTGGTTGCGGTATATGATGTGGTGGGTTTCCAGAGTTCCAGCTATGTCACTAAAATATTGGCTACCTCAGCGGCATCCGACGATCATTTTGCTGGCGGCGGTGGATCCTCAGATTTACCGAATATCCAAGCTTGGTCCAACTATTCCCTGAGCCCAGCAGTGGGTCCACAGGAGGATCTTTGGCGCCGAGGCTATATGGGAATCATGCGAGCCAACGTATTGCTGGAGAAATTGCCAGAGATCCCAATGGGCGATGATGAAAAGGCAAGGTTTACCGCAGAAGCGAAATTCCTGAGAGCCTATTTTTATTTTGACCTTATTCGCTACTTCCGCAATATCCCATTGATCCTGAGCCCGCTCGTTGGAGATGCCATTTATGCAACCCCACAAGTAGCACCTCAGGAGGTCTATGCTGCGATGGAGAAAGATCTAATGGAGGCCATTCCTGTTCTACCCATCAATTTAAACTTAGATACCGAGGCCGGAAGAGCATCACAGGGCACAGCAAGAGCATTGCTGGGCAAGGTCTATCTACAGCAAGAAAAGTTCACCGAGGCAGCTGCCCAATTCAGGGAAGTGAACGGCGAACCCGGCCAAACCAGCAAATATGGCTACAAGTTATTGGCCAATTATGGTGATCTCTTCAAGGTGAGCAATAAATTCAACAGCGAGTCCATTATGGAGATATCCTTTACCAACACCTCCGTTGGTGACTGGGGCTGTATCGACTGTACAGAAGGTAATATCCTGAATATCATGATCGGTCCCCGTGGATATGCGGCAGGTTCAGGAGCACCGGACTATATTGCCGGATGGGGATTCCTTCCCTTGACCAATGGCCTTGTTGACCAACTAAAGGGAGATCCTAGGTATCAATATACCGTTGCGGATATGCACCAGTTGCAAGCAGATGGCAAAGCGTCTTACACACCGGGCTATATGGATACAGGTTATTTCCTGGAAAAATATGCCGGTAGAGAGTCGAACAGATGGACAGGTGCCGGAACATTCGAGCTTAATTTTCCGCAGAACATCTATGATATCCGCCTTGCCGACACTTATCTCCTAGAAGCAGAAGCATTGGTCAGAGGCAGTGGAAACATTACCCGTGCAGGAGCCCTGTTAAACGCCGTGAGAGCGAGAGTTGGGCTTCCGGCGACTACAGCGACCTTTGCGAACATCAAGCGCGAGAGAAGGCTTGAATTGGCCGGAGAAGGGCAACGCTGGTTCGACCTGGTTCGTTGGGGAGATGCAGCAGCCGCTCTATCAGCCCGAGGATATGTCGCTGGGAAGCATGAAGTATTACCGATTCCGCTTTTGGAGCTAGATAATACCCAATTGGAGCAAAACAAAGAATACGGAGGCACGAAATAATTGACTGAATTATGAAAACGATATATAACAAAATATTTAATGCGAATCTCTGGAGGATCATGCTATTCTCGATGGTCGTGATTGCCTGTCGTCCAGAAGGAGATGACCTCAGCTTGAATCCCCTACCGCAGCCCAATTTTGAAGCGGTAGAAATAGCACCGGGCCGTGTACAATTGAAGAACACGACCAACACCCCTACCATTGCCAACTGGACCATCGTATCCAGCGGACAGAAACTGTCGGGTGACGTAGTAGAAGTAGCCTTGATCTTTGCAGGCAACTACGACGTGAAATTGGATGTCGTAGGTCAGGGAGGGATGGCAAGTGTGACCAAGCCTGTTGCCGTAAAGCAAAATGACCCGAATGCTTGTGATGCCAAGACCGCACTGGGCTTTATTGCCAGCTGCACCAAGAAGACCTGGAAGCTGAACCCTCAAGCAGGAGCTTTCAAGGTGGGTCCAGGTGCAGATAACGGCGACTGGTGGAGCAGTGGCGCAGGAGAAGTAACCGGTAGAGCATGTGAGTTCAATGATGAATTTACCTTCTCCTTTAATGCAGAGGGAACCTATGCCTACGACAACAAAGGCGATTACTTTGCCGATGGCTACCTAGGGAACAAAACGACCGGCTGTGAACCCGCAGCAAACCTGAAAGGTGAACAGGCCTTGTGGAATTCCGGGAATTTTAAGTTTTCGGTAACAGAAGGAACAGGCGTCAAAAAGCTTGGTCAATTGAGATTGGTGGGCAAAGGGGCACATATCGGTGTCAAGAAAGCACATAATGGTGGTGAGACCGCAACGGGTCCAGTGAACGACTTTGTGCTTTATGATATATTGGAGATGACCAAAAATAAAGATGGAGCTGGCTATGATATCCTGAAGGTTGGTGTCAATATCGGCGGAGACGCTTGGTGGACCATGACCTTACGTTCTTTCTAATCAGCGATCGATTTTATTTTATAAACAATTTAAAAATGAAGAGAAATATGAGCTTTTGGATCTTACCTATCCTTATACTATTGTCCTGTTCAGAAAAATCGAACGAGAACAATATCGTTATCCCTGAACCTCCCCCGGCCCCAAAACCTAAAGAATACAAGTATTCGGAGACACCGGTCTGGTTTGATGAATTCGATAAGGATGGTCTGCCCAATACCGAACTATGGGGCTATGATGTAGGAAGAGGCGATAGTGGATGGGGAAATAATGAATTGCAATATTATACCAATGCCCGTCCGGAGAACGTGAATATTGCCGATGGCATATTGAGCATTACCGCCAGAAAGGAAAAATTTGAAGGTGCTGACTATACTTCAACCCGTTTGATCAGCAAGGGCAAAGGAGATTTCCTGTACGGTAGGTTCGTTGTCAGGGCAAAGGTCCCTGCTGGAAAAGGAACTTGGCCAGCAGCATGGATGTTGCCTACCGACTGGGCATACGGCCCATGGCCAGCTTCTGGGGAAATTGATATCCTGGAACATGTGGGCTATGAACCGGATGTAGTGCATATCACCATGCACACCGAAGATTATAACCATGTTAAGGGCACCCAAAAGGAAGCCATCAAGAAGATTCAAAATGCGACCACCGAATTTCACGAATACCGCGTGGACTGGACCCCTGAGTATATCAGAGGTTTTGTGGATGGCGAACAGATCCTGCACTTTCCCAATGAAGGTAAAGGAAGCGGTGTATGGCCATTCGACAAGAAGTTCCACTGGTTGCTGAACTTGGCAGTCGGAGGTAATTGGGGCGGATTAAAAGGCATTGATGAAGCCTCCTTTCCTAATGTTTATCAAGTAGATTATGTTCGGGTTTACGAACTGTTGAACCCATAATAGAGAAGATCGTTTTAAGTCAATGGTATTTGTACCTTAAATACTGTTACTGATGTGATGATTGGGGTAAGAATTAGCTTCGATGGGTAGGCTAATCTTACCCCTTAATCTTTTTCCTTCAGGGCTTTACCTAGAAAATCTCTTTCCTTTTAGACCACATTGCCTCTATAGCTAAACATAATGGTCATTTGATCCATTTTAGGTTAAACACCCTCCTTTTTGGGCAATAATAGCCATAATAAAGCGATTGTAGCTTTAATTGTCTTAATACTTCGCACCTCTATATCCAGCATGTCTCAATACTTTATTTTGATATAATTTATCCTATTTATTAATCTTAACCCACTCATAATGAAACAAGAGTTAATGATTTAACAAATCGGGTAAACTATTAACCATACAACCCGTAAAGAGTAGACGATACGCTACAAAGATTAAACAAAAGTTAACCAATCTTTACTTTCGAGGATAAATAAGTTAAATTAGTATAAGATAGAGATCTCAAATATCTGACCAATTGTTAATAAAATTTTGAATCAGAATATTCATTAAATGCGTTAACCACATGATTTTATCCTTTATCTCCATATTCATAATTATTAATAGTTTGTTGGTCCTGAAGTTAATACAGGGTGTAAAAAGACAAATACATCATTGGGGCCTATACACAATTCTATTATTAACTATCTTATTCTTAACGATCATTCCATTTTTGTACATGATTGATGATGAAGCACATTTTTACATTCTCAACATCCCCATAGGTTTTCTTTACGGACCTGCACTTATGATTCTTTCCAACAGACTTCGCGGTAAGCAAAAAAAGAATTTATGGGTACACTTAATTCCGTTTGTAATATTCTTTATTATCTACTTGGTATTTGTAAATAACTTATCGTTCCAGTACAATTCTTTCATGAATTTTGTCCCGCTATTTAATTCGGGATTGGTCCTTATACATTTTTTCATCTATTTTGTCATTATTCAGCCCAGATACTTTTTAACCAGGTTGAGGGAAAAGCTTCAATTACTTCCTAGATTGGTTGTAATAGGTCTATTTTCAGCCATCATTACCATAATAATCCTTTCTTTAACCAATTTTACCAAAGACATAGAATTTATATGGGCGGGTAGACTCATTTTAATCAGCATGTTCCTCTCTACTTTAACCCTTATTTACTCGGCAAATATCAACTTCTATCATTCAAAAGGGAACTTAGTAGAAAAGGGAAGTGACATAATAATATATGATATCAACTATTATGAGCCCACAAAACAAAGCGCTAATGCTACCCATCCAAATTCAGATCTGTTCATGGCTTACAACCTCAAGATTATCGAGTTCGTCAATTCCCAGTGCTATCTTGATAGTGAGCTAACGAAGGAAAAATTCAGCTCTGATTTAGGGATTCCGATCCGCCATGTGAGTCAATTCCTAAAATACGAGTACGGAGAAAGTTATACGAGCTTTATCAATCAATTAAGGATGGCTTATGCTGAGAAGAAACTCAAGGAACAAGTGATGGACTATACGATTGAGGGTTTAGCCGGTATTTGTGGATTCAGTTCCCGTGCTTCCTTCTATAGGAATTTCCAAGCTATCCATGGCTGTTCACCGCATAAGTTCAGGAATGACCAACTTATAGCCCAATAATAATTCCCCAGTCATTTCCTTGGTTTCAATAGGGAGCCCTCTTCACTATTGCTTTCAATGTCGTAGAAGCTTTCGGTCTTAATCAAAGGCAGGAAAGCCTCTCTTCTAGGCAATTCCTTGATCCTGGCTCACAACATCTTCTATTGCTCGAATAATATGGCCTCCTTTTTACGGCTATCCCAAGGATACAGCTTATTGGCACAAAAACACCTGACTGAAACACCTGTGAATAAATACCGATGTACAGGGGTGGTCACCCCATTTGTCCCTATTTGAACCACTTAACAGGATGGAAAAAGTTTTTTCTAATAGTAAATTTGGATTTTCTACAAATTGTTTGAAAAACGAATACTCAAATTAATAAAACACTTATTATCATTAATATACAAATTAATAACGCAAAAAATTACCTATAAAAACGAGTGTCCGTTATTGTTGTATTTTCCGAAAATGGAGAAAATGAGACAATAAATCCAAACCTAATTAATGAGCTTTGTTTAAGCGAGAATCGATGAAATGCAACGCCAATTATACGTTACACTTCCCTCCAATTCTAGGCAAGATCAAAAGATTGTCAATTAATTATTATAAAAATATTGATTATGAACTTTGAATACTTCACGTACTACCTAAATTATATAGGTACTATATTCAGCGGCTATCCGCCAATTGCTAGAGTCACTTTTGTAATGGTCCTTTTTTTAATAGTGGTAACCATACTAGCTTTTACCCGCCTATTGGTCATAGGCTATCAATTAAACAGGACCGAGAAAAAGAAACAGAAAACTGCAAACCATTTCTATGATAAACTTTCTTTTATCATTAAAAATCCTTCGATATATGAAAAAGAAGAGATCCAAAGACTATTGGAGTTCAATATTACAAATTTGAAACACTGGAAATCCGATTATGTAACCGACGTTTTATTGGATGTCAAAAGCGAACTGATGAAAGCTGGCCAATTTAATGATCTCAATTACAAGAACAGTCTTGAAGCCTTAGGTTTAATGGGCTTTTGGGAGAAAAGAATTAGAAACTCAGGCTTTGATAAAAGAAAAGAAGCCTTGTTGGTCATAGGAGAATTTGACAACGGTGTAAACACCGGCGTCCTTTCTAAGTCAACCTTCCATAAAAACAAGGATATCAGGAAAGCCGCAAGAGATCTATACACCAACCAAGACAAATACAACCCCTTTCGTTTTATGGAAGAAAACTTCGATGAGGAGTTTACCCAATTAGATAAACTTCGTCTTCACTCTACCTTAATCAAGAGGTCTAGGGATGGAAAGCTTCCAAACTTATTACGTTGGGTGAACAGCTCCAAGAGCCCAAAGTATATCATCTTCATCTTGAGGGAAATAGGATATTTCAAACAAGATGAAGCATCAGAGATCTTGACAGACTTACTTGATAAGCATGAAAACCGGGATATCCGAGTGCAAATGGTAGAAACCCTTGGTGAGCTAGGTTACTTTGAGGGCATCCCTAAATTAATAGATCGCTATACCATGGAGACTACGGTGGTCCGTGAGGCCATTATCAGGACCATGGCCATACTGCCTTGCCAGGAGTCATTGGAATTCTTGGTCAAGAATTACAAATCAACTGATGACAATAACAGCAAATTAAACATTGCGAGAGCGATCAGCCAACATGGGATCGAGGGACAACAGGCACTTGAAACACTTAAAAACGAGGTGTCAAAGACCAAAAAGGAAGCTGAAAACATGCTATTAGCTCAAGTAACCAATGAAAAGAACTTTACAGTAGCACAATATCAAACCAATGGCCTATTTCTTTAACTATTTGATCTACTTCTATGCCACGGCCCTGGCGGTCTTCTATCTGGCATTAATGGTAATGAGCTATTTCAAAACGATTCGCTATCGATTTAAATACACGAAGCGGGAAGAGAATTATCTGAAGGACTTTCCTGACCAAGCTCCAGGAATATCAATTGTTGCACCTGCATATAATGAAGAAGTCATTATCTCAGACAGTGTTCACTCCTTTTTGAATCTTGATTATCCAACATTTGAAGTGATCATCGTGAATGATGGAAGTACCGACAGGACTCTCGACATCTTGAAAGAGGAATTCGAACTGATGGAGGTCCCCTATTATTATGTCTACAAGGTGTTCTGTCAGCCCATAAAAAGAGTTTTTCGATCCAGCAATCCGGCATTCAGTAAGCTTATTGTGGTCGATAAAGTAAACGGAGGTACCAAAGCGGATGCGATGAATGCAGGGGTAAATATCGCTCAATATGATCATTTCATCAATACAGACGTAGACTGCATCCTTTCTGAGGACACCTTGAGCAAAATCATTCTTCCCGTCCTTGATTCCGACACACAAGTTATCGCCGTAGGAGCCACCATGCGCATGGTGAATGGTTGCAAGGTAGAGAAAGGAAAGATAATCCGGGTAAAAGCGCCGAGTCGACTGATTCCACTTTTCCAGGAAACTGAATATTTGAGGTCATACCTAGTCGCAAAAATGGGTTGGTCGATGATCAACTCCATTCCAAATGTCTCTGGGGGCTTCGGTCTGTTTGATAGACAGGTCGTAATCTCCGCTGGGGGCTTTGATTCCACCTCCCATGCGGAGGATATGGACATGACCGTGAGAATGGTGGCGTTTATGCGGGAGAACAAAAGAAAATATAAAATAGTTCAATGTCCCTATAGTCTATGCTGGACTGAGGGGCCTCCTAACATAAGCCTCTTGAACAGGCAGAGAACAAGATGGGGTCGCGGGATGCTTCAGTTCATCGTCGATCACCGAAAATTCCTCTTGAACAGAGATTATGGGAGAATGGGGCTGATCGTCATGCCGTATATTGTTTTTTTTGAGTTCCTGGCACCAATCATTGAGATGGTGGGCTTGATATTCTTCCTGTTTTTATTGTTAACAGGTCAGGTTAATTTCGAAACCTTTTGGATGATGCTGCTCTATGCCTATTTAATTGGATTGGTGGTTTCTATAGTCACCGTGTCCAATGATTTAGTTCTTGGAAAGTTGTATAGAAATTTCTGGGAATATCTCAAGCTGGTGTTCTTTGCAGCCCTAGAGCCTTTTTTATATCACCCGCTGGTGGTTTTTTTCACGCTGAAAGGCTATGTTCAGTACATTACCAAAAAGGATTTCAAATGGGGCCAGATGACCCGACAGGGATACGCACCTAATAAAAACACAAACACCGCAACATAATATGTTAAAGAGATTTATATTCTCCAAAAGGATGATTACAGCCTTTGGACTGATCTTTTTTTGCCTTGTTTCTCATGCTCAAAGCACAGGATCTACCAACCAAAACAATTTGGAAGTAAATCAAATCAATGCATTATACAACCAGCAGCGTTGGGAAGAAGGCAGGAAAAAAGCAGAGGAAATCTTGTTAAAAAACCCCAAAGATTCCGATATGAGAATGATGCTGGGTAAATACTATATCCATAGCAAGCAGTATGATAAAGCAAGGTATGAACTGGTCAAATCATTGGAATATGGCCCTAGCAATCTTGAATCTAAGAAGATGCTTATTACGGTCGAAACGGAGACCGCTCGCTATTCAAGTGCAATCTGTTATGTCAATGAGTTGCTGGAGGTAAACCCCTATTTGAAAGATCTTTGGCGAAAAAAGATTGATTTATATCGCGTATCGGGAAACCAAGTGGAGGCCGATCGTTTGTTAAAAAGAATTGCACAGATATATCCTGAAGACCCCGAGTTGCGCAAGGATCAAACCTATATTACCGAGCAGCGCACTGCTGAAGTCCGCAATTCGGGAAAAATAGATAAGACCATCGAATTGGCAAGGAAATCAGTAGAGGACCAACCCCAAGAACAGGAGAGTTATTTTTCGGTTATAGACAGCTACATCAAGGCCGGGGATTATAACAACGCCTTGGTTTATTCCGAAAGAGCCTTAAACCAGTTCCCCGGAAACGAAGGTTTCATCAGCAAGAAACTAGCCGTCCTAGAACATCAGAAGCGCTATTCAGAGCTGTTGGGCTTCCTTGGTCAAGAGATGAACCGAGGTGGAAGTGCAAACCTTAGGAACCAGTACAACTACTTTCTACTTGAAGCGGCCCGCAATGCCAAGGAAGGCGATGCAGGAACGCTATATGGAAAAATATTTGAAGCTTCGCCCGGAAACGAAGAAGCATTCGCCTATGTTTTCAATGAACGCGTGGGCCAAGAACAATATGAGGAAGCTGTCGATGTCCTGAATAGGCACCGAAACAGTATAGGTGGCAGCAAAGAGCTCGACCTGAAGGAACTGACCGTCTATAAAAGGATGCAGAACCAACCAAAAGTTGCTAGCCTAACCAAAGACCTTTTTACCAAGTACCCAGACGACTTGGACCTACGCGAGTCTTATGTCACCAACACCTTAAGAAGTGCCAAAAATAGCATGGACGAGGGAAAGACCACGGTAGCTATTTCAGAATGGCAAGAAGTTATCCGTTATGGCGACCATGAATCGGTAAAAAGTGCCCAGGCAGGTATCTATAATGCTTACCAGTCTAGCAATCGACTTCAGGAAGCTATCGTCGTATTGGATGAAATGTTATTTGACGATCCAGGCAACTTGGACCTGATGATGAAGAAATCAGATCTATACAATAAACAGGGTAGGTATGACTATGCATTAAGTATTTACGAGCAAGTCCTGGCGCAAGCCTCCCCAGAGGACAAACTGCGTTTGCAAAATGGTTACTCAGAAATCATAGCCCCTTGGATCAAACAGTTCCGTGAAGAATACAAACTCATTGAAGCCAAACAGCTATGCGAAAGGTGGTTGGCAGTTGATGAACATAATCAAGACGCCCTGCTTGCCATGATCAATATCAGTTACCAACTCAAGGACCATGATGCAATGCTTTCTTACGCCAAAAAGGCCGAAGAGCTTTATTTGGATGATATTCCATTTAAGATCAAGCTAGCAGAGGCCATGAACCATAAGCCAGAAACCTTAGGAGACTCTTGGGAACTGCTCCACCATCAGGTCACACTCAACCCGTTCCACCAACCCTTGGTCAACACCTTCAGTAGCACTACCGAAGAATACGCTGCCAGGTTATTGAAAAACAAGGAACATAGCCAAGCCCTAGCCGTCATCGATACTGCCCTTCAATACAATGAAAACAGCAAATCCTTGAAGTATCTGAAAGGTACTGCCTATGAAGGCCTAAAGCAGTATGATTCGGCTTTTTATTACCAAAGGTATTATGATCCTTCCCTATTGGAATTCGAAGACTTTAAACAGCATCTGGATTACCTAGGGCAACGATCTTTCAAGAACACGGTGGGTATTTCACACCTCAGGGCAAGGTTCGGCGACAATGACGCCCTTACGACCATTTCCACAGCAGAATACAGCCGCTTACATACTGATGGATCCATATATACCGGGCGTCTGAACTATACTGGACGTGAAAATGGAAAAGGAATACAAGGACAGTTTGAATGGACCAAACCATGGACACCTGAGATTTCCAGCCGGATTGACCTAGCCCTAGCCAATAAGTTTTTCTTGAAGGTTGCAACAAATGCCACCGTCATGTATGAATGGACCCCAACTTGGCAACTTGAAGCTGGAGCTGGATTTAGGAAATTTTTCACAGATGAATCCTTGATGAACCTGAATCTAGGCGTCATGAAGACCATTGATGACTTCAACCTGTCAGGGAAAATCTCCAATTTCATGCTAATGGAGAATGGCAGCAGCAGCTACCTATACAACGTAGGCGTAAAGGGCCAATATTACATGAACAATCCTAGAAACTTTGTTCTTGCAATAGCCAGCGTAGGTAATTCTCCAGACTTGGACTTAATGGACTTCCAGATCCAAAATAGTTTTGAGGTACTCAATACCATGGTCGGCGCGGGATTCGGCAGGAACATTTCAAGGAATATTTCAGCCAATGCTTTAGGGTCATGGTATAACTTCCAAACCAACCTAATTGATGGAATCAGTACCTATAAAAACCTATACAACATTAACCTGCAAATGAATGTATCTTTTTAGATTCACCATACCCCTGTTCAGCCTTTTCGCCTTTAGCTCTTGCACGAGCAGTAAGGGCCAAAGCAATGTGTTCAACTTTGCTGAACAGAAGATAATTATTATCTCTAACGGAGACCAGAGCAGTGCTGCAATGGCTGATTATTTCAATCAGCACCTCTCCAAGCGCAATACAGGCAACAAACTATCCATCATCAGAACAGATAGCCCAGATACCACAAACAAAACAAACCAGATATATTTTGAGCTTGTCCCTGACTTAAGCTTTGATTACGAGATCAAGAATGTTCCGGGAAAGCTTTCCCTATTTGCAAAGAACAGGGAAACCATGATATGGCTGATTTATGGCCTTATCTCCCATTTGGGAGACAAGGTCGATATCGATGCACATGACCTCCCTCCTGCCATCATTCATTTCAGGACAGGCCAATTCAATTTCGCAATGCACTATCGTGAACCTCATTTGCTCAGCAATACCGACCCAAATCTCGTAGGCATCTACCATACCAATAGCGTAGACCGTGATTGGGGAATTTGGGGCCATAATTTTAAAAAGATTTTTAATGGAAAGATACCTGAAAGAGCCTATGCGCAGACCGAAGCGGGTATAAATGAAGATCAATTTTGTTTCTCCTCTGCAGAAACCCTTGCTGCCATCAAAGCATATCTTGTCGGGCAAGAGGGAAATGGCTTAAAGTACTTTATGATCGCTCCCAATGACAATAACATCGCTTGTACTTGTGAAACTTGTAAAGAATTGGGGAACAAGACCGCTGATGCAACTGGCGCAGTTACAAATCTGCTGAATAGCCTTGCAAAGCAGTATCCAGACTATCAATTTTTCACCACGGCCTACCTGACTACTAAACGTGCTCCTTCCATTCAAATGGAAAAAAACACCGGTGTATTCATCAGCACGATCGATTTCACAAAATCTTCCAAAATCATCCCAAGCAGTACCGCTGTCCAAGATTTTGGAACCTTGGTAGAACAATGGAAAAATAAAGTCAATGCGGTCTACCTCTGGGACTATATTTCAAATTTCGACGATTATTTGAGCCCTTACCCCGTATTAGATCGCTTTCAAAATCAGCTGAGTTACTTTCGTTCTATCGGGATCAATGGCTTTTTCCTCAACGGTTCGGGCTATGACTATTCTCCATTCGAAGACATCAAGACCTATGTACTGAGTGCGATGATGATGGATCCAAGCTTGGATGCCAAAGACCTAGTCGAGGGCTATTGCAAAAGGAAATATCCAACATCAGGTAAGCTAATAGCTGATTATCTTTTAGAGATTGAACAGAAATCAAGTCGATCAAAATCTGAAATAGGAATTTATTTACCTTTCAGAGAACTGATGAAATCCTATTTAGACCAAGGCGGGTTTCAAAAATTCCATAGCGATCTATCTGAACTGAGCAAAAAAGCAAAAGGAGAAGAAAAGATCAAGCTTGACAAATTATTATTAGGCTTGGCCTATACCCAACTCCAGTTTGACTACCATACTGGAAATTTTGAAAACGGATTCCTTGCAGAACGAGAAGGAAAGGTATGGATCAATCCCAAGGCCGAGAAGAGCATCTTGGAATTGGCAGCCTTTTCCAAAAAATACAAACAGGACCATTATAAGGAAACTGATGGCGAGATAAGCAACTATATCGCCGAATGGAAACAGATCCTAGCCCATCCAATGAACAGAAATCTTTTCCAGATCGAGAAGGTGCTGGAATTAAGGACCATGCAAGCACTGGAAGAAGCTGCTCTATTGGCTGACAACCTGCCCGGATTCCTCTCCGATTTCAATCAAGGCTGGTTATTAGCTGCAGAGGATATAAATGTTTCAGGTAAGCTGGTATCCGTAGAGGAAAGAAAAAAAACAATCCGCATGCGGTTCTTACATAATGCAAGGCACCGGATGCTAAGGCCCGACAAGATTGAAATACTGAAAGACGGGCAGCCCATCGCAAAGGTCGCGGGCATGGAATTGATCCAAGAAGGCAACACATTCCAGCTGGAAAAGGAAATCATGGTTAACGGAGAGCAACAAATTGAAATAAGGATAAACAAAAATAAAAGCATTAACAATTCAGTAATAGCATGTGATGAAATTGAAATATTTTAACATTTCGCTTTTAGCAATCATCAACTTGTTGATAACAGGTTGCATGGACATCAAGGACAGGAAAACCACCGTGGAAATAGAAGATAACCATAGGCATTACTTTCCGATTTTAGCAGGTGAGCTCAAGGATTTGGTCTTTAACATCAAAAACACCGGCGATGAACCTTTAATCCTGACAGATATTATTACTTCTTGTGGTTGCCTGAAGAACTCAAACGGCATTGGCGGGTTTTCAATCCCACCCAAAAAAGAACGGAAGCTTATCCTGAGCTACAATAGCGCTAAGAACATTGGAGCAGTGAAACATTATGTTACACTTTACGGGAATTTTAAGGATGCCGAATACAAAGAGATTGTTTTTGATATCAATGTCGTCCCTGGGGCATTGTATACCAAGGACTATGAAGAATTGTATACAGAGGAACTTGAAGAAAATAAATCAGTTGAGCTTATGATGGATGGAAGACAAAATGGGAAAGGATATTACATGCCTGAACCACCTCCAAAAATCGAGAATCAAAATAATTAATTACATAAATTTTTATTTAAAACAATAATTTTTTTGTAAAGAATTGGATTAATATAAAAAGATAAAGTAAAAAATGTGGATATTTAACTACATGAATTAACTTTTGTCTTAATATGAAACCCGTTGCCTATAACCCTCAAGAAGTCTTGATTTCATTGATTGAAATCGAGAAATCCTTAAAAACGGTTATTCAAGAGAATTGTCCAGAGAAACCTATTACATTAAACGAAGATCTAGATACGGCTCTTAATGACCTACTAGACGCACAAGGCGCCAATATTGATAAGGTAGAATATTTAACAACCCAATTATCGCTGTTACATCTCAAGCGCGAACTGGACAAGACGATCCAGGTTGTAATTGAATCCAATGAGCTAAGGGCGTTATTTGATTATTCAAAATATTCTCATGATATATTGAAGAAAACGCAAAAGATAAACAGAGATTGGAGATGGATAGACTATATCCTCCTGATTGTCCTTTGTGCAAACTTTATTGCCATAGTCAGTGCGCTGTATTATTTGAGGTAATTGATTCTGATAAACTGTTGAACTTTCATTTAACCATAATGGAAACAAAATAAATGTGCCCAGAAAACCTGTTTAATTTTGACATCGATGAAATTCATTTTTAGTAACTTATTAATTGCATTGTGCTTCCTTTTTGAATACGCCTATTCACAAGGAAATGCCATGGAAACGATCAATGAAATACCTTGTGCCGCTCCTATTTCTAGTGAGATAAAAGATCTCAATAAAGTGGTGCTGAATGCTGATTCACTCATTGTTGTTGCCAATAGTGATAAACAACGTATTTCCGCTTTAATGACCAAGGCAAATGTCTATAGGCAACAAGGTAATTTCCCCCTATCGATCAGGACCGCCATGCATGCGGATTCATTAGCTTCCTATACCCTGAACTTCCAATGCCAAGCTGCCATTTCGGGCTTTTTGGCCAAGTCTTTTCGTTCCTTAGGTCTGATGAACATATCCAACAGGTACCTGGACCGCGCAATGAAGGCCAACAATATGATCAAAGACTCTGAACTAAAGCAATTTATTTTGGTAGATCTTTTACATGAACAAGCTTACCACTCCTTGGAAATAAAGGAATACTTAAAAGCCGCGGTTTTAGCTAGCTCTGCCGCAAAACAAATTCCCAAACAAGCCAAGGATAAAATGAAAATTATGGTAGCCCAAGCCACCAATGATCAGATCATGGGGATCTTTGAAATGAACTCGGGGAAATTAGAGACCGCAGACTCCCTCCTCAATTCTGCTCTAAACAAATTGAGCAATATAAACTGTTCCCTAAAACCCCATGTCTATATTGCCCTTGGAGAAATTGCCATGAAAGAGGGTAACTTTAAATCGGCACAGCAGTATTTGTCCTTGGTGGACCAATATCTAGCGGTTGAAATGGACGATGAGCTAGAGAAAATATCCTACGACAGCTGGTCCACCTATTATAAGGATACTGGGAACATGGAGAATGCGCTCTATTATTCCCAGAAATCCGCCGAGCTATTGAAAACAAAGATAAACCGGGCCAATATACTCTCCGCTAGCTTGCTTTTGGAGACTAGGGACAGGGAAGAAATGTACAGGTTTCTTTATATTATTTCCCTGAGTGGCATTATCTCATTCTTGGTCTTTGCTGCTTACTTCCTACTCGTTTGGAAACGCAAAGTATGGATTCAGCCAGAACCCGTCGAAGTAATGTCGGAAAGCCAACCAGAGAGCCCAGGGATGCATGCAGAACCTGAAGAAACTAGCTACCCCGAACTCAATGCTCTAAATAATCACAACACAAAGCTGAACCAAATAAAAATATCGAGGTATACAGAAAATTGTCTCTATAGAAAACTGGGAAAATTAGAAGCAGAAAAGTTCTTCCTCGAGAAAAATGTAAAACTTGACCAAGTTGCCTCCATGATGGGCACAAACTCCAAATATGTATCCTATATCATCCAGAAATACCGCCACATGGATTTCTATGAATTTATCCAAAACAAACGGATTGAATATTTCCTTAATCTGTTGAAGACCTCACCGGAATTATTAGACTTCAAACTGGCATATCTCGCCCAAAAATGCGGCTATTCATCCTTGAGCAAGTTCTCAACCTCCTTCAAGGCAGTCACTGGAATGCCCCCATCGACCTATATCAACCTCCTAAAAAAAGAGCTAAATACGTAGCATAGCACTAAGATTAAATTCTAGCCTGAAACTATAAATTTTTAGGCTATACTGCTATTGTTTTATCTTTCATTTATCCCCGCCCTAGGCAATCTAGTAAAATTGCCTCCCACTTATTTTACTAGCCCCATTTCTAGAAACCCCGCTAACACCATGTAACACAATCCACAAAAGTTTTAACGCTCCTAGAAAATCATTTTTAGCCCAAATCCAGATATCTCCAACCATAAAAGCGACAATACCATGATAACCAGCAGTATACAAAATTCAACAAGATCATCAGTGCTATGAGCCAATATTTGAGACAAACAACACATAGCTGAACTCTGTGTCAAATCTTCTTAACTTTCAAGATAATATTAGCCCAAAAACTCCCATAAATCATCCAAAAGGAGCAAAGTAGCAATTTCCTGACCCCATCTCAATCTAGACGCGAAACCAGATTATAAATAATAAATAGTGAAGCCATGAAATTTGAAGAATCTATAAAAATTGAGGCCGTAACCTCTATTGTTAAGGGAGACCTTAACATAAAAGAAGTTATGCAAAAATATCAGATCAAAAAAAAGAAAACCGTGGTCGATTGGATCATTAGGTTATTGCCCACCGTAACGGAACAAGTCAAAAAAACAAGGGGCAATTAGGTGAATGAGTTTAAGGTTTTTTTATGAAATCGAAGGGGTATGGTATGGGTCTCATTCGAGACACATTCCGAAAATTCGCAAAATGGCTAAAGGGGTTCTGGAGGTATGTTCGAAGGGCTGTGGAAGGGGATTGGAGGGATGGTAAAGTTGGTTGGAAGGGGACTTGGTTTTGAGCAGGGAAAATGGTCGAGGAAGGGCGGAGAATTTTAAGGTGGAATTCGAGGTATTTCTCGAATATGTCTCGAATAAGAGTGGGCTGAGAGTGGGGTGAAAAATGAGGTGGGTTACGATGATGGCAAATCCATTTCAAGGCTTATATTTCGTTGTGATTTGACCACATAACAAACCATGTGTTCATTTTCCTAAAATAATGGGCATATAGGTAAAATATTAGGTCAAGAGTTACCTTAATATTGATAGAAATTATAGCGCTTTCATCGAGAAGATAAAGTTTACCCCTTATAGAACTTTTGTTTAAGTCGAATTAAACTTTGCTCTAGAGGATTAAGAGCTTATCAAAAAATTTTGTAAAAACTAAACAATAAATTTATCCAGCCTCTTTCAAGCTGTTGCCCTATTCATTTAAATTTCGAATTGCATTTCTAATTAAAATAGATTTTTTTAAACTATCTAAAGCTGCATAAAAGCTGAAAAAAGAACCGATTAAAAAAACTGAAAACAAAAATATTGTACTCCAATCATTAAAGTCTAAATTTTTTGTATTAATAAACCTTACTTTAAGATCATTATCAATTTTATAATAATGATTATACTTTAATTTCCGTTCAGTATTTAATTTATCATATAATGTCTTCGCTTTTAATGACGGAAGGTCAATTTCTTCAATCGACAGTGTGTTAGGCGAAATAAACCTAATTTTACCTCCTGAGCTATAAAAATTAACTGAATCCTTCTTATTATTTGGATCATAGGCATCCAGTAACTGTTCTGTATAGATACTATCAATCTGTATATCTTTAAAATATTGCCAATTATTATCTGGAGAAACCTTATTATCCAAATAATAATAATCAACCCCAAATTGTGGCCTATTTTCTATTGAATTCTTAAAATCTCTTATTTGAGCATAAGTAAACATAAATAATATGGCAGAAAGAGCCGCTAGAAAACCAAAACCGCCTAAAAATGATTTATTATCGCGATTGTAAATTATAGGTTTTCTTGAAACGTTTAATATGCGATGTCCAAAGTATATATCCCTAGTCTCCGATTCAAGTAAAAAGTCAATTTCAAATGAATCTCCAGACTTGAAATAGGTATTCGTGATTATTATCTGATTCTTATGAACCCGGATAGTAGGTTTAAACCCAGTGGAATTTTTAATTATTTTTAAATTATGCCACTTGCAGTTTTCACTTTTATTATAAATAATAAAGGGCTCTTTTATCTCCGTATTTCCAACATCATGTGGTCCCCTATAATATATTACACAACGATAATGGTATACATTAGCGTTTACCTTTATGTTGTTCAGTTTAATTTCTATATCACTAAATTGTTTTAAGGCTACATCAGAAACTCTTTTAATTACCACAAACTTTGAGGTTTTTATAAAAAAATATCCATACGCTGTTACGATTATTCCAAGTACAGCTAATGCATGATTTAAGTCCAGAATACTAAAAATATCTATTATGACCATTTGCGTTAATTACTTTCTTTAAAATCAGATGTTAATATTTCCTCAAAATAAATAATTTAATAAAACTAGTTGCGATTTGGAATGCTTAATATATGGTCTTCCTAGAATGCGATTAATACTTCGACTTTGCTTTAGTTTAGGTCCAGCAATTCAAAACTAGAGGAAATTGCGATTGAAGTTTAGAAAAGGACTTTGTAGCTAAATTGGGAATATGAAAAAATTAATTAGTTATAAAACTTTAAGATTTCCAATACCTTTTAATGATAGAAAATGAATTTGTATAGGATCGGTATGTTAATATATTAAATCTCTCGATCCATAAATAAACTCTCCGAATATGAATAAGCCATATTTAGCCTTTCCGATAATTCAGAAAATTGTCTATATTTATCTTAAAACAGCTATTCTCGCTGCTAAAAATCCCCTTTTTCATGACGTAGCGGATATGGACGATATAACTTCTCAATAATTCTATCCTTGTTGCGAAAAACTAAGGAATGCCTAGGATTAGTTAAAATATCATTATCAGTTGACCACAATTCAAATTTCTTATGTGGAGAATATTGTACAGCAATTTTATTTTGCAGCTCTAGTCCCCTCAATTAATTATATGAAATTTTAAATGTAATTAATAAAAAAAGACAATTATTGCATTAATATTCAACCTCTTCCAAATTGAATTTTGCACAAATCTCATAATCTAATTCGTTTATTATTTTATAAAGAGCTGGAATAAGGAGTTCAATATAGGCAAAATCAAATTTCAACACCATCCCCTCAACAAATCCTTTATTAGGGAATAATTTAATAAATTCTTTAGAAATTTTACTTCTATTGTGAACCGCTAAATTTCTTTGTTTGATTAAAAGATTAATATCGTCAGCCTTCTCCTTAAAGATTAATATTCCTATTCGTTCTTTAAAAAATTTTTGAATATTGTCTATGTTTTGATAGAATAGCGCTTCAATTTTCTTGCTAGCAATTTCCTTTATCATACTAGGATAGTCATCGAAAGACAAAATAAAATCCAATTTTTCGGTTTCACTAGAGCTTAATACTTTAGGGTTCTTAAACACAATTTCAGATAAAATATCTTTAAAATAACTTTCAAAGTTATCTATTAACCTTATATACATCATTATGGAAAGCATTCTTTCATAGTGATTAACTTTTAAAAACTCCTCTTCTCTTTTACTATCTAGCTCATACGAAAGATCCAATTTGTTATTGAATTCTCTGAGCTTTTTAACAGATTTCAGAATATCTTCGTTAATTAAAGAATTGCTAACCTTTAAATATAATAGGATGCGCTCAATACTTTCAAATTCAACTGCCGAATTTATAAATGATTGAGTAGCACTATTAATTTTTTTATTCATTCTAATTATCTTGTTACTTTGTCGGTTTATCAACTTCTTATTTTGATCAATTTCCTTAAGGAAAGATAATGTGACGGCCCTTTGAGTTCTATTCTTTTTTGCATAGCATGTTTCATAATTTCCGAAACTCTTATAGGTATAATACCAAACCTTGATATTTCCATATTTTGCATGAATATTTTTATCAAACAGTTTGAATATCCTTAAAATTCTAAATTAATCTTCTTCAATAATCTTCTTCAATACAACATCATCGTAAAAACCAGTTATACCTTCTTTATTTGACAAATATTCAAAAATTTCAATATTTTCGAGTTGTTGTATTTCCTTTATACCTTTAACAATAGTTCGAAGATAACTTGAGGCAGGATTATTGCTTTTCTGAATATTGAATTCATTTGTAATAGTAAATATTGGAAAACCAGACTGCTCACCTAAAAAAAGTAAATTTCCATACCATGATTTCTCTTTAAAGATATATGATCCCTTACTAATTGCTAAATCAAAATCCAAATATAATTCTCCTGCTGTTTTTGTTTCTTGCCTTGCTATATCAACTAATTGTTCCTTAGTTATTAGATATATCCTTCCAATTGTTGAATGGCTTTTTTTTAATTCCGTTCCAATAAATGCAACGCCACCCTTTTCCCAGGTAGACTATTCTTTAGCAAAATATAGTTCTGCATTTATAATAATATTTTCTTCGTCAATAGGTAAACTCTTATCAGTACAACCTTCATAAATTGTATTTGCCCCAGCAGGTTGACCTCCTTGAATGTAACAGTAGAAGCGATCCTTTAATAGATTAGATCCGTAACATGCGTACCAAACTTTGTCGTTTTTATCCATCATAAATTAATAATCATTAGTTTTCAATAATGTAGGTTTTCAAAGTAATTTTCTCAAAACAATATTTTTTTAAGCCAATAATCTAACAACACCTCTTTCAAATAAAAGACCGACTATTTTTGGAGGCTAGAGGACCCGGAAACAAAACTGATTTCAGACGTTAAGAACCAATAGTAGGTGCCTTTAAAACTTGTAGAAAAAATTAAATTCTTGCTTTTATTAAACAACACCTTTTCAAGACAAATAATTATTCAAAAGAGGTGAAACTAATAAATTTACACGATAAAAGAAGCTTGAATAATCACAGGTTTAATATTTATCTACATAATAACTTTCACGAAAAAAAAGCAACTTTATCAGGTCGCTTTTTTCGGTATCCCTTGGGAGAATAACACCTACTGGGCATCAATCTCTTTATCAGTAATTAACAACTATATGTTTCCAAAATCATCGAATCACTCACTGCTTTGACATACGTTTTTGCTATATAGCTTCATATCAAGTTTAATAACAATACGTCAATATCTTTAATCTATTTTAATAAGAAGGACATACTATTAATCTACCAAATACCATCTGGAATTATTATTATTTCAACATTGCTATATTTACAAAGAGTTTTGAAAAAATTAATAATAAGAAATTATTTGACATTTTATTTTTTAAGTATCAATCTAGAAGGCGGTTTTCTAAATTGTATTAGAGATTACTATCTTTTTTTGTTTTCCACCATTGTCTTAGTGCTATTATTTTAGGTTCTCCAACATTGATTAATCCTTTTCCCGAATCTAATTTTTTGATTTCTGTTTCAAGTTTATATTTACTGCTTGGTGTACCTACAAAATTACAAATTGCCTTATAATCTTTGTTTTGAATATTCAAGCAAATTGGTAACTTAACTTGTGATGCAAAATCAAAATCTTTTGTTTTGTAATCTTCAACACCTTGTGATAGCATAACTACAATAACTCCTTTTGACCTTAGAAGTCTTAACAAATCTTCAAGCGCTTTTCTTGCGTTTTTGTTTTTTAGATAGATATGAGCTTCATCAATTACGATTACATATCTAACTGGGAAAATATGCTCTTTAGGTTCACAGTCATTTGTGGAACTAAAAAATGAATTAAAATATCTGAGCAAAAGGAATACAACTAACTGACGCAATGTGTCGGAAAGTGCAGGTGGTAAATTCAAATATAGACTTTTGCTTAAAACATCAGGATTATTCAAATCACAATTAAAAATGTTAGTAGATAAATCTCTTATCACAGAGTACAAGGTATCTTGTCTAATTCCATTTTCTTCGTAATAATTTTCTAAATCGTTAAATAATTCAGCTATTGTAGGATATTTCCCGTTTTTACGATCTAGTAAATCATTAATTAAACTTATCAGTATGTTTTCTTGACTAACACCCATTCTTGGAACGAAAGTAGAAATAGTATCTACAAATGCACGAATGCTAAAAGGTCTTTGTCTTTCATCTAAATTTATGGATAAGAAAGGATTAAAGTCAATTCCGCCATCATTGACAATATCGACAAATTCAGCTTTTGTCGCTTCTAAAAATGGTTTTAGTTGTTCTGGATTTCCTTCTCCTTTGTAATCGAAAAATATAAATTTCAATTCATTCTTTGAGTTTTTAGAAATCTGAAATAGAATATCTTTTATTAGTTGTGTTTTCCCCGAACCTGCCATTCCTGCAATTGCAATATTTCTATTGTCAAATTCTCTAAGATCATTAATTTTAATTACAACTGGTTCATCATTTTCTGATTTTCCAATTTCAAATGACAGCAATTCTTGAAACTCTTTAACTTCTATTTTTTTTACATTATTAGAAATATGAGCAGTATTTGATCTTAAAGTCAATCCTTTTTTTATAGATTTTATAAGTAACGAAATATGGTCTCCCCTTGTTATATCACAGTTTTCTAATTGCTTAATCCATAAGTCTAAACCATCTTTTAAATGCAATTTATAAAGTTTAATAAATTCACTTTCAGAAAGTTCTTTCTTGTAATGTTGATCGAAAATAGTTTTATATAAGACAAGATTGTCAATATCATTTATCAATCGACCAAAAATATTACTTGTAGGGGTATACTCTCTTCCATTTTGAGGAAGGGTTGCGGCTTCATCATTAAAAATTTTGCCTTTTTCAATACTAAATGAAAGAGCTATTCTTCCAGTTATAGTATCTCTCTTGAAATTATAGACCGTAGTAATTCTATCTAATAATTCTGTACTTTCCGAATCTATTCTGAATCTAATCATCGTTTACTGTATTGAAATAACCGTTTTTTAAATTAGTATTTGCTCCATCGTTTACCAAAAGGTATGATTTAGAAATATGATTTGAAATATCCTTAAATCGCTTCGGGGTAATCTCACTATTGGTTGAGAAAAGTACCACTTGTTCTGATAGAGTAGGATAGTATTTTTTAGTAATGCTATCTCTGTGTTCTTCATCAAGTCTTCCTAATGGTGTATCAATAAAAATTGGTAAACCTTGAATGGATTCATTAAGAATTGCTTTAATTAAACACGAAATGTAAATTTGCTTTTCTCCTGATGATAAACTTTCTTTTCTGATTTCATTGTCGTCTTGGTCAAGTAAAGCGATTTTCATTCCTTGTCCAGAAGCCAAAATTGTAACTTTGACATCTTCGATAAATTTACTGTTGTTTTCTTCGCTAGAAAGTTTGTGCATCAATGTTTTTAACTCGATAAGAATAGTTTTTTCTAAACTATCTTTATGCCTACTCTTTTGCTCTTCTAAAAAAGTATTGAGGGTATCAATATACTTTTCAGTTTCTTTGATTTTTAATTTGTTTTGAGCGTTGATTTCAACTTTACTTCTGAGTGTTACAAGTTCTTGATTAAACCGGGTTATATCCTTCTTTACTTTATTTATTTGTTGAGTATTCTCTCCGATTTTTCTATTGTATTCTGTGGTTTTGTTTTCGGCTGTTTCTTTTTTAGCCAAATAATCTAAAACTATATCGTCCACTAAATCTGCATCAACTTTACTAAGAATTTTCATCAATTCAGATTTTCTTGAATTAATTACATTAAATTCCTCAATAGTGCTTTGAAATAAGTCGCTCGATTGAGAATGGACGAGATTAATTGCCTCAGAAATTAAACTCTTTTCAGCGTTGTTTAAATCGTGTTCAAATTCTAAGTCTTGATAATCACCTTCGGTGTTATACAATTCACTTCCTAAACGTTTAGCTTTTTCATAATAGAAACTTTTGTCCCTGAAAGACATTGTTGAATTTTCAGGATCAGGAGGTTTATTGAAAAGTAATTCAATGAAGTTTTCTATTTTTTCTGAATTCTCTTTTGTTGATTTTTGAGTCATTTCGTTTGTTTCTTGAAGTGAAATATGCTCTTTTACTTCTTCAAGTTTTCCAGCTAAAATTGTCAAAGGAATAATCTCGCTTAATTCTGTAAATCTTTCACTAAGCTCTATTTCCTTCGATTTTAATTTATCAATTTCAGTAACAATTGTTTCCCTGTCAAAATTAGAACTTCCTAGTTTACTGTTCTGTGAAATTAAACTATCAAACTTTCTAATTTCCTTTTTTAATTCATCAATTTCTTTGAGTTTCTCGGCATTTTCTTCTTCAAGTTTTTCAATTTCCAAATTTGATAGGTCAATTGCTTTTTCTTTATCTACTATTTGCTCTTGAAGATTTCTTGCTGCTCCTTCCTTCTTTAAACTATTGATATAAAAAACAAAATCATCAATTAGTGTTTCGTAATTGTCTAATCCTAATATTTTTCCAAGTGCATCATTAATAAAACTTCCTTCCTCTCTTATTGATAGATTGGCTATTTCAGCAATTTTCTCTGCATCAAAAAACACAAACTTTGCAGCATCTATTGGAATAATGTAATCGTTAATGAAATAGATTTTTTCTTCTTCGTTGTCAAAAATTTCTAAATTTGATAATGGGTCAATAATTGACAGTTTTTCTTCTGTTGTTGATGTATTTCTTGATCTAGTTATTAATACTTTATCTGCATTTGATGGTAGTTTTGAGATATCGGGTAATTCAATTTCTTCAACCAAAATACTTACTGAAAAGGTATCAATTCCTTCTTTTTGAGCAGACCAATTTATTGATTGTTGAATAAATGAAGAATAGTTTTTCTCTTTCTGTATTTCTTTTTTGAAATTGTCGTCTATTTGAGAAATTTTTTCTCCGTATAAACACCAAACTATAGAAAGTAAAAAGTTAGTTTTACCGTATCCGTTTTTACCACCAATTACTACAATATTTTTGTACTCATTAGTAGATAAATCAAAATTAACAGTCTTATAATACTGTCTGAAATTATTGATTTTTATATTAGAAAATTTCATATTATAGCTTTTTCGATTACGTCAACAATTTTTTGCTGATGGTAATTAATACGTTTAATTTTTTTTGACTTAACTGAGTCTAACATTGACTCTAAAGAATTGTAATCAACACCTTTCGTAGAACAAATCTCTTTTAGTCTTTCTTTTTGATGAGTTTTATTATCTTTTATTTTCATACCACTCTTTAAGTTGTAATAATTTTTCAAACATTTTCTTTCGATCCTCTGTCAATGTGTTTTTTTGATTTTTATCTTTTTGAATATTAAACCACCTATATAGAGAATTTTCCTGTTTAGTTCCTTTCTCAGAATAGGGGAACCTGCTATTTTGTGAAATAAAATTTTTCAATTCTTTGTATCTTTCTTCCCAGTCTTTTTTAAAAACTTTTTTGCTTTCTTGTTCTAAAAAGTAAGCCGAGTATTTTTTCTCTCGTAAACCTACTAAGCGCCCATTAAAAAATGAGAAGGAGTTGTAAGGGTCAATTTTCAAATTTTGGTAAATACTATTCTCATTTGAGTTTTCTCGGAATTTCAATATATGAACTGTTAGATCTTTAATATGAATTGGATGTTCAAATTGGCTTAAATATTCTCTTACTATATTTTTAATTGTCCCACCTTTTATATTTTCTTTCTCTGATTCCCAAATTTCTAAACCATATGTACTTTCTCTTCCAAAATAAATTATACCAATATTTTTTCGTTGTAAACTACCTCTTAAAGCATCTGAACTCTTTGTTATTGAGGGATCTGCTTGGTTAATAATATTATATATCTCCTCAACTTTACTAGGTTTATTCAATAGTACTAATGCATCTATAGCATATTCGTATACTTGTTTTATAGTGTTCCTTTCGAAGACGATGTTATCGTCTAAATCTAGATATATATCAAATTCATCTCTAATTATTTTTTCACAAATCGGAAATAATCTATTGATATCTTCCAAATTAATTAAATATAAAAATCTGCTTAAATAACTCTTGAAGTTAAATATATATTTATCATATATCCTATCTTCTAAACGACAGTTAATATCATTAACAAACGCAACAAAATCAAAGTTTATCGTTAAGGAAGATTCAATTAAATATACATCCTTCCAAACATGGCGTCCTTTTGGCTTAGTTAAATTTACAAGTAATACATCTGATAAGTCACCTATTAAAATATGCGTATCTTTGTAAAAAAAGGATATTAGATATTTTAAGAATTGTTTTGAAAAATTGATCTTACTAGAATTATTTATTGTAAATATAATTTCATTAGATATATTTAAAAATGATGAATTATTATCAAGATTATATACTTCTTTAAAGTCATCTTTAAATGACTCAATAAATTGAAATTTACCACTTAAACTATCAAAAATACTATTTCTCAATTGCCTCACTCTTTCTCTGGTTAAATTTGCTTTAACAGCAATATCTTCCATTGAAAAATTTTTATTTCCTTGATATATATTGAATAGATTTCTGAAAATTTCATTATTGTTACCTGGAAATATGTATTGACTTTTTATTAGTTTATCGATTAGAATAAATACTGATTTTGAATGAACAAGATCAAAATCAATATTTACACTTTTAAATCTACTCCGTAATAGTATTTCATTTCTAATATCCATTAACTCTTCAATTGATTTAGCCTTATGAAATTTTATTGAATAATCTTTTACCAATTCTAAAAACCTAATTATCTCATCCGATGACTTTTCTCCTACATTTTGTAAATCTCGTATTGCAAAAGGTTTATGAAATAAATTATTTTGGTATATAGCCTTTATCGTTATATTGTTGTTTAAGAGTACACCTAAAGCATTCCTGCTTCTGGCGGACAAGCAACTGAAATTCAAAGCTATAATGCTATTAAAAAGATCTTTATGCTCTCTGTTAAGATTATTTATTATATCACCAAAATCATTTAAAACTTTATTAACTATATTTTTCCCCGAGATATATTTTATGGATAATTTCGTTAATTCTCTGTCAGAGTTCACACCACAATTCTTTAACTTAATAAATGACTTATTCAAATGGTAAAATTCTGTAATTGATTTAATATCTAGTAAGCCATTGACTTTACAGATATTATATGATCTTACAGAAAGATCTTCAAGATTAGTAATTTCATCTAAAGATAACTTTGGAATATGTTCAATTGTATCAGAAAAACTCATAGGTATAATTGGAAATTGGTGATTTAACAGTTTTAAAAATAATTAAAATAAGTGATAAAAAATAATTGAAATTTTGAGCAAGCGGAAGTTGGGCAAGCCCTGGATTTCCACCCTTTATGTTACGCATTCGAGCTTTTGAGCATCCTCCAAGGATGCTTTTCTCTTATTTTTGCTTCCAATCCAACTTTTTAGAATTTTTTAAGAAATTCCCTATGAAATGTTTGACTAATTGGCAGGTTAAGGGACAAGTTGTAAGTCTCTACTTTTTCGTCATAACCATTTATAATATTTTCTTTTTTCATAAATTTAGAAATTACAGTAGACCGTTGCTTTAGCTAATCCTAGATTGAAACTTTAGACTTTTTAATTCACCACTATCGCACATACTTAGCCAGTAGCGGCATCTATATAGCGATGAATTAACAAGCAAAGATAAATTGAATAGAATATCATTTTACATTGGACTTGTTTTAATAGCAATTAGCTTCATTGGTTGTGTTTTGAGTTACTATCTTTTAGTTTTTGGCATACCAACATTTATTATTGGAGCAATACTGGTTTTAATATCAAAACAACCTATTCAAACAAAATTACTCACGACATTATTACCTATTGTTTTATACTTCCCATTTACTTTTTTGTTCCTATATTTCTACAATTATTCAACAGCAATGACAATTTTAATCCCTGAAAATTTTGAAGGAAAATTGCGAATTATGTATGACGAAAATTGTGGAAGTAATTTTGAAAAAATAGAGGGTGTAAAAACTTTGATCTTCCCTGAAAATGGGATATTAGTTCTAAACGAAGAGTTCAATAGCCAAGCTAGTTACCATTATTATTTGGTTGACGACCAAGGAAACAAAAATGAAATACTAGAAATACTTGAGTTCAAAGACAGAATTAAAAAGCGATCTAGTGTCTTAGCTGGTGGTTCAGGAACAATGTATCAAGAAATAGACGATAAACCAACAGATAAAATAAATGGAATAACTTTTTCTGATTTTTATATATACAACAAAGATTCCCTTGACAGAAGCGATTATAAAAGTCAACAAAAATTCGACTCATTGACAAGAATAATTCTCAAACAGTGCAGGCAACAATAAAAAAACAGTCTCTAATAATGTCAAAATCCAGCAAGGTGTTTAAATCATTAACAACCTGCCTTGCCATATCATTTTCCCGTGAATTGCTAATTATGACTACCCTTCTGCGAATGAATGTTCCATAGTTATTAATCCGTCATAGGTCTAGCTACTTAATACTAATTACTATATACTAAAAAAAGCGACTTTTTCAAGTCGCTTTTTTTAGTAGCCCGTAGGGGAATCGAACCCCTGTTTCAAGAATGAAAATCTTGCGTCCTAACCCCTAGACGAACGGGCCATTTTGCTTTGGTGATGCAAATATAGAAGCTTTATCTATTCTTCCAAAATATTTTCACTGGCAAAAATATAACTCATTGGCTTTTAAACCGATATTTTTATATAAGATCGAATCCGATGTCGGTTCTGAAGTACTTTCCTTGGAAAAAGATGCGTCCAGCGTCGGCGGCTGCCTGTTGCAAAGCGGAGAACAGGTCATCTTCTAGTGCAGTAACGGCTAGAACCCTACCTCCGGCAGTCAGTACATTCTGACCGTCTAGTTTAGTTCCGGCATGGAATACGATGGATTCTTTCACGTTTTCGATGTTGGTGATCACCTTGCCTGTTTCGTAATTTCCTGGATAACCACCGGAAACAATCATTACGGTTGCTGCCGTTTTATTGGTCACGGTATAAGAGCGCGTTGCCAGGTCTTCATTGGCCACACCTTCCAAAAGGTCAACGAGGTCAGATTCGATACGAACCAATACAGATTCCGTTTCAGGATCGCCCATACGCACGTTGTATTCAATTACGAACGGTTCCCCGTCTACATTCATCAGTCCGATGAAAATAAAGCCTTTGTAAGGGATGTTATCCTTTTTCAGCCCATCTACGGTAGGTTTGATGATGCGGCTCTCTACCTTGTCCAAGAATGCCTGATCTGCAAAAGGAACCGGTGATACCGAACCCATACCGCCTGTATTTAATCCTGTATCCCCTTCGCCGATACGTTTATAGTCCTTTGCGGAAGGCAATACCTTATAGTCATTCCCGTCGGTCAATACGAAAACTGAAAGTTCTATACCTTTCAGGAATTCTTCTACGACCACCACATCACTAGCGGCACCGAATTTAGCATCATTGATCATGGCCTTCAGTTCCGCTTTCGCTTCTTCGTAATTATCGATGATCAATACGCCCTTTCCTTGCGCCAATCCATCAGCCTTCAAAACGATCGGAAGATTTTGGGTATCTAGATAGGCCAAGCCTTCTTCTAGGTTTTCTTTATTGAAGGATTTGAAAGCAGCGGTTGGGATATTGTGGCGGATCATAAATTCCTTGGAGAAATCCTTGGATCCTTCCAATTGAGCGCCTTCTTGTTGCGGGCCGACAATAGCAATATCTTTTAGATCTTCCCTAGAAAGGAAGAAGTCATGAATACCTTTCACCAATGGTTCTTCTGGACCTACCACGATCATTTGCACTTGGTTTTTCAAAGCAAAATCAGCGATTCCTTCAAAGTCGGTCACTTTTAAAGGTACATTTTCACCGTACTGTCCAGTTCCTGCATTTCCAGGAGCGATAAATAATTTGCTTAGTTTAGGGCTTTGCGAGATTTTATAGGCAAAGGCAGACTCTCTACCTCCAGAGCCGATGATCAGAATATTCATACCGCAAAGATATTGAAGCAGATGAGAAATCCGCTCCCAAAAAAGATTTTTACATAGATTCTTTACAAATTTTCGTATAATTATAAGGATTTAGCCGACTTAATTATGAAGAAACTCACAGCCATCTTGGCTTTCCTGTGTTTTATCAGTTTATTTAATCCACTAGCTGCTCAAACTTCAGAATCCTTTCAAGAAAAGATGGATCTGTATTCAGGAAAATTCCCTCAAGAAAAGATCCACATCCAAACCGACCGCAATAATTACGGTGCCGGAGAAACCGTCTGGTACAAAATCTATTCGACGATCGGACTGGAAAATCAACTCTCCATTCTTTCCAACATTGCCTATGTGGAATTGATCAGCCCGACGGGCGAGATTGTGTCACAAAAGATCAATTCCCTGTTTACGGGCGTATCTGTTGGCGATATGTTGCTTGCGGACACCTTGGTAGAAGGTTCATACCGCATGCGGGCGTACAGCAATTGGATGCGGAACAGCAGCTCTGACTATTATTTTGAGAAGGTGTTGAATATCGGTAATGTCCGTTCGGACAATATCATTGGCAGCAGCAAGCTTATCAAGGAGGGGGAAAATGAGTTCTATCTCTTAAATTTCGAAAATCCAGAAAACAAAAGTTGGGAAAAGACTTCTGTTGGCTATACGGTGATGGACGGGGATAAGGTAGTCGACCGAGGTCGGGAGTCCTTGCAGCCTGATGGGAGCATCAGGATCAAGGTGACCGATAAAAATCGGGGGAAACCGCTTTCGATTCGTTTCAAGAACCTAGATGGATCCATTGTCAAGAAACTGATCAATACGAATGTCTTTGATTCTGGGAATTCGGTCCAATATTTTATGGAGGGTGGGCAAATTGTCAGCAATGAACTGAATAGAATAGCCATTAAGACCTTGAATCCGCAAGGATTGGGCATAAAGGCGGATATCACGATCATCAATTCGAAACAAGATACCGCAGCCGTGCTGAGCACCAACGAACTGGGCATGGGTTCTGCACCCTGTTATTTTGAGGAGGGTGAAAGCTACCAGATACAGACTAAATTTAAGGATGGCAGCCAAAAGACCATCAGTATAGATGCGGTTTCTGGCAACAATATCTCCTTGGCCATCAACAACAGCAATTCGGATAAGGTCTTTGCACAGGTCAATATAGCTGAAGGGAAGATAAACAATGAAGAACTCTACCTCATAGTCCAACACCTAGGCAAGATTTACTATATGGCCAAGAATAAGGCCGGACAAGCGAATGTCCTGTTCAATGTACCGCGTAAGGACCTGCCTATGGGTGTTCTGACGGTGAGTTTGCTGAACAAGGATTTTCTTCCTCTTTCTGAAAGGGCTATTTTTAACTATAATAAAAAGTCCATTTTACCTGCTGAGGTGAAATTGAACAAGAACAGTTATGGCTTAAGGGAAAAGGTGAACACGGAGATTACCATTGGGAATACGGAGGATAGCATTCGCTTCTCTGCATTATCGGCTTCTGTCGTTAACCTAAAGAACTACAGCGATGATGTTCCCAACTCGGTGAGCATACTAAGTTCACTCTTTTTAAATGCAGATATCAAGGGTTTCATTGAGAAGCCAAGTTTCTACTTCAATGCAGATGGCACTGTCAAAGCTGCGGATCTGGACAACCTGATGTTGACCCAGGGTTGGCGGAAGATTTCGATCAATAAATTGGATTCGCTCAGCAATGCAAAAGCGGAGTTCGACGAAGAGAAAGGGATTACCATCAAAGGGAGCATCAATAAGGTGGGCAGAAAGGCACCGGTTCCCAATGCGAAAATACAGCTGATTTCCACGAATAACTTTATGGATTACCTGGATACCACAGCAAATGCGGAAGGTGAGTTTGCCTTTAAGAACCTGTTGTTTCCGGACAGTGTCAAGTTTTTATTGTCGGCAAGGAATGATAAGGGGAAAAACTTTGTGGACATCATTGCGAACCCTTTTAAGGAGCCAGCCATAAACTTCGGAAAGAACCAGCCCTTGATCTTGAATGACATCAACAAACTGAATGCGGATCAATTGCTGGCCAGTAAAAAGTTCTATGAGCAACTGGAGAAAAAGGGGATCATGGAAAAGGTATTCCAGATTGAAGAGGTAACCGTTCGGGCACAACGTCCAAAAGCGGCCGCCAATTCATCTAACCTGAATGGTTCTGGCAATGCGGATCAGGTATTGACAGCGGAAGACCTTACTACCTGCCCTAGTTTGGAGATGTGTCTAAACGGCAGGCTGACCGGTGTGGTATTCCGTGGAGGCATTCCTTACAGCACGCGTAGCAATGGACCGATGCAGCTGGTGATAGATGGGATGTATGTGGAAGGTGATATGCTATCCAGCATCAACCCCATCGATATACAGAGCGTCGAGGTGCTCCGGAACATTAATTACACCTCCATCTACGGTAGCTACGGCGGCAATGGTTTGATCATTATCACCTCCAAAACAGGTAGGGACGCACGTAGTTCGGCCTATCAGCCAACGGGAATCCTTTCGATTTCTCCAAGAGGAATTTCCTTGACCAAGGAATTTTACAAACCTGTCTATGAAGCGAATTCGGAAAGCCAGTTCCAAACGGACCTTAGAACGACGATACATTGGGAGCCGGGGATAGTATCGAATGAAAAGGGTATTGCTCATTTTGATTTTTACACTTCGGATGAGGCCGGAACCTATAGAATGATCATTGAGGGCTTGGACTTCAATGGCAGGATATTGAGAAGGATATTAGAGTTTGAAGTTAAATAATAGAGAAGGGCCCATTCATTTGGGCCTATTCTTTTGATAATCTTATTCTAACATCAATATATCTCCACATTACCTTATAATAAGCGCTAATTTTTTATCATAACGTCTAATTTTTCCGTAAATTTCCATACTTAACAAATGGAATTCATATGGGTACATTCTTAAATACTCAAGTATCAGAGAACATCTGTTACATTCAATTAGATCGAGGAAAATCCAATGCCATGCATCTGGAAATGATCGAGGAAATCACGACTACATTCAGATCCCTAAAGGAAGATCCATCCGTTTTTGCCGTTGTCCTTCAAGGTAAAGAAGGTTTCTTTACTTCAGGCCTGGACCTGATCACGCTCTTTCAATACGACGAGGCACAGATGAAGGCCTTTTGGGAAAAGTTTATTGACCTGATCGAAGAACTGGTCTCTTTCCCTAAGCCTTTTATCACGGCGGTTACAGGACATAGTCCAGCAGGTGGCTGTGTGTTGGCCCTTTGCTCCGATTACCGTGTAATGGCAGCTGGAGAATATATCATCGGATTGAATGAGGTGCCTGTAGGCATCATTGTCCCTAGCAGTATTTTTGAACTTTATGCCTTTTGGATCGGTTCAGGCAATGCGGCGCGATTCTTATTGGAAGGCAAGCTATTGACTCCGCAGGAGGCTTTGAACGCAGGTTTGGTTGATGAGGTCGTTGATTTTGACCGCATCCAGACGACTGCAGCCAGAAAGGCCAAGCAATACCTGCAGTTTGAGCCCAACGCATGGAGGGCATCGAAGTTGAATATCCGCAAGCATCTCTTGCAGCAGGTAAAAGAAACCAAGGGGGCTGCCATTGAGCAGGTCCTAGAGCGCTGGTGGGCACCGTCCACAAGGGCAATCTTGAAAGCAATAATCGACAATCTCACTAAAAAATCATAAATATGGCAGTACAAGGAGCTTTACAGCAGGATGCCCTGAAAGGTAAAACAGTGGTAGTGACCGGTGGTGGAACTGGATTGGGGAAGGCGATGTCCGTCTATTTTTCGGAATTGGGGGCCAATGTGGTCATCACGAGCCGTAAACTGGATGTTCTGGAAGAAACTGCCAAAGAAATCCAGGCCAAGACCGGAAACCCCGTATTACCTGTTGCCTGTGATATCAGGAATACGGAGGAGATCAAGCTTGTGCGGGAGAAAGCCATCGAGATCTTCGGGCAGGTTGATGTATTGGTGAACAATGCCGCAGGGAACTTTATCTCGCCAACCGAGCGTTTATCTGCGAATGCTTTTTCTACCATTATCGATATCGTCCTGAAAGGTACGGTAAACTGTACTTTGGAGTTTGGCAAGCACTGGATCGAAAGGAAACAGGCTGCCAACGTACTGAATATCGTGACGACCTATGCCTTCACAGGTTCGGGCTATGTGGTACCTTCGGCCGTTGCAAAAGGCGGTGTGGTAACCTTGACCAAATCCTTGGCGGTTGAATGGGGAAAATATGGCATTCGTCATAATGCGATTGCTCCCGGACCATTTCCTACCAAAGGGGCTTGGGACCGCCTACTACCTGGCGAATTGGCCCAGAAATTTGACTTTAAGAACCGAGTTCCATTAAAACGTGTTGGAGAACATCAGGAATTGGCAAACTTGGCAGCTTTCTTGATATCTGATTTTGCAGGTTATATCAATGGCGAGATAATCAGCATAGACGGAGGAGAATGGCTACAAGGAGCCGGTCAGATGAATGGCATGGAGGCCATCCCTTCAGAAATGTGGGATACAATCGAGCAAACTATCCGGAAAAACAACAAATAATCATGATCAAAAATTACGCAGTGGGACTATTAGCCTTTATTGTGCTATTAGGTTCCTGTAATAACTCATCAAAAACAGCAACAGCCCATCAGGACACGGTAACGCGAGCAAGCCTGAACCAACCTGAGGAGATCCAACAGATTTCGGAGGTGATTACAAGGTTTGTGCGTGCCTACCTCAGCCAAGACAATGAAAAGGTCAATGCCTTGATCCATCCTGAACATGGCCTTGCCATAATCTATCGTCCTGGGGTGATGGATGAATTCAAATTAGTGGACAGCTTTGATGTTCAAAATCCTGTTCCCGATTCCTATCCCTATACTACTTTTGAAAACGACAAGACCTTGACCTTTGAGGCATTGCCTGAATTTCTATGTGATACGGATAAATGGACCAAATATGGTTTCTCTAGCGATACGACCGCGACCAGCGTGACACATCTGCTGGATACCATCATGAAGTACCAAGGGGAATTCAATGGTGCCAAATACGATGATAAGACCTTGGAAAGGGTTTCCAAATTGGAGGATGGCAGTTATCGCGTTATTTTAAACCCTACGGATGAACACTTTTTGGTTTTCCATGTTAAACAGTTTGAAGGCTCTTGGTATGTAACTGTACTGGACCGTTCTTATGGCAACTGCGATGCCTAATTAATAATTACACTAATATATTTACCTTAAAAAATGTAACCACATGGGTACTCTAGATAAAGAAACACAAGGAAGAATCAATCAATGGCAAACGGATGAATACGACAAGGACACCGTTTCCAAAGTAAAGGCATTGGTAGACAACAAGGAAGAGACGGAATTATTGGATTCGTTCTATAAGGAACTGGAATTCGGTACTGGTGGTCTTCGCGGCATAATGGGCGTGGGATCCAATAGGATGAACAAATACACGATCGGAAAAGCGACCCAGGGCTTGGCGAATTACCTGATCAAGCAATTCCCAGATCAGGAAATCAAGGTTGCGGTATCCTATGATAGCCGAAACAATTCACAGGAGTTTGGTCAGTTGGTTGCCGACGTTTTTTCAGCAAATGGATTTCAGGTCTATCTGTTCAAGGAATTGAGACCGACGCCGATGTTGTCCTTTGCTGTACGCCATTTCAACTGTCAAGGCGGGGTGATGTTGACCGCATCGCACAATCCAAAGGAATACAATGGATATAAGGCATACTGGAATGATGGCGGGCAATTGGTTGCTCCACATGATAAAAATGTAATCACTGAGGTGAATGCGATCTCTTCTGTGAAAGAGATCAAATTTGAGGGAGTTAAGAAGAATATCCACTTGGTGGGAGAAGACTTTGACCAACTCTATATAGATGCGAACAAGAAATTGAGCATACATCCTGAAGCCGTTAAGGCGCAGAGCGACCTGAAGATCGTTTATTCTCCAATCCACGGAACAGGTATCACCATCGTTCCAAAGATGTTGGAAGCATGGGGCTTCAAGAATGTTCAGGTTGTTGAGGACCAAGCTAAACCGGATGGTAATTTCCCTACGGTGGTCTATCCAAACCCTGAAGAGGAAGAGGCTATGTCGAAGGCTATGGCCATGGGTCAGGAAATCGATGCTGATGTGGTTATGGCAACAGACCCAGATGCGGACCGCGTGGGTGTGGCAATCAAATTGCCATCAGGCGAATTCCAATTGATCAATGGTAACCAAATCGGTAGCTTGTTGACCTATTATGTGCTTTCTTCTAAAAAGGACCTGGGTCAGCTAAAGGCTAACCAATATATCGTAAAAACCATCGTTACTTCGAACCTATTCTCGGATATCGCGAAAGCATTTGATGTGAAAAGCTATGAAACTCTAACAGGCTTCAAGTTTATCGGAGAGGTCATGACGAAACTGGAAGGCAAGGAAACCTATCTAGTGGGCGGTGAAGAGAGCTACGGTTTCTTGGTTGGCGATTTAGTACGCGATAAGGATGCTGTTAACTCATGTGCCTTTATCTCGGAGATGGCTGCCTATTTCAAAAGCCAGGGTAAATCCCTGTACGATGTCTTGTTGAAATTATACTTAGACTATGGCTATTACAAAGAGAAACTGATTTCCCTAACTAAAAAAGGCAAGGCTGGAGCTGATGAGATCAAACAGATGATGGCTGATCTACGTGCTGACCTTCCAAAATCGTTGGGCGATATCGAGGTTGTCGAGGTTAGGGATTACGAAACTTCAGAAGCGACGGATATGGCGACAGGTAAGAAGTCTAAAATTGACCTTCCTAAATCCGATGTGCTTCAGTTTATCACCAAAGATGGCGATGTAATTTCTGCCAGACCTTCTGGAACGGAGCCAAAGATTAAATTCTATTGTTCGGTAAGGGAGAATCTGGAGTTTACCTCTGAGTTTGGTCAAATTTCAAACCGTTTGGACGATAAAGTGAGATTGATGATGGCTGATATAGTGAAAGATTAATGGAGAAGTGGAAAACGATTGATTCGAAATACATTATTCAACGCCCTTGGGCCACTCTACGCGTCGATAAGCTAGAGATGCCCAATGGCAACATAAAAGAGGAGTACTACGTACTGGAATACCCTACTTGGGTCAATATGGTTGCTCTGACGGAAGATAATCAGGTTATCTTCGTTAAGCAGTACCGTCATGGTGCCGGCAGGATCATGGTTGAGCTTCCAGCGGGTGTGGTTGAAGATAACGAAGATCCTGAGATAGCGGCAAGGCGGGAGCTGTTGGAAGAAACGGGCTATGCCTTTGATGATATCAGCTATGTCTGTGAACTATTTGCCAATCCAGCGACTTCGGGAAATATCACCTATACCTACCTCTTGACCGGCGGAAGGAAAGTGCAGGAACAGGACCTAGACCCTTCGGAGGATATTGAAGTGGTATTAATGGACTTGGAAGAGGCAAAACAATTCCTTTTTGACAATAAAATCGGACAGGCACTGCATAGCTCTGCCCTATTCTATACATTGAAAAAGTTAGGCGAGCTATAATCTCGCCTAACTTTATTCTTTATACCAACCTCTTTACACAATTATTGACGCTGTTTTCGTACCTTTGCCGCATGGCAAGAGAAATTTACGAAACCAAGCGCAAAGCGCTTAAAATCAATCTTAACGCTGATATTTATGGTACATTCGCAGAAATTGGCGCGGGACAGGAAGTCGCTCGTAATTTCTTTGAAGCAGGTGCAGCGTCTGGAACCATTGCAAAGACCATCTCTGCATACGATATGGCATTCTCCGATGCCATCTATGGTATCGAAGAGTCCGGAAGATACGTGAGCCGGACCCGACTGACCAAAATGCTGGACCATGAGTATAGCCTCCTTACAGAGCGCCTACAGGGTGAGAAATACAGCAGTAAAAAATTCTTTGCTTTTGCCGATACAGTAACCACATTGAATTTTACGAAAACCAATGAACCTCATGGATGGATCGGAATCCGATTCCAACATGAAGTGGATGGACCGACCAACGATATCATCATCCACGTCAGGTTATTGGACAGTGACAATAGATTGCAGACCAAAGTCCTTGGTATTTTAGGTGTAAACCTTGTATTTGCCGCCTATTACTACGCAGAGAACCCGCAGACGATGATTGAGTCCCTAGTGGACAATCTTTCTGTAGGCTCGGTAGAAATTGACCTGGTTAAGGTTTCAGGGCCTCTTTTCGCAAATGCAAATGAGCGCTTATTGAACCTATACCTGATCGCAAAAGGTTTCTCGAAAGCAGCGATCTTCAAACCGGATGGAAAGGCTGCCCAAATCAAGGATTATCTTTATAAAAAGAACATCATTATCCTACGTACGAAGTATCGTCAGAAGTCCAACCCAAACTTTGACCTGTTTAACTTGGCCGTTGAAGAGTTCTTGAAGAACACAAAGGCGGTTCCAGAGAATACCGTCGTGCTGATTGAGGTATTGATGGGGAATGTGCTGGATGAAAACAGCGTGATTTCAGATGAGGATCTGATCTACTTCGCTGAACGTGCGGAATACCTTTGTTCTACAGGTAACAATATCTTGGTTTCCAACTTCAGAAGGAATAACCATTTGGCTGAATTCGTTCAGACCTTCAAGCCGAAACATGTGGGTATTGCAACCAACGTTTCCAACTTGAAAAACATCTTCAATTCGGATAATTACAATAAGGAAAACTATACCAATGAGCTGTTGAGTTACATCTCAGGTATGTTTAGCAAGAACGTTAAGCTTTATGCTTACCCTTATTTGGATAAAAAATCAGAGAAGATCGTTACGACGAAAAACCTTCCTGTTTCTCCAGAAGCAAAACCATTGTTTGATTTCTTGATCAACAACAGATACATTGTTGATATCGAGAACTACGATGAGAAATTCGTTAAAACTGTTTAAATAGTATTTAGTAGTAAGTATTTAGTATTTAGACCAAAAACGTCCTTTTCTTTTGAGTATTTAGTAGAAAGTATTTAGTATTTAGACAGGTAGGACTCCCTAAGTCTAAATACTAAATACTAGGTACTAAATACTCTAAAGAAACTTCTTAAAGATCGAATAAAGGATCTTGAGGTCATGTTCGGTGAGGTTGGCACTTGTGACATCCATCTGGGTATAGTGCTGCTTAAATCCCTTGATAGCGGCATCTAGGTTCTTCACATCATAACCAATGATCCTTAATGCAATCTTAGGATCAAAGCCCATTGGAGGATCTTCCAGGACATCATCATACCAATATCCAAAACCTTTATCTGCCAATACCTTCCATGGGAACCTTGAAGGGTCGTTCTTTCTGGTTGGGGCATAGTCCATATGTCCGATAAAGTTCGCCTGTGGAATTTTATAGGTTTCCTTTAGGTAGGAAAGCAATTGGACCAAGGCGTTGATCTGCACTTCTGGCCATGGGTCACTGATACCGTTGTTATCCAATTCGATACCGATGGAAGAGGAGTTTAGGTCAGTGTCATTTCCCCATCTTCCCAAACCTGCATGGTGCGCACGGTAAAGGTCGTTGACCATCTGAACAATCTTTCCGTCCCTACCGATGACATAGTGTGAACTTACGCCCACTTTTTCATTATGGAAGGTCCTGACGGTTTGGTCCAGGTCCTTTTGAGCAGTGTGATGGATCATCACATAGTTTGGCTTGCGGACACCAAAATTGGTTGAAGCAATCCATTCCTTATTGTTGGCCGCAATCTTTTCTACCTGTCCCTTTACAGGGGCTTCCCTATAAAGTTCTGAGAAATCTTTGGCTTTCTTTTTATATATCTTTTCTGTGCTGGCATACTTCCCTCCGCCACAAGAACTTACCAATACAGCAAGTGAAAAATAAACAATGTATTTCTTGATCATATCCTTTTGTTAAACATTCTCTTACAAGGGATCAACCACAAACTCTGGGCGATCCATTCCGGGTTCCAATTCAATAATCTGAAGGTTCCTGAATTCCATTTTAGCCCCTTCAGCTTCTAAACAAAGATAACCTTTTCGTTTGGAGGCAAGCCTGATACTGTTTACGAATTTACCGTTAACCGCTAATTTCACCGTCCCGTCCACACAGACAACGGTGTATTTATTCCACTCTCCTACTCCGAGGCACCTGTTTTCTAAAGACTTACTTCTTTCGCCCCTTGGGTTGTCTGGTGATGCGGTCATCCCTCCGGCTCCGAACAATTCACCGTGGACATAGGCAATTGGCTGTTGCTTGCCATCTACTGCATTGATATTTACCCAGTCCAACTCCAACATCTGCACTTCCATTCCCATCGGAAGCCTGCTTTTCGGGTCTGCCTTGGCATCGCACCATACAAAAATCCCGGAGTTGCCGCCTTTCTCCAGATGTCTCCACTCGACATGCATGATAAAGTTCTCATACATCTTCTCCGAACGTACTACACCTATCGGATTACCGCTGTTCTGCAGAAGGTTTCCTTTCGCCTTCCAAGTGGTATCGGAGGTATTGACATCAATCCATTGGATAGCCTTGCCCTTGGTTTTGGCGTTTAAGATGGATTCGTCAAAGCTCTTTTCCACTCCAAATTGGAACAGCTTCTTTTGTGCTTCTGCAAATTGAGTACCTAAAAGGAATAATACAAGAATCGATAATAGAGATAGGTAGGTTTTCATGATCAAAATCAGATTTAATTGAAAACCTAAAATAGTAAAAACATAACAGAAATGCCATGTTTTAGGGGGCTAACCTGATATTCTACAAGAAATAGAAAAGCCTTTGCTCAGTTTTGAGTAAAGGCTTTTCAGGTTCTTTATATTTTCAGATCTTCTTAGATCTCTGCGTATGCTTCCATCGGAGGGCATGAACAGATTAATGTTCTGTCTCCTTGAGAATCATTCACACGACCCACTGAAGGCCAGAATTTGTTTACTCTTAAGTATTCGATAGGGTAAGCGGCAGTCTGACGAGAATATGGTCTATCCCATTCATCACCTGTAACCACTCTAGCGGTATGTGGTGCATTTTTCAAAACGTTGTCTTTTTGATCTGCCTCTCCATTCTCAACTGCAGCAATCTCGGCACGGATACCGATCAATGCATCACAGAATCTATCTAATTCTGCTTTTGATTCTGATTCCGTAGGCTCAACCATCAAAGTTCCAGCAACTGGGAAGGATACTGTTGGAGCGTGGAAACCATAGTCCATCAAACGCTTAGCGATGTCAGCAACCTCGATTCCAACGTTCTTAAATCCACGGCAATCCAAGATCATCTCGTGTGCACAACGACCATTGGCACCAGCATATAATACTGGGTAATGTTGCTCTAGGCGAGCTTTGATATAGTTGGCATTCAAGATGGCAGTCTTAGTAGCGTTTGTAAGGCCTTCTCCGCCCATCATAGCGATGTAAGCATGCGAGATGACCAAGATAGAGGCTGAACCGAATGGAGCCGCTGAAACAGCTGAAATCCCTTCTTCTCCAGAGATCTCAATGATCTCATGGTTAGGCAAGAAAGGAACTAAGTGCTCTGCTACACCGATTGGACCCATACCTGGACCTCCACCACCGTGAGGAATACAGAAAGTCTTGTGTAAGTTCAAGTGACAAACGTCTGCTCCGATGAAGCCTGGGCTAGTCAACCCTACCTGAGCATTCATGTTTGCACCGTCCATATATACTTGACCACCATTCTCATGGATGATATTACAGATCTCAACAATTGGCTCTTCAAATACTCCGTGAGTCGACGGATAGGTCACCATCAAGGAGTTCAAGTGAGCTGCATGTTCGGTAGCTTTTGCTTTCAAATCTTCCACATCGATATTACCACGATCGTCACATTTAACGACAACGACCTTCAAGCCTGCCATAGAAGCAGATGCAGGGTTGGTACCATGTGCAGATGCAGGGATCAAACAGATGTTTCTATCGAAATCTCCACGGCTGTGGTGGTAAGCACGGATTACCATTAATCCCGCGTATTCACCTTGAGCACCAGAGTTTGGTTGGAAAGACATCTTGGCAAATCCTGTGATTTCACATAACCAATCGTTCAATTCATTGATCAATTGCATGTAACCTGAAGTCTGGTCAACAGGTGCAAATGGATGCAATCCACCGAATCTAGCCCAAGTAACTGGAACCATCTCTGTCGTTGCGTTCAATTTCATGGTACATGATCCCAAAGGAATCATGGAATGGCACAATGAAAGGTCTTTTGCCTCCAAAGATTTGATATAACGAAGCATTTCACTCTCGGAGTGATAGCTATTGAATACTGGGTGAGTCAAGTACTCAGAAGATCTTTCCAAGTGTTCTGGAATAGAAGTTCCTAATTCCTTAACGATTCCATCCATGTCAACATCGGTAATGTGCTTGCCCTTTACCTTAGCAAATACTTTCACGATTGTTTGGATATCATCAAAAGTAGTGGTCTCATCGATAGAGATACCAACTGTACCGTCTTGGTAGAAGAAGTTTAGCTCATGGTTCAAAGCTTCGCTCTTCAAGCCATCAACTTCTTTGCCCACGTCAAAACGTAGGGTATCAAAGTATGATTCATTAACTTGTTTGTAACCCAATGCCTGGATAGCCTTATCAGCTAATTTCGTCAAGTCATTGATACGGGAAGCGATATTTTTGATTCCTTTTGGACCGTGGTAAACTGCGTAGAATGAAGCCATGATAGCCAACAACGCCTGTGCTGTACAGATGTTTGAAGAAGCTTTATCTCTACGGATGTGTTGTTCACGGGTCTGAAGAGCCATACGCAGAGCGTATTCACCATTGGAATCAGAAGTAACACCGATGATTCTTCCCGGAATATTACGTTTGTAAGTGTCCTTAGTTGCGAAGAAAGCAGCATGAGGTCCACCGAATCCCATAGGTACACCAAAACGTTGCGAGTTACCTACAACGACATCCGCACCCCATTCTCCCGGAGGAGTCAACAATGCCAATGACATTAAGTCTGTACCTACGCATACCGTGATGTCTTTATCGTGGGCATAAGCAGAAAATTCTTTATAATCATTTACCGTACCATCAGCTGCTGGATATTGGATGTATGTGGCAAACACATCGTCCGTTAGGTTCTCTACAGTTAAATCTGCAACCCTTATCTCAACACCGAAAGGAACGGCCCTTGTTTGCAATACATCCAAGGTTTGAGGATACACATTTGGAGTCACCAAGAAAACATTTGCATCCTTGTTTTTACGTGTGCTGTACAACATGAACATACCTTCAGCTGCAGCAGTAGCCTCATCCAGTAACGAAGCATTTGCAATCTCTAAACCAGTAAGGTCAGAAACCATGGTTTGGAAGTTCAATAAGGCTTGCAAACGTCCCTGAGCGATTTCCGCTTGGTAAGGCGTATATTGAGTATACCATCCTGGATTTTCAAAAACGTTACGTTGAATAACTCCCGGAAGGATCACATCATTATATCCCTGACCGATATAAGATTTGAATACCTTGTTCTTTTCAGCTATTTGAGCTATTTTTTCCAAATACGCAACCTCACTAAGTGCTGGAGGAAGGTTCAAAGCTTGTTTCTTACGAATCTGTGCAGGAACGGTCTGATCGATCAATTCATCCAAAGAACCTACTGAAAGCACGTTCAACATTTCCTCTACTTGCGCAGAACTTGGACCATTATGGCGATCCTCAAATTTTTCTTGGTAAAATATGTTACTCATTTTAAGTATTAATTGTAACTTTTGAGACTGATTAACTATCTGTTATCCAAAATATTTCAACAGGATTTCTCTGTAAAAATTTAGATGTGCAAAGATACGCTTTTTATAGGTAATTTTAAGGAGTCGACCTGCTCGAAAAACTTTTATTAACACATCAATCGATTGCACATTTCTTTAAATTCCAAACAACAATAGCGGCAATATTTTATCAATGTAACAGTCTTTCAGCCCTTTTGCTTTGAAAGACCTAAAACCATTTCAGCATTAGGATATGCTACTTTCGGGATAATGTGACACACCTATTAAAAAAACTGCAAACAAACCTCAAAAACATTCCATTTTCTGCATTGAACACCCCTGCTTTAATACTTTAATTCCACCATTAAAGCACTTGCTGTTAAATATTTACAATAATTTTCGCGGGTATTTTTAAGATGGGAATCTTTACTAATTTAGGCCTAAATCAATTAATAAATTATATGCTTAAATTAAACGTGAGGAATGAATCCGATCGCTTGTCCGCTGTAATACTGGGGATTGCCAATGATAACGGCCCCACCCCGACAGCCGAAGAAGCTTATGACCCCAAGTCACTGGAACATATCCTCGCAGGTACTTACCCCACCGAACCAGACATGGTTCATGAACTTGAGCAGTTCCAGCAAGTTCTCAAAAAATATGCTGTTGAAGTCTATCGTCCGGAAACAATCCCCAACCTTAATCAAATCTTTACCAGAGATATAGGTTTTGTAATTGACGATTATTTCGTAAAATCCAATATCCTGCCCGACAGAGCAGAAGAATGGGAAGCAATCTTGTACATCATCGACCAGATCGATCCCGACAAACTTATCACCGCACCTGACCACATTCACATGGAAGGTGGTGATGTCATCCTCTGGAAAGATTATATTTTTATCGGTACCTACACTGGTCCGGATTATTCTGAGATCAATACAGCAAGAACAAACCTGCAAGGAGTTGAATTCCTAAAGGAAAAATTCCCCAACAAAACAGTGATGGGTTTTGACCTGATTAAATCCATGACGGACCCCAGGTCTAATGCTTTACACCTGGATTGTTGCTTTCAACCGGTAGGAGAAAACAAGGCAATCATATACCCTGGAGGCTTCCGGAACCAAAAAGATTTCCATTTTCTGCTGTCCTTGTTCTCGGAAGAGAATGTATTCCAGATTACAGCTGATGAAATGTACCAGATGTACTCGAATGTGTTTTCCATCTCGCCTACAGTCGTTGTTACGGAGGAAAGATTTACCAGGCTGAACAATTGGCTAAGGGATCAAAACTTCATTGTGGAAGAAATCCCTTATCACGAAATCGGCAAGCAAGAAGGGCTCCTACGATGCTCTACCCTACCCTTAATCAGAAAATAACCATGCAAACCACCAATACAATCCTAATGGTCAGACCGTTCTACTTCCGAAGAAACGAAGAAACGGCTGTCAATAACTTCTTCCAAGCAAAAAATGAACGGAATGACAGGCTTTCCGACCTGGCCGTTACCGAGTTTGACAACTTTGTCAAGGTCCTTAAAAATGCCGGAATCAAGGTTTTTGTGGTTCAAGATCCGGGTAAATTAAATACTCCGGACAGTATATTCCCCAATAATGTGATCTCATTCCATGTCAATAAGAGCATTATCTATCCCATGTTTGCTGAAAACAGGAGAAATGAAAGGCAATTGAACTATTTAGGAAAGCTGGACCAGGCCGGAATACATTACGAGACGGTCCAGGACTACAGCACCTATGAAGACCAGAACAAGTTCCTGGAAGGCACGGGGTCCATGATCTTGGATAGGGTCAACAAGATTGCCTATTGCTCCCTGTCGGATCGTGCGAATGAGGAACTATTTCATATTTTCTGCAAAGATCAAGGCTATACCCCATTGGTTTTCCATTCCACCCAACAGGTTGGCGAGGCTTACCTCCCCATTTACCACAGCAATGTGATGATGTCCGTAGGTACAAACTTCAGCGTAATCTGTTTGGAGGTAATCAGGAATCCTGAGGAAAGAGAGCTGGTCGTTTCTACCTTAAAAAAATCAGGCAAGGAGATCATTGAGATCAGCGAAGATCAAATGAATCGTTTTGCAGGAAATATCTTGGAAGTCAGGAACATTGATGGAGATCCAGTAATCTGCATGAGTTCGCAGGCATTCGAATCCTTTGAAGAGGAACAGATTGAAGCCCTGGAGAAGCACGGCAGGATTGCCCATGCTCCTTTGTTTAGTATTGAAAAATATGGTGGCGGCAGCGCCAGATGTATGATGGCTGAGGTTTTTTAACCTCAGCTATTAAAAACTGTCCTTTGCTATCTCTCTTCTTACCCTACTCAAACTTTCCGGAGTAATCCCCAAATAAGATGCAATCATCCATTGTGGCACGCGCAATAAGAGGTTAGGGTAAAGCTCGATAAACTCAAGATAGCGTTCTTTGGCAGTCATCGCCAATAGGGAGTTGATCCTGCGCTGTAAATAGTAAACACTTCTTTGCAGGGACCTTTCTGTAAACATGGCGAATTCAAGCCGTAATTTTGCTGCTTCAGAAAAGAACTTTGGATGCAAGAAAACGACCTTGCTAGGCTCAATGGCCTTGATATAATACAAGGAAGGCTCATCAAAATAAACACTGGACCGATCACCCATCAACCAATTCTCTGGTGCAAACTGAAGGATGTGCTCTACACCTTTCTCATCCAAGGATAAAAACTGCAATAATCCCTCCTCCACAAACAAAAAATGTTTGCAAACCTCGCCTGCCCTTAGAATATACTGATTGTGCGAAAGTTCCCTAAACTCAAAAAAAGGAAGTAGCTGTTCGAAATCATTCTCAGTCAAGAAAGCTTTTTCTGTATAGTATTTATAGAAATTACTCTTCAATAACTCTTCCATTTCCATATTAATATAGTATAGTGAATTTAAAGTCTAGTGGGTTAAAACTTTTTACCAAGTCAGGAATGAATTCCTTGCCATGCTTCAGGTAAAGCTCAGCAAAGTTATCGGTCCTTTCCTGCAGGGCCCCTCCAGGAAAGAGCTTTTCCTTGATCCGATCAATCTGTATCAAGGCATCCTGATGATTCCGCTTCTCAGCCTTCAACAGCTTCTTTTCTAAGTTATTGACAGCCTTTTTCAATCGGGCTTTGACCGCATCGGTGCTTGGCCCTAGACTCGGATCAATCTTATGTGCCCTCAGCTTGATCTTTCCAAAAATAGCATTGAATTCCATCCATTCATCTTGCAGATTCAACCTATGTTTGGTAATACGTTTCACATAATCCTTCTTCAAGGTCTCCGACGGCTTGAATATGCTCTTAAAAGTGAAATCTAACCTAAATATTTTTCCCGCCATCTGATCGTCAGTAATCAATGCCGAGTTGCGCGGAATCAAAATAGGAAAAGGAACTTTATACTGATCAAAATTAGCTTTTAACTGTAACCAGTAAACTATCTCCGCGCCTCCCCCAATATAAGCCAGGTTCGGAAGGATTAACTCCTCATACATTGGACGCATAACCACATTCGGACTGAATCTTTCCGGATGTGCATGGATTTCCTTCTTGATCTCTTCTTCAGTAAAATAGACCCCTTGATGCAAGATCTCAAACTTACCATCTTCAGTACGCACGATCCTTTCGCGGTATTCCTCCGTTAGATAGAAAAAGTTGATCTCCCGAGAATGGACCTGAGTAGCAAAACCCTTCTCCTTCAATTGCTCAGAAGTCTTTTCAATAGCTTTATAGCTCTTTTCTTTCAGAATATCATCCTCCATGATCGGAGCAAAGATTTTCTTCAATTCTTTCCTATCCGCATCAATTATGATCAATCCATATTGCTTAAACAGGGAATTCACGAAGGTTCTGGTTGCATCAGCCAGGCTCGATCCATTCAGATAGGCCTCTTCTACAAGCTCGGTCAGCTCCGTTGCATTATCAGAAAGTCCAAAGGTATTGCAGTATTGTTTAACGGTATCAGCTATGCTGGATGTGTCCAAGCGACCGGTCGCTGAAAGCGATTCCACATCCCAAAGGATCTTTTTGCCAAAAGCCTTGGTATGGTTGATCTCCTCGAAATCATGGTCTTCTGTCGCCATCCAATACACCGGTACAAACTCATGATCAGGGAATTCCTTCTTTAGATCTTGGGCCAATTTGATAGCCGTCACGATCTTGAAAATAAAGTATAAAGGTCCCGTGAATATGTTTAATTGATGGCCAGTAGTAACTGTATAGGTGTTATCATCCTTTAAGCGGATAATATTCTGCGCCACTTCCGGAGAGGAAGACAGCAGGTCTCCATATTGATCAGTTAATATTTTAGTTAATAATTCCCGATGAGCAAACCCTTTCTTTTTGCCAATTTGATCCTTAAAACCTGCTATATCAGGTTTGTTCCCATAAAATGGAGCAAGCTGCTCATTATGGTTTAGATAGGCAATTAAGGTTTTGGAGAAACTATTAGTGTCGTTGTAATCAATATATGTGGCTTTCATCTACCTCTTTTAAACTTTTACAAATGTATAGGCATTTAGTATACAAAATACAAAAATTTAAAATAAGCCCGACTACTTGCCACAAATGTTATAGTTATTTGACAATATTTCCGTACAAGTCAAAGTCTTCAGCACGGTCAACCTTCACCTGAACAAAGTCACCAATACGGGCATAATTGGATTTTGCCTCCAATACAACCTCATTGTCAACCTCAGGGGAATCATATTCAGTCCTACCTATAAAATAATCGCCATCTACCCTATCCACCAACACTTTATAGGTATTTCCAACTTTTTCTTGATTGATTTCATAGGAAATTCCTTGTTGAACCTCCATGATCTGATCCACACGATCCTGTTTTACCTCCTCAGGCACATCGTCCTCTAGACTATGCGCATGCGTTTTCTCTTCATGCGAATAAGTAAAACATCCTAAACGATCAAATCTTGTGTCTTCTACCCATTCCAACATTTCCTGGAAGTCCTCTTCCGTTTCACCGGGGTAACCGCAGATCAATGTCGTTCTTAACGCAATATCAGGAACTTTATCACGGATCTTATTGACCAGGTCAATCTGCTTTTGTTTGCTAGTTCCTCTACGCATGGAGGTTAGCATACGGTCTGAGATATGCTGCAATGGCATATCCAGATAATTACAGATATTGGAACGTTCGTTCATGGCATCCAAAATATCCATTGGGAATCCCGACGGATAAGCATACTGCAAGCGTATCCAATCAATCCCTTCCACGTCCGATAAATGACGCAAAAGATCCGAAAGATTACGCTTTCCATAAATATCCAGCCCATAATAGGTCAGGTCCTGAGCGATCAAGATCAGCTCTTTGGTACTATTGGAAGCCAAGAACTTAGCCTCTTTAACCAAATCATCGATGGATTTGGACACATGCTTTCCGCGCATCAAAGGGATCGCGCAGAATGAACAAGGTCTATTACAGCCTTCAGCAATCTTGAAATAAGAAAAATGGGAAGGGGTCGTCAATAAACGCTCGCCAAGCAATTCATGTCTATAGTCTGCACCAATACTGGAAAGAAGATCTGGAAGATCATTCGTTCCAAAGAATGCATCAACATTAGGGATTTCCGTTTGCAGTTCAGGCTTGTATCGTTCTGATAAACAACCTGTCACAATAACTTTGTTTACTTTTCCCTGGTCTTTTAATTCGGAAAATTGAAGGATGGTATCAATAGATTCTTGTTTGGCATTATCAATAAAACCACAAGTATTGATCACCACAATATCATTAGCTTGGATATTGGAAGCCTCGTGGACCACTTCCATCTGATTGCCCTTTAATTGGCCCATCAACACCTCGCTATCATGTATGTTTTTAGAGCAACCTAGGGTCACCACGTTCACACGTGGTTTAGCCTGTACAGGCGCTGTTTTTGATTGTTTCGTTTTCATATTACGCTGTAGCCTACTTGAATAGTGAGTCTACAAATTCTTTTTTGTTAAATAACTGCAAATCACCGATCTTCTCTCCCACTCCAATGTATTTAACCGGAATTTTAAACTGATCCGAGATCCCTATGACAACACCACCTTTGGCAGTACCGTCCAATTTTGTCAAAGCCAAGGCATTGACATCGGTAGCTTGAGTAAATTGCGTTGCTTGCTCAATGGCATTTTGACCTGTAGAAGCATCCAAAACCAATAAAATCTCGTGAGGGGCATCAGGGATAACCTTTTGCATCACATTTTTGATCTTGGTCAATTCGTTCATCAAGCCCACTTTATTATGAAGTCTACCTGCTGTATCAATGATGGCAACATCGTCGCCATTCGCAACGGCTGACTTTACGGTATCAAAAGCAACCGATGCAGGATCCGATCCCATGGGCTGTGCAACAACACGCACCCCAACCCGATCACCCCATAATTGGATTTGATCAACCGCAGCGGCCCTGAAGGTATCAGCAGCACCAAGAACAACCTTGTTGCCAGCTTCCTTCAACTGATGAGCCAGTTTGCCAATGGTTGTGGTCTTTCCTACCCCATTCACGCCAACGACCATAATCACATATGGCTTTTGGTTGCCATATTCAAATGATTCAAAGTCATTACTGTTGTTTTCAGCCAATAACCCTTGTATTTCGTCTTTCAACAGACGGTTCAGGTCATCGGTAGTGACATATTTATCCTGTGCAGCACGTTTTTGAATCCGTTCTACAATCTTCAGCGTGGTCGTAACGCCCACATCAGATGTTACCAGAACCTCCTCCAGATTATCCAACACTTCGTCATCAATGGTAGACTTTCCTACTACTGCTTTCGTAATCTTGGAGAAAAAACCTTCCTTGGTCTTCTCTAAACCTTTGTCCAAAGCCTCTTGAGCTTCAGGTGTCTCTTGCTTCTTTTTAAAAAAATCAAATAATCCCATGATGGATGTGTTATAGATAAAGGATCTGAATCGTATCAAAGATACTTAAATACAGGATACTAAAAAAGCCCTTTTGGTGCTCCCAAAACGGCTAATTATAAGATTTTTAAAGAAAAACTTTAAAAAAAGGAATATCTAACTGCTTATTTAGAAGCCGCAGCAACAACCTCTTTTACTTTGTCATTGTGTACCATACTTTCTTTGAAAGTATAAGCGCCAGTTTTTGCAGATTTTGTAGTGATAATTACTTTGGTAAACTCTTTACCACCACCTTTTTGTAATGATGCAACTGCTTTCTTTGCCATGGTATAATATTTTTAATATGGACCCTAAAGATCCAATCCGTTAATTACTTAATTTCTTTGTGAACTGTTACTTTTCTCAATACTGGGTTGAATTTTTTCAACTCTAAACGCTCAGTTGTGTTCTTTTTGTTCTTAGTGGTAATGTAACGAGACATTCCTGGAAGACCACTTTCTTTGTGCTCAGTACATTCTAAGATAACTTGTACTCTATTTCCTTTTTTTGCCATTGCCTTACTTTATTTATACCCTCACGGGTGAATTTCATGATTCTATTTTCTGCTGATATAACAGGCTACTATCTATTAAATATGACCTCTTTTAATAAACTTGTCGATAGATGCTGTAATACCGTTTTTGTTGATGGTTTTAATAGCCGAAGTAGATACTTTTAAAGTAATCCAACGATCTTCTTCTGGAATATAAAAACGCTTGGTCTGTAAATTAGGATAGAATTTACGCTTAGTCTTAACGTTCGAGTGTGATACGTTATTTCCCTTTAATGCCGTCTTGCCTGTTAAATCACAAATTCTTGACATGATATTCGATTTTTTATTGTTGTTCTAATTCAATTATCGTTCCTCAGAAACGAGTGTGCAAATATCTATATTTCTTTTGGGAAATACAATATTAATTAGCGAATTATTTTAAAATAATGTAGGAATAGGGCAGAAGTCAACAAAAATACTGTATTTTGCATTATTATTTACGCCGACGCTCACAATAGTTTTCAACAATTCACAATGAACAAGTATTTAATACGAGGATTAGCTTTCACTTTGCTGGGAATAATCTGTATCTACTATGGTACCATCCTGATGGAATCCGACAATATGTGGTATAAACCGCTCCTGGTTGTCGGCGTGATCTCTTTCGGATTCGGCTTTATCACCTTTATTTATCGCTTGTTCAGAAAGATCGATCGAAACTCAATATTGGACGACAGGAAGTCCAAGAAAAACAAATAGGGTAGAACCTGATGCTGCAACAAACCAAAGGAATCACCTTAAAAGTTACCAACTACTCCGAAAGTAGCGTTGTCGCTCAGATATATACGGAGGTTTTGGGCCTGCAATCTTATCTGATCAATGGCGCTAGAAAACCTAAGGCCAAGATCCCATTCAATATGCTCCAGCCATTTCATCTATTAGAAATGGTTGTTTATAATAAGGAAAACAACAACCTGCAGCGAATAAAGGAAGCCCAACAGATCCCTGCACTCAAGAGCATCCCACTAGATATCGTCAAGAGTTCCATTGCGATGTTCTTGAATGAAGTCCTTTATAAGGTCTTAAGACATCAACACCCCGAACCACAGCTTTTCCAATTTTTGGAAAATGCCATCATTTGGCTGGATGAAAGCAAAGAGGGATTGGCAAATTATCACCTGGTCTTCCTCGCCAAACTGAGCCACTACCTTGGCTTCAAACCCATCATACAGGATCTGCCATATTTCGATTTGATGGAAGGCCGCTTTTCAAATAGCTTACCTGCACACTTTCATGTCCTGCAGGAGCCCTACAGCACTTATTTCAGAGAAATTTTACAAAGCAGCTTTACGAATTGTAACAAAATTAGGCTAAACCGACAGGATCGGACCTATCTCCTGCAAAAAATCATCGACTATTATCGACTTCATACAGAGAACTTTGGAGAGATTAATTCCCTCTATATCCTAGAAGAAATTTTTGGAAATTAAAGGCATGAAAAAACCCGTTGAGTTGGTACTCGACGGGCTTCCACAATAAATATATATTGAATCTAATTTTTAGATAAGCTTTACATTTACCGCGTTTAGTCCCTTACGACCTTGTTGTACTTCGTAAGAAACATGGTCGTTTTCACGAACCTTGTCTACTAATCCAGAAACGTGAACGAAAATTTCACTCTCGCCAGAATTTGGAATGATGAAACCGAAACCTTTGGCTTCATTAAAGAATTTTACTACTCCTTCTTGCATAATAATTACTATTGTTTTTTTTTAAAGGTATCATTATTTTTTGAATACCAATTAAATTTAATCGTTAAATCTACTAAACATTTTTCAAATTATTTGGCAATTTCTTTTCGCCAACAATTTGGAAAGGTTTTTGCCATGAACAATTTATTTAAAAATATTATGAAAAAATTAATTACACTAATTGCGCTGGTAGGAACGATGACCTCATTGAGCGCCCAAACTAATAATATGGAAAACACTAGGAGAGTAGCAACCCGTGGTTATGCAGAAAAAGAAGTAACACCAGATATCATCTATCTTTCTATTTCTTTGAAAGAGTATTACCAAGATGGAAATACCAAGAAAAAGGTTGCTATTGAGCAACTGGAAAAACAACTTTTTGATGCAGCTATGAAAAACGGCGTCAAAAAAGAGGACTTTACCGTTCAAAATATCTATAGCTACAATGTCGAAAACAAAAAGAAAAACAACGAACTGTTACAGGCTAGACAATACAGGATCAAGGTTACTGATCTGAAGAACTTAAATCCAATGTTGGAAGAAGTGGATGCAAGAGGACTGCAGAGCACCAACATCTCTGGATACGATCATTCGCAAAAGAAAGAAATCGAAAAGGAGTTGAAAACCCTAGCAGTACGTGATGCGAGAACAAATGCAGAAATCCTTGCTGCTGCAGATGCTGAAAACGTTGGTAAGGTAATCATGATCAATGATAACAGCAGCTTGAACTGGAATGATCTAGTTCCTCAGCCACGTATGTATGCCATGGCTGCCAAAGGGGTGAGCAATGAAATGGATTCTAATGAACAAGGCTTGGATCTAGAGGTAAAACCGATCAAACTTACCTGTAATATCGACGCCGTATTCGCGCTGAAATAACAATGGAGAAACATCCTTCCTATAATTTACAGAAGATTGATAAAGACTTTCAATGGGTAAAACGACTATCTGTCCTGATGGATAGTCGTTTCCGCATTGGAAACTTTCGCTTCGGTCTGGACCCCATCTTAAACTTCATTCCTTTTGGAGGGCAGATTGCCACCTTCATTATTTCACTGGTTCTTGTATCCGTGATGTACAGAAATGGAGCAAGCAGTAAGGTTGCCGTAAAAATGCTGCTCAATGTTACTTATGACGCACTTTTAGGTTCCATACCCATCATTGGAAATGTCTTTGACTTCTTCAACAAAGCCAATGAGAAAAATGTCAAACTACTACGGGAACACTATTACGACAATAAACATCAAGGAAGTGCCAAAAACATCCTGATCACCCTGGGTATCGTTATATTCATAACCATCATTTTGTTTATTTATGCCATGTATGCCCTTACAATTTGGCTGTTTGGCTTGATATTTTAATCCAATCTCTTCAAAATAATCTATTTTTGTACCTATGAGTAAAACAAGAATCTTTGCCTTATTGGGGGTTGTCATTATGTTGGTCGCGGTTTTCACAAATCCTTCCAAGGAGAAAATCAATGAAAAACTGTCGCTCAAGGCCAAAGAAATCCTCAAAAAACAATTGGATTACAAGCATAAGGACGCTGTAGATCTAGGCATGATGCTCGTAGGAGATCAAGTGGTCAATGAATTTGTGAACAATTACACCTACACCGAAAACTATTACCTTTTTTCACTTGCCAAGATCAATTGGAACAGTGAAAAGATTACCATAGGAGGAGGAGCTTTCGGACAGGTATGGATCAGTTCCAAGATCGATGAAAAAGCCGGAATGTTAATCGACGCTTTAAAGCGATAGGCATGCTTGAGATCTTATTTGAAGATGAGGATTTTGTTGCCATCAACAAACCCCATGGATTATTGGTCCATAAATCCTCCATTGCTGCAGATACTTCCGAGTTTGCCCTACAACTCCTAAGGGATCAAATAGGGAAGAAGGTCTATCCTGCCCATCGTTTGGACCGAAAGACCGCGGGTGTGCTTTTATTCTCCCTGAACAAGGAAATGGATAGTGCCATACAAACCGCATTTTCCCAAAACTTAATCAAAAAAGAATATTTGGCCGTTCTTCGTGGCCATACCGATCCCGAAGGGACCATTGATTATCCCTTAAAAAAAGAAAACGGCACAATCCAAGAGGCATTGACCCACTACCAAACCCTCGCGATCACCGAAATTGACCTTCCCTTCGGAAAATTTCCAACTTCTAGGTATTCCTTGGTCCTTGCAAAGCCCGAAACCGGCAGGATGCACCAATTGCGCCGACATTTCGCCCATATTTTCCATCCCATTATCGGCGACAGACCACATGGCTGCAACAAACAGAACAAACTCTGGAAAGATACCTTCCAGCACGACACTATGCTCCTGCACGCCAAATCACTCGCATTCAGCCACCCCAAAACCCAAGAAAACATCCTTATCCAAGCCCAAATCCAACCTGAGTTTGAAAGAGCGTTGGGGATATTGAATATATAGTATTTTAGTAGTTAGTATTTAGTATTTAGACTTTAATATTGTTGATAAATCATTCACCTTCCTTTGGTCTAAATACTATATACTTTATACTAAATACTACCCGTTGATACATCATTATAGAATGTTTCACCTTCCTAGGGTCTAAATACTTAATACTAAATACTTATTACTAAATACTACCCGTTGATACATCATTATAGAGTGTTTCACCTGCCTAGGGTCTAAATACTAAATACTTTATACTAAATACTAATTCCACGTTAATTTTCCTATTTTTGTAACAACAAAAAACTCATTGATTTAACATGAAAAAAACTGCGTTAACTGACGTTCATGTCGCTTTAGGTGCGAAAATGGTTCCTTTCGCCGGATTCAATATGCCAGTTCAATATACTGGTATCAACGACGAACACGAAACAGTGCGTACCGCTGTAGGGATGTTCGATGTTAGCCACATGGGGGAGTTTATCTTAAAGGGCGAAAAAGCATTAGACCTTATCCAGAAAGTTTCTTCTAACGATGCCTCAAAATTATATGACGGTAAAGTTCAGTACGGCTATCTTCCAAACGAAAATGGCGGTATTGTAGATGACTTCTTAACTTATAAAATTGATGACAAAACTTATCTCTTGGTTGTAAATGCATCAAATATTGATAAAGACTGGGAATGGATCAGCAAATTCAATACTGAAGGCGTAGAAATGAAAAACATTTCTGACGAAACTTCTCTTTTCGCTGTACAAGGTCCTAAAGCTGCCGATGCACTTCAAAAATTAACGGATATCGACTTGGCTCCAATGGAATACTATTCTTTCCAAAAAGGAGTATTTGCTGGTGTTGAAAACGTATTGGTTTCTGCTACAGGTTATACTGGTGCCGGTGGTTTCGAAATCTATGTTGCCAACGAACATGCAGAGCAAGTTTGGAATGCAATCATGGAAGCTGGTCAAGAATATGGCATTAAGCCAATCGGTCTTGGCGCTAGGGATACCCTACGCCTAGAAATGGGTTTCTGTCTTTACGGAAATGATATCGACGATAATACATCACCATTAGCAGCTGGCTTAGGGTGGGTTACTAAATTCACGAAGGACTTTGTAAACGCTGAAAACCTAAAAGCTGAAAAAGAAAAAGGTGTTTCTCAAAAACTGGTAGGATTCGAAATGATTGATAGAGGTATTCCTCGTCATGATTATGAAATCGTAGATGCTGATGGAAACAAGATCGGACGTGTTACTTCCGGAACGCAATCTCCATCCTTGAAAAAATCAATCGGTTTAGGTTATGTAGAGCCTGCATTTGCTAAAGAAGGTACAGAGATCTTTATCTCTATCCGTAACCAACCTATCAAAGCGATCGTAAGAAAACCTCCTTTTGTAAAATAAGGCGGATAAAAATAAAATGAAAAAGGGCTATTTTTTAGCCCTTTTCTTTTGTTGTCTCATTTCTTGCTGCGCCAGCTTCGCCTTTTCCTCTTGCTTGGTCTTTACATCTCGGCTCACCTGTTTTAACAGAACCACCTTCAGATAGATCAACAACACCAATAAGGCGATGGAAATCCCCAAGTACAGTACCTGTCCGCTATTATAACCTGCCCATGCGCTCAAAACCAAAAACACGATCCCTAAATTGAGCAGTAAATTCAATATAAACTTCTTCGTCATTTCTTCTTTATTACTTTAAAACCCGTTACTCGTTCCCGAATGAAATAAAAATACACTATTCCTGCCATAATATTCCCCAAGATGACGAATAAAGCCAAAATCAATCGCTCTCCATTGCTGATTCTGGTCGAACGCATGATCTCCAACAGCACCAATACCACCCATATTAAAGAAAGTACCATCGAGATGCTCAATAGGATAGGAGCATAGCCCACCTTCAGGATAAATAATAAGATAGAAAGGATATAAAAAGCCAGACTAAATAGGAATGCCTGTTTAGTCTGGTGGAATAATTTATTCATGAAGCAAAGTTAAGGATAAAATCCCGTCCTCGTTTATGGGAATATTCCCAATTCCTTATAGGATTCTCCAACTTTGTTGATCGCACAGATAAATGCCGCTGTCCTTAGATCCTCAACGCCATCCATGCTTTTCCAGATCTGGTGGATTTCATGATAAGAACCGATCATGGTGTCCTCAAGTCCTGAATACACTAAATCAACCTCATCAGGTCCTCTTAAAATAATCTTGCGCTCCAATTTAGAAACCTTTTGATTGGTCATGGACTCAATGATATTCAAGATTTCAGCATACATGTTTTCGCTGAATCTCTTTTCAAGACGACCATAGCGTACGTGGCTTAGGTTTTTCAACCATTCAAAATAGGATACGGTAACCCCGCCAGCATTTAAATAGATATCAGGGATCACCAATTTACCTTTCCTGTTGAACACCTCATCTGCTTCCGGTGTCAATGGACCATTTGCCGCTTCACCTATGATCTGTGCTTGAATCCTTTCTGCATTGTCCCCATTGATTACAGACTCTAATGCTGCAGGGATCAAGATATCACATGGCTGCTCTAAACCTTTTATAGATTCTTCGATATTGATAGCACCAGGGAAATTTAGGATAGAGCCTGTAGCCTTTCTATGGGCAACTACCTCTTCCAGGTCCAGTCCATTTTCATTATAGATGGCGCCCTCATATTCGATCAAGCCAACAAGGATAGAACCACCTTCCTGAAAATATTTAGCAGCATGGTAACCCACATTTCCTAAACCTTGAACGATTACTTTCTTGCCTTCAACACCAGTTGTCAATCCCAACTTGGTCATATCTTCTTCAATCTTACACGCTTCCTTAACCCCGAAAAACACGCCTAAACCTGTCGCTTCAGTACGGCCTCTTACACCGCCTTGAGAAACCGGTTTCCCCGTTACACAGGCCTGAGCATTGATTTCATTCGGGTTTAATGTGGTATAGGTATCTACGATCCAGCTCATCTCGCGCGCTCCGGTACCATAATCCGGCGCCGGAACATCCGTTCCTGGTCCAATAAAGTTCTTTTTCACCAATTCCGTCGTATATCGACGGGTAATTTTTTCTAATTCATACTCTGAATACTTCTTTGCATCGATTTTCACACCGCCTTTAGCACCACCAAACGGAACGTTTACGATGGCACATTTATAGGTCATTAATGATGCAAGGGCCATCACTTCGTCTTGATCCACCTCCATACTGAAACGGATACCCCCTTTACATGGCAGCTTATGATGTGAATGTTGTACACGGTAAGCTTCTATAACCTCAATGTTATCTCCGATTTTAACCGGAAATCTTACTCGTAATATGGAATTACATGCTTTGATCTGTTCGAGGATGCCAGGAGAAAACTTGGTGAACTTGGCCGCTTTATCAAAATTCCGACCCACTCCTTGAAAGAAGCTGAAAGTTGTGTTTGATTGATTTGACATAAAAATATGTTTTTGTTTATTCTTGGAATAATACTATAAAGTTAGCTCTTTTAATATTTTAATAATAGGCAAGAAAATAAAAACATTATTTTTAAATATATTCTAAAGATAGGGGAGTAAAATTATTATTTAAGCAATAAATTGCCCTAAAAATAAAAAGCTCAAGGAATCCTTGAGCTTTTTATTGATTTACTGTTTCTTAATAAACATCCATCTCCGGATCAAAAGCTTCTTTCCAAGCTAAAATTCCGCCTTGTAGGTTGGATAAATTCGTGTATCCTTCTTGTTCTAAAAGCATAACAGCCTGAGCACTACGCTTCCCTGAACGGCAGTGGATCACCACTGGAATATCTTTTGAAATCTTTTCAGACTCAATCACAACGCCTGACAATGGAATGTTCACTCCATTCAGGTTCGATACCTCATATTCAAAAGGCTCACGAACGTCGATCAACTGAAACTCAACATTGTGATCCATCATGTCCTTTAATTCTTGAACGCTAATTTCTTTCATAGTAAGCTTTTTATCAAATATATAAAATTTAGACTCAAAGGCCCTGCCAATAATATAGAATTTTTGTTAATTTCATCACAAACATTTTATTCATGAAAAAACTATTCTTAGCACTCGTATTTTCTGGCTTTTTATTCCAAATGAGCTCCGCTCAGCAAAAGCAGATTACAAGCACGGAAAATATTTCCAGAATCTTGAATACCCTTGCTTCTGATGATATGAGAGGCCGATCGGCCCTAAATCTAGACGATATTGGCAAAGCAGCTGATTTTATCGCCGCTGAATTCAAAGAAATTGGCCTTAAACCGTATGTAGGTGATAACTTCCGCCAATCCTTTCTGGTTAATCGGGGCAGCGTGACTGAACAAAGTGTCACCTTAGCTGATAAAAAATTAAATGATGATGAGTTCTTGATCGTAGGTAATTTAGACGAACCTATAACAAAAAACACCCCTTTCATTGAAACCATTAAGATTTCTGCTGATGATGATTTTTCCCAAAAATTCAGGGAAATCGTTCAGCAGAACCCAAATAAGGTTGTCGTTTTGGTAGACAAGAAACATGCTCCATTTTTGGCCCGTTTCAAAAGAATCTACAATCGCGAGAGCATTGTAATCAAAGGTCAGGAAAAAGCTGCCGGAAGCCCCAAGGTTTTTATCGTGGCTGATGAATTACCTGGAAACCATGAAATCAAACAGACCCGCAAAACAGAAGAGTTCAATATGTTCAATGTGGCGGCTGTCCTTCCTGGTAAATCTAAACCTGAGGAATATGTGGTGATTTCTTCCCATTATGACCATATCGGTATCTTGCCTGCTGTGGAAGGTGATTCCATTGCAAATGGCGCTGATGATGATGCCTCTGGTACAACCGCGATGATCGAATTGGCGAGGTATTACAAGAAGTTAAACAACAATGAAAGAACCATCATCTTTGTCGCTTTCACTGCAGAGGAAATTGGCATGTTTGGTTCCAAATATTTCTCCAACAATATAGATCCGGAGAAGGTCGTGGCCATGATCAATATCGAAATGATCGGTAAGGATTCCAAATTCGGCCCAAATAGTCTCTATATTACAGGATACAGCGCGTCTGACCTTGGCAAACTGATGCAGGAAAACCTGAAGGGCTCTGCATTTACCTTCCATCCAGACCCATATACCACCCAAAACCTATTCTACCGCAGCGATAATGCCGTATTGGCCGCATTAGGCGTACCGGCACATACCTTTTCTACATCGCAGATCGATAAGGACCAATATTACCATACGGTAAAAGACGAGGTAAGTACATTGGACATCAACAATATTAAATCAAGTATTGAGGCCATCGCAACTGGGGCTATAGGAATTATCAATGGAACCCAAACACCGAGTAGGGTTGAAAAACTAAGAGATTAAGGGCTTATCCCATATAACAGGAAAAGACGGTCAATTGACCGTCTTTTCCTGTTATATCTTAGATGGGATTAAATGTTGTTAATCCAATTTCTTGCGCATAATGTAATCATCAAGAACAAATCCATAATAGGGGATATCAATTTCCTGAATTACCTCAAATCCTTGTTTCAGATAAAATTGATAGGCATTGTTCGATCGGTTAACATTTAGTTCCAAGGTCGGAAGCCCTAGTTTCTTTGCTTCCTGCGCTGCAAAATCGATCAGCAGCTTTCCGTAGCCTTTGCCCTGCGTACTAGGTAACAGATAGATCTTCTCGATCCTTAAGAGGTCTACTTTAGGGTCAACCCCAATAAAACCTACCGGTTTTCCATCCTCATATAGGAGATGAAAAGCTTTATTGTCTTGGATAGCAGTGCTCAATGCCTCCACCGAATACATCTTATCCAACATAAAGGCAATCTGTTCCTTGGAAAGGATGCTTTGATAGGTCGGATACCAGATGGCATGTGCTAATTCATGGATTAACACAGCATCTTCCTGCTTAGCTGGGATGATCTCTGTCATAGCTCTTCAGATATTATAAAATAGGATTCTTGCTGCGCAATGGAAACAAAACCATCATTTATGACAGCATAAACATGATCCCCCAATGATTTTAAGTTCTGTGTTTCGCCCAATTTTCCTTCATTATTTTCAATAAACAAATTAAAGCCTTTAGGAAGCCATTTCTCGTATTTCTTTACAAAAAGTGCTTTCCCTTTGTTGTTGATCAAATTGATGTTGAAATCGCCTAAATAAGGCATGTAATGCGCTATCTCGACGATATCTGTCAAAATATTAACGGCAAAATTGTTTTTCTCTTTTAAAAAGGAAAATAAGGGAACGATATAGCAGTCAGAATAGGGGATAAGGGAAATATGCTCTTCAAGGACATGAGCTTCCACACCTTGGTTATCTAGGACCACATCGATCTTTATTTCTCGTGCCTTTAGGGATTCGTAATGTTCGGCCAACGTAATGATGGTTGGACTCCACTCCAGAAGTTGGTTTAAATATTCATCAACCAAACAGTCAGGATTTGCGATGAACAAAGCTGGCTCTTGATTCTCTCGAACAATATGATGAGAAGACATAATTAATTGCCTAAATAACGGACTGCAATATAGGACATCAGACCAATACTGGTTTGAAGTGCAGTTTCGTCGATGTCAAAGGTTGAAGTATGTACTGCAGATTGTATTCCTTTGGCTTGATTTCCTGTGCCCAACCTATAGAAACATGCATTTGTTTCTTGAGAATAATAGGCAAAATCCTCTGCTGCCGGCCATAGATCAAGCTCAACAACATTCTCATGGCCAAGATACTCTTGGGCATACGAACGAGAAGATTCCGTAATCTGAGGTTCATTGATCAGGAATGGATATCCTTTTCTGATTTCAAAATCACAGGTAGCACCCATACCTTCTGCAATGCCAACTGCCATCTTGTGCATTTTCTCATGGGCTTCCGCTCTCCATTTTTCATCAAAGGTCCTGAAAGTACCTTCCAGATAAACCTCTTCAGGGATAACGTTTGTAGCGCCATTTCCAATGATCTTCCCCCAAGATAAAACCGAAGGGGTCCTTGGATCTGCAACACGGCTCACAATCTGTTGCATGGCCGATATGATCTGCGCCGTAATGGCGATGGGGTCAATATTCTGATGGGGTTGAGCTCCATGCCCTCCTTTACCACGAACCGTCATAAACAACTCATCGCAGGATGCCATATATTTACCGGAGCGGAAACCAACTTTCCCAACTTCGATAAAAGGCATTACATGCTGTCCAACGATCCCTTGAGGTTCGGGATTTTGCAATACCCCTTCCTTGATCATTAAGGAAGCACCTCCCGGCAGTCTTTCTTCTCCAGGTTGGAAGATAAGCTTCAGGGTTCCGCCAAATTCAGGCTTCAATTCATTCAATATCTTAGCCACCCCCAGCAAAGACGAGGTATGCACATCATGCCCACAGGCATGCATTACCCCGACATTCTTGGAGCCATACGATCTGCCTTCCACCTCAGTGATCGGAAGTGCGTCTATATCTGCTCGTAGGGCAAGGACTTTGTCCGAAGGTAAATCTCCTTTGATCAAGGCTACAACGCCAGTATTGGCCATGGATTCAAAAGGAATCTCCAGGTCTGTCAGCACTTGTTTGATAAATGCCGAGGTGTTGTATTCTTCAAAGGACAATTCAGGATTCTGATGTAGGAACCTTCTGTTGTTTACCGTGTCTTGAAAGTAAGATTGGGCTAATTCTTGAATTCTTTGTTTTGATATTGGCATGTTGATCCTCCACTATTGCCATGTCCAGACGTCCTCGACAAAGACAAATACATTATTGTATCGGCCGCGAAGCTCTCGCATATAGGCCGTTGCTGCAGAACGGCTAGTAAAGTCGCCTACTTTGACCCTGTAGTTTGGTTCTACATAATCTAGGTAAGCATTGATATCTGAATTCTGGCTTTGGAAACTACGCTGTACATTTTCAGCATCCCTGCGGCTGGAACCAGAAAAGATCTGTACCCTAAAACCACGGACCTTCACACGTGTTGCGCGTGATTTGTCAATGGTTTTAGGCTCCAGACTTACCGTCTTACTGGCGGTAGGATTTAAAGCATAGAATGAACGGAATTCTTGTAAAAGTCCGATTAAAGAATCCTTTTCAACAATTACTTTGTTCTCTTGTGCCTTTGATACTGATACGATGGCGAACAGCATCAAGAAGCTAACTATAAATCCTTTGTATTTCATTTTTTAATTAACCTTGTTTTCCGTGACAGTTTTTATACTTCAACCCAGAACCACAAGGACATTCATCATTTCTTCCAATGGCCTGATCCTTACGGATAGGTTGGGTAACTTGAGCTTCCTGCGTGTTCAGGTCCTCTTCAGATACTCCAGTTGGAGAACTTAACTCTTCTTTTGTTTCTTTAACTTTTACCTTTGGCGCTTCTGGGCGTGCTGCTTGAATGTTTTGAGGTTCTTGCTGCTGTCCAGGAATCTCGCCTTTGAACAAGAAGCTAACAATATCTTTGTTCATGCCGGCCAACATTGTCTTAAACAAGTTGTAAGCCTCCATTTTATAGATAATGATAGGGTCTTTTTGCTCGTATCGCGCGTTCTGTACAGATTGTTTCAAATCATCCATCTCACGAAGGTGCTCTTTCCATGCTTCATCAATCAAAGCTAGAACGATGCCTTTCTCAAATGATTTAAATACGTCTTTACCTTTACTTTCTACAGCTTTTTGCAAATTTGTAGCAACTTGAATGCCACGAATTCCATCTGTAAAAGGAACAATGATATTTTCTATCATACCACCACGCTCAGCAAGCACGTTTGTCAATACCGGTAAAGTCTGTTCAGCGATGTTTACAGCCTTGCGGTGGTAGTAATTGATAACTTGATCAAATAATTTGTCAACTAAATTAGGCGCTGACTCACTTGCAAATTCTTCTTGTGTAATTTCAGGATTGATTGCAAATACACGGATCACCTCGATTTGGAATTCATCATAGGAATTGTCCTCTTTTGCCTCCAATACGACATCCTCAACAACATCATAGATGGTATTGTTCAAATCTACATCTAAACGCTCACCGAACAACGCGTTCTTACGTTTGGTATAGATTACCGTACGTTGCGAGTTCATCACGTCATCGTATTCCAATAGATGCTTACGTGTACCGAAGTTGTTTTCCTCTACTTTACGTTGTGCACGCTCGATAGATTTGGTCAACATACCGTGTTGCATTACCTCGCCATCTTCAACACCCATTTTAACCATAAGGTTAGAGATACGCTCTGAAGCGAATAAACGCATCAATGGATCTTCTAGGGATACAAAGAATTGAGATGAACCTGGGTCCCCTTGACGTCCTGCACGACCTCTTAACTGACGGTCAACACGACGAGACTCATGGCGCTCTGTACCGATGATCGCTAAACCACCTGCATTGATTACCTCTTGGGTAAGCTTAATATCCGTACCACGACCTGCCATGTTGGTGGCAATGGTTACTTGGCCTGGACGTCCTGCTTCTGCAACGATGTCTGCCTCTTTTTGGTGAAGCTTCGCGTTCAACACGTTGTGTTTTACACCACGTAACTTCAACATACGGCTCAACAACTCCGAAATCTCTACAGAGGTCGTACCCACCAATACTGGTCGGCCTTGTTCTGTCAAGGTTTGGATCTCTTGTGCTACCGCATTATATTTCTCACGTGCCGTACGATAGATCAAATCTTGACGGTCATCACGTTGAATTACTTTGTTCGTTGGAATTTCAACCACATCCAATTTGTAGATTTCCCAAAGCTCTCCAGCCTCTGTTGATGCCGTACCGGTCATTCCCGATAGCTTGTGGTACATACGGAAGTAGTTCTGTAAGGTAATGGTTGCATACGTTTGGGTAGCATCCTCGACCTTTACGTTCTCTTTGGCTTCGATCGCTTGGTGTAATCCGTCAGAATAACGGCGTCCGTCCATGATACGACCGGTTTGCTCATCTACAATCTTAACCTTACCCTCATCAACGATATATTGATCGTCGATTTCAAATAGGGTATAAGCTTTTAACAATTGGTTGATGGAGTGGATACGCTCTGCTTTGATTGAGTAATCGCGCATCAACTCTTCTTTCTGTTGAGCTTTCTCTTCGATAGGAAGATCTGCTTTTTCGATTTCAGCAATCTCAGTACCTACGTCTGGAAGGATAAAGAAGTTTGGATCCTCACCTGTAGCAGTGATCAACTCAATACCTTTTTCAGTAAGTTCTACCTGATTGTTTTTCTCATCGATAACGAAGAACAGTTCCGCATCTGCCTTAGGCATATGACGGTTTTGCTCTTGCATATAGTAGTTTTCTACTTTTTGTAGGATCTGACGGTGATTTCCTTCAGATAGATATTTAATTAATGCTTTGTTCTTAGGCAAACCACGGTAAGCACGGAATAATGCCAATCCACCTTTTTCAGGATCGGTGTCATTATCTGCAATTGCTTTCTTTGCTTGGTTCAAAACCGTGTTGATATAGGCTTTTTGAGCATTTACCAACCGTTCGATCCTTGGTTTCAATTGATAGAACTCATGTTGGTCACCCATTGGAATAGGTCCAGAGATAATCAATGGCGTACGCGCATCATCGATCAATACCGAATCCACCTCATCGATCATGGCAAAGTGCAATTTGCGCTGAACCATAGATTCTTTGGTGTTCGTCATATTGTCACGCAAATAGTCAAAACCAAACTCGTTGTTTGTACCATAAACGATATCGCTCATATAAGCCTGACGACGTTGTGGTGAGTTCGGTTGGTATTTGTCGATACAGTCAACGCTCATTCCGTGGAATTCGAAGATAGGACCGTTCCATTCCGAGTCACGACGTGCCAAATAGTCGTTCACCGTTACGATGTGGATACCTTGACCCGCCAAAGCGTTCAAGTAAGTAGGCAATGTTCCTACCAAGGTTTTACCCTCACCCGTAGACATCTCAGCGATCTTTCCTTGGTGCAACACGATACCACCGATCAACTGTACGTCGTAGTGAACCATGTTCCAAGTAACTTCAGAACCCGCAGCGATCCAAGTGTTCTTCCAAATGGCTTTATCTCCTTGAATGCTAACGTTCGGTTTACGGGCAGCGATTTCTCTATCGAATTCAGATGCTGTAACCTCAATCTCTTTATTTTCTGTAAAGCGACGAGCTGTTTCCTTAACAACAGCAAAAGCTTCAGGTAATATTTCCAATAATACTTCCTCAAGCTTCTTATCGCGATCTTTTGTCAATTTGTCAATCTTGTCGTAGGTTGAAGTTTTTAGCTCCATGTCCTCCGTAGCCTCAGCCTCTTGCTTCAGACTGTTGATTTCATTGTCGATGTCTTGCAAATAGTTGCCGATTCTTTGTTTAAAATCCAAGGTCTTCCCACGTAGCTCATCATGCGTCAAAGCGGATAATTTCTCGTATTCTTCCTTGATTTTATTTACTAATGGCTGTACTCCCTTAACATCTCTTTCGGACTTACTACCAAATAACTTGCTTAAAAACTTTAACATAATTTTCTATTTCTCTATTCGCATGTACAATAATGACTCCAAATCAAATAAGCAGACATTTTGACATTAATCGGGCAAATTTAATTATTAAGGTTGATAACTAATGCTTTCCTGATTCTTTTTTATCAATTATTTTACTAAAAATATGTTTTTCCCCGTACTGGGCACTAAGTTGAGTTCCAGTGCCTTTTCAAACATCTGTCGGATGGCCTTTTTCCCCTCATCACCTAGGTTTTCGGAATACTGATTTACATAGAGTTCAATATGCTTGTACATCACCGATTCTTCCATTTCCTGGGCATGCGAACGGATGTACTCCAGGCCTGATTTCGGATGGTCAAAGCCAAACCTGACACTTTCTGAAATCAATCTGTTTACTTTCTGTTTGACCTCTTCCGGAAGAGACCTCTTGATCACGATCCCACCCAAAGGGATGGCCGAACCCGTCGTTCTCTCCCAATAGTCGCCCAGGTCCACGATTTTGTGCAGACCCTTGTCCATATAGGTAAACCTGTTTTCATGGATGATCAGCCCAATATCGATGCTACCGTCCAGTAAGGACTGCTCAATTTCTGAAAACAGCATGACCTGCTTGTTCAACAGGCCCGGAAAGGCCAAGCTCAACAAGAAGTTCGCTGTCGTAAATTTCCCGGGGATTCCCACCTTCAGCTCTTTGAATCGTTCGGGTAGATCCTGACCGGCATAACTAGCCAATTCTTTTGCCAGGGACTCATCCTTGCAGATCAACAAAGGTCCTACACCAAACCCAAGTGCAGACCCAGCATCCAAAAGCTCATAATCCTCTACCGCATAGGCAAAGGCATGGTAGCTCAGTTTAGTGATGTCCAGGTCGCCCCGGAAGGCCTTGGCATTCAAGGTTTCAACATCATGGTATTCCACGTGAAACTGTAGGCCTTCGCAATCGATCTTGTTATGGATCAAGGCATCAAATATAAAGGTATCGTTAGGACAGGGTGAAAAACCCAATGTAAGTTCCATGTTTTCTTTCAATTTTATGTGATGCTGATGTTCTTGGTCAGCACCAATAGTATCATTCCTAAAAAGGTCGCCAATACCAAACCGTTCCCCAACAGGTCCTTTTCCTTTTTATAACTGATCCAACAACCTACTAAATTGATTGCCGCAGCAATCACATATAGACCGGTCGGTTTATCGGGAAAGACCTGAGTTTGGATATTGGTGAATTTCATCGCCAAAAAGGCTATCAATGGGCAAACTAATCCCATTAGCACACCCACAAGAAGACTGTTTTTCATGTATTAACTGTCAAATGACCAAGAATTCAACTCCGGAATAACATGGTGAGCCGTCATATCAAACTGCGTCGGTACGATGGAAACATAACCATTTATGATCGCATAGGCGTCGGTATCTTCCCCGCGATCCTGCAGGTCAAATTTACCGGTCATCCAAAAATACTCTCTCTTATAGGGGTCCAAACGTTCATCAAACTCCTCAAACCACTTGGCATTCGCTTGCCTGCAGATTTTGATGCCCTTGATATCTACGTTCTTATTTGGAAAGTTCACGTTCAATAGGGAGTTTTTAGGCAGACCGTTTTTCAATACCTGCTCTGCAATGGTCTTCACCCAGGAACGGGTATGGGAAAAATCGGCATTGTGCGCGAAGTCATCCAATGAATATCCAATCGATGGGATACCCTCGATAGCCCCTTCCACAGCTGCAGACATGGTCCCTGAATACAGCACGTTGATGGAGTAGTTCAAACCATGGTTGATACCTGACACACATAAGTCTGGTTTCTTTCCTTTAAAGATCTTGTTGACGGCCAATTTGACGCAATCAACAGGAGTACCCGAACATTTATACATCTCAACCCCAGGATACAGGTCTATCTTATCCAGGCGTAAAGGCTTGCCAATCGTAATGGCATGGCCCATTCCAGACTGTGGACTGTCCGGTGCTACCACCACGACATCCCCAATTTCCTGCATAACCTCTAAAAGAACTTTTATTCCTGGCGCCGTAATTCCATCGTCATTTACGACCAATATCGTGGGTCTCTTTTTTGTCATAGTGCTAAGTTAGTAAAATATGGGTTCATTATCAGCCTCCCAAAATCATGAAGATGTTAAAGATTCAATAGGTTTCCATTAAGCCTTCCGTAAGGAATGGATACCATGCCACATTATTCTTTCTACCCATCTACATGCTGAGGCTATATATTTATCTTTTGACCTTGTTTTACCCTTATTCGAGGCAAAATTGAATTTTGAAGAGGTCTCTCGAATATGCCTCGAATAAGGTCAAGGTAATTCTGCTATAAACAGGCTGCTATCAAGCTGAAATCCAAGGCCTAGATTTTAGCCATACTCTATAATAGAAGAAGGTCGACATGATGTCGACCTTCTTCTTCCTATTTATTACATTAACCTAGTTTATTCAACCAGTCAATTACTTCTTCTCTGGATTTACCAAGCTTCTGTTGCAATTTGCCCAGTAACTCATCGTCTTTTCCTTCTTCATAGGCCAAATCATCATCTGTCCACTCGGCATATTGTTGTTTGATCTTGCCTTTCAACTCGTTCCATTTACCTTTTAAATCTAATTTATCCATTTTGATTTTCCTCCTTTGATTAATGTGATATATACGATAAACAGGAAGTTGAAAAAATGGTTTTCAAAAATTTATTTTTTTAATAAAGTGAAAGGTATTCTGCGGTTAGGATGAATATAGCCCCTTTTTGTCGATAAAATCGATGACTGCATCCGGGGTGTAAAACTTAATGGATTTCCCCTCCTTGATGGCGTTTCTCAGGAAGGTGGACGATAGTTCCATAACAGGCGTATCGGTCATGCTGATGGATGGATGGTCCTTCAATTCGCCGCCATCATAGCCGGGTCTAGGATAGACCACGATTTTATAGTCGCGAAGCAGGATATCCGCATTCTTCCATTTCAAAAGTCCCTGGAGATTGTCTTCCCCCATGATCAGGATAAATTCCTTGGTCGGATATTTTTCCGTCAAGTGGGTGAGGGTATCTATGGTATAGGAGGGTTGAGGCAATGAAAACTCGATGTCGCTGGCACGTAGTTTATCCGAACCTTCAATGGCCAAATTGACCATTTCCAGGCGATCATACATGTTACCAAGGCTCTTTTTCTCCTTAAAGGGATTCTGAGGGGATACAATGAACCATACCTCGTCCAAAGAAGTATAGTTGGCCATATAATTGGCAATAATCAAATGTCCGATATGGACAGGATTAAAGGAACCAAAGAATAATCCAACTTTACTTTTTGCCATATTATGAATTGATAAAGTCTAATACCAGTTTTTCTGCTTCTGCACAGGCTGTTTCCAGATCATTGTTATGCAGGATCACATCAAATTTATCGGCAAAGCTCAGCTCATGTTCCGCCTTTGCAAATCGTTCGTTCAATTTTTCCTGGGAATCTGTACCTCTCCCGGTCAATCTTTCTTTCAAGACTTCTAAGGAAGGAGGATTTACGAAAATAGCCAAGGCTTGGTCTGGGAACTTAGATTTCAAGCGAAGTCCTCCAACCACATCGATATCAAAGATCACGTGCTTGCCTTCGTTCCAGATACGCTCTACCTCAGATCGCAGGGTTCCGTAGAATGTTCCTGAGTAAACCTCTTCAAATTCTATGAATTCGTGTTTAGCTACCTTGTGCAAGAAGTCTTCTTTGGAAATAAAGTAGTAATCGACACCATTTACTTCAGCACCGCGGGGTTGACGGGTGCTTGCAGAGATAGAAAATGCAATCTTATCGCTATGCTTTTCCAATAATCTTCTAACGATAGTCGTTTTCCCTGCCCCCGATGGAGCAGAAAAAATAATCAGTTTTCCGCTCATGCTATAGTACGTTTAATAGTTGTTCTTTGACTTTTTCCAACTCGTCCTTCATTTTCACGACAATCTGTTGGATCTGGGCATTGTTGGCCTTTGAACCCAAGGTATTGATTTCACGGCCCATTTCCTGGGAAATAAATCCTAGTTTCTTACCATTGGAATCTTGGCTGTTCAGGGCTTCTACAAAATAATTGCAGTGGGAGCGAAGGCGAACTTTCTCTTCCGTGATATCTAGTTTCTCGATGTAAAAAACCAGTTCTTGTTCAAAACGGTTCATGTCTACATTCTCTTTGCCCACAGCTTCTTCCATATATTGGTTGATCCTTTCACGGATCAAGGGAATACGGCTTCCTTCAACAGCTTCTACTTCGGTTAGGTATGATAAAATCAAGGAAACACGGTATTCAAGATCCTTTTTAAGGACAGCGCCCTCATCAGCTCTAAAGCTGTTGAACTGTTTTACTGCAGCGTAAAAGGAATCCATCAAGACCTTGCCTTCTTCTTCGTCCACCTCATCATCATGGCTGATAACTTCAGGCATGTTCAGGGCTTGTTCAAAAAGATTGGCTTTGGTATCGCCCAATTGGAAGGCAATGTCCTGCAATTGTCTATAGTATTCTTTTAATAGATCTGCGTTGATACTTGCTGCTTTGGCAGTTTGGTCAACATATTCGGTGCTTATGTTGATATTTACCTTACCGCGTTCAATCAGTTTGCTGCATTCACCACGAAGCACCAATTCCTTGTCTGAAACAGCTTTTGGTAGGCGAAGGTTAAGTTCCAAGAACTTAGAATTTAAGGATTTGATCTCTACGGTATATTTAACGGTTCCGTTTTCAGCGGTCCCCATACCGTAACCTGTCATCGATTTTATCATATGCAAAGGTAAAAAACTTACAGAAAAGAACGAGTCTATTACCAATCATGTTTGGCGATTATCACGCATAAATAGGTTTTATAGGCGGCACCACGCTTTACGCGGGCAAAACCTATGCCTATATCCTTTAAAGATCCGTTCCATTCATCCATGCCCAAAACATGCTTCCTGTGCATAAATCCGGGCGATCCACGGCCAATGATAAAGGATTTGATGCCATCAATGGCGGTTTCGTGGTTGGCTCCGATGGACTCAAAATTATTGGTGCTTTTTTTCTTCAGCCAATCGGGATTTAAGTAATATCCTGCCTTGTTGATATGGTAATTTGGTCCGTAACCGCTTGGGTCGGTATGGTCGAAGTAATTCCTCCTCGCCATATCTTTGGCTCGCTCCTCAGCTACTTTTGCCAGTTTATCATTCCAGACCAAACGGGTCTGTTTTACATTTCTAAGATTGTTCACCCGAATTTCGCGACCATATTTCTTGGGGTTCATCCGAAAATCATTGAGGTATTGGTAAGCTTTCTTGGCTTCGCGTTTGTCGATCTTGATGTTCTGGGCAAGGATTGGCTGTGCCCAAATGATAAAAGCAAATAAAATATATCTCATAGCTGTGTTTAAGGATACAGACTTCAGAAAAAACTCAACGTTTAAACAGCTTTATTAATTTAAGCTGATTTCTTGGCTGTTTTTTCTTTTATGACCTCAATGATAGGGGGCAATAGGGAGATGCCGATGATGGCAAGCACCACGATCGAGAAATTGTTCTTGACAAATGGGATCTGCCCGAAGAAATAACCGCCCAAAAGAAACATCGTTACCCAAAGGACACCTCCAACGATATTGTATAGACCGAATTTGGAATAAGGCATCTTGACTACGCCGGCAACAAACGGGGCAAAGGTCCTGACAATGGGCACAAAACGCGCATAGATAATGGTTTTGAGGCCATATTTATTGTAAAAGCTTTGGGTTTTCTCAAGATAGGAGAGCTTGAAGATCTTGGAGTCTTTTGTAAAGACCCGCTGTCCAAAGTGTTTCCCTATTTCATAGTTGACAAAATCACCGATAATCGCTGCGGCAATCAACAGGACCAGCATGACCCAAAGACTAAGGTTTGTTTCAGGTTTTGCGATCAGGGCTCCCATGGCGAACAGGACCGAGTCACCGGGAAGGAATGGGGTAACCACCAGTCCAGTCTCTGCAAAGATGATCAGGAAAAGGATCAGGTAGGTCCAAGTCTGATATTCTTGGGTAATATCGATCAAATGCTTGTCGATATGGAGAATAAAGTCGATCAGGGTTGAAATTAATTCCATGTTTTCAAATTCGATTTTCCACTGCAAGAATTGCACCAAGCTAATTCTTTTCCTTGAATATGATCCTGAGTCTGCAATAGGGCTACTTAAAAGAAAAAGGAAGCTTACTCAGCTTCCTTTTTCTTTCCGTATTTTTCTTTGATCACCTCAATGATTGGAGGCAGTATGGACAAGATAATGATGGCGAAGACCACTAAGGTAAAGTTGTCCTTGATAATTGGAAGGCCTCCGAAGAAGTATCCAATAAACAAAAAGGAGGTTACCCATAAAATGGCTCCGATAACATTGTATGAAGCAAACTTTCCGTAGGACATTGATCCTACACCAGCTACAAATGGGGCAAAGGTCCTGACGATCGGAACAAAACGCGCGTAGATAATGGTTTTGCCACCGTATTTATCGTAGAACTTCTCTGTCTTTTCTAAATATTCTTTCTTTAGGAACTTATATTTCCCTGAAAAGGCTTTTGGTCCAATGTACTTACCGATATGGTAGTTCACCATGTCTCCTAAAATACCTGCCACCATCAACAATCCCCACATCAAAAAGACGTTCAGATCAGTTTCTGGCTTGGCGATGATTGCGCCAGTTGCAAATAGAAGGGAGTCTCCAGGTAAGAATGGAGTAACGACAAGACCAGTTTCGGCAAAAATGATCAGGAAGAGGATCAAATAGGTCCAAGTCTGATAGTTATTGACGATTTCCACCAAATGATCATCAATATGGAGGATAAAGTCAATTAGGGAATAAATTAAATCCAAAGTTTTGAGCTATTAAATATTGTTCAACATCACTGGCATCACCAACATCAAGATATCTTCGTGTTCTTCCTTGATTGCCGGTACTAATAAACCTGCACGGTTTGGTGTACTCATTTCCAGTACGACCTCTTCACAGTTTAGGTTATTAAGCATTTCTACCAAGAACTTCGCGTTGAATCCGATCTCCATGTCTTCACCTTCAAACTGACAGCTCAATCTCTCGTGTGCCTCATTGGAGAAGTCCAAATCCTCAGCAGAGATGTGCAGTTCGCTTCCTGAGATCTTTAACCTTACTTGGTGTGTAGTTTTGTTTGCAAAGATTACCACACGGCGTAGGGTGTTCAGGAATAAAGAACGGTCTACAGTCAGTTTATTAGGGTTCAAACGAGGGATTACGGCTTCGTAATCTGGATAACGCTCATCGATCAATCTACAGATCAAGTTGATGGTTCCGAATTGGAAGAATGCGTTGGTATTGTTGTACTCTATTGAAACATTCACATCATCCGAAGGAAGAGATGATTTTAATAAAGTAAGTGCTTTTTTAGGCAAGATGATCGATGTTGGTTTATCAGCTCCAACATCTGTGCGGCGATAACGGACCAATTTATGAGCATCAGTAGCCACAAAAGTAGTCGATTGCTCCGCCAATTGCACGAATACGCCTGACATGGCAGGGCGAAGTTCGTCATTGCTTACTGCAAAAATGGTTTTATTGATGGCTTCCAACAAGATCGGTGCAGAGATATTTACGGTAGAAATATTCTCTACGACAGGGATTTTTGGGAAGTCGTCCGCATTTTCACCACTAAGCTTGTATTTACCGTCTCCGGCAGAAATCTCGATAGCTAAAGTTTTGGTATCTACAGAGAATGCCACAGGCTGATCCGGAAGAGTTTTCAACGTCTCGATCAAGATTTTTGATGGCATAGCAACGCGTCCTTCTTCCTTAGCTTCAATCTGAAGGGTGGTCACCATACTGGTCTGCAAATCCGTAGCGGAGATGGTCAGGAGGTTGTCCTTGATTTCAAACAAGAAGTTTTCTAGGATTGGTAGCACCGTGCTGGAGCTGGAGGCGCCACTAATAGCTTGTAATTGTTTAAGTAATATAGATGTAGATACAATAAATCTCATTTCTTTTAGCTAATAGATTTTATTGCAATAATACAGAAAAGAATCTAATTTTTTGCAATTCAAATTCGAGTTCAGCTGCATAAACATTAAAAAGCACTGCATTAAAATTTGTACATTTGTAAGATTAGGTATGCAATTTAAAAATATCGTAGGCCATCAGGCGCTCAAACAACATCTTATTTCAACGGTAAGAGAAAATCGAGTAAGTCACGCTCAACTGTTTCTAGGTCCAGAAGGATCTGGTAGCTTAGCTTTGGCCCTTGCCTATGCCCAGTTTATCAATTGTGAACAGCCGCAAGCCGACGATAGCTGTGGGATATGCCCTTCATGCCTAAAGTACGAGAAATTGATTCACCCTGACTTACACTTTTCTTATCCTTTCTTTGCAAAAAAAGCGGATGAAACGGCAAGTACCTATATGGAAGATTGGCGTAAGGCCTTTCTGGAAAATCCATATCTGAGCTTGAGCCATTGGAGAAACCAATTGGAAGCGGAAAACAAACAGGCAAACATCAATATCGCCGAAGCGCATGATATCATCAAGAAATTAAGCCTGAAAGCTTTTGAAGCTGAATATAAGGTTTTGATCATGTGGCTGCCGGAATATCTCGATACACAGGGCAATGCTCTGTTGAAATTGATCGAAGAGCCTCCTGCGAAGACTTTGTTCTTGTTGGTTGCCGAAAATCAGGACAAGATCTTGAACACGATCATCTCCAGGACGCAATTGATGAAGGTCAATAAGCTTTCCCATGAGGAATTGATGCAGTTCCTGATCGAGCAGAAAAATATGGATCCTGTTCGTGCCAATGAGGTTGCCTTTATCGCTGATGGAAACATGCAATCTGCACTGGACCAGCTGGAAGAGTCTTCTAACGAAAACTTTGACCTTTTGATCCGTTGGTTGAGGTGTATCGTGACGGATGCAGGTTTGAACATTATTCAGATCTGTGATGAAGAAATCAGCAAATTGGGTCGGGAGAACCAAAAACTGTTCTTATTGTACAGCATAAATGTGCTCAGACAGATCGTGCTTTTAAACCAAGGGCTAGATCAATTAGTCTTTCTTAAGAATGCGGAATTGGAGTTCGTGAAAAAATTTAGCGAGATCAGCAGCTTGGAAAAGTTGCAGGTTGCTATAGAATTACTGGAAAAAACGCATTATTCTGTGGAAAGAAACGCAAATCCTAAAATATTATTTTTAGATTTATCTTTGCAGTTAGTTTTATTATTTAAATACAATACGTTCCCAGCGGGAACTCAATATATATAATTTTAGACATATGGGATGTGGCAGTTGCTCATCCGGGGGTGGTTGCGGAAGTAAATCACTAGGCACAGTACCAGCAGGTTGCAATAACAACGGTACGTGCATGACCAGCGGATGTAATAAATTGGATGTTTACGATTGGTTAGTCGATATGGACTTGCCATCTAACTATAAACCTTTTGATATTGTAGAAGTTCGTTTTAAAGGCTCAAGAAAGGAGTTTTTTGTAAATACGGACAATTTATACCTTGAAATGGGAGAAATGGTGGTTGTGGAACCTAATACTGGGGGATACGACATCGGCCACGTTTCTTTGACCGGTGAATTGGTAAGACTACAATTGAAAAAGAACAACGTTAAACCTGACGACGTTGTAAAAAAAGTATACCGAAAGGCAACAGAAAATGATGTTGCCAAGTATAATCTTGCAAAGGATCTTGAATGGGAAACCATGCACCGCGCCCGTAATTTGGCGCTGGAGCTGGGCTTGTCCATGAAGATTTCAGACGTAGATTATCAAGGTGATAAGACAAAGGCTACCTTCTACTATACAGCAGAAGGCCGTGTGGACTTCCGGGAGCTGATCAAGAGAATGGCGGAAGCTTTCCGCATTCGTATCGAGATGAGACAGATCGGAATGCGCCAGGAAGCCAGTCGTTTGGGAGGAATTGGTTCTTGTGGACGGGAGCTCTGTTGTTCAACATGGCTTACGGACTTCAAAACTGTTTCTACCTCTGCGGCGAGGTATCAGAACCTTTCCCTAAATACCTTGAAACTAGCGGGACAATGCGGTAAATTGAAATGTTGTCTGAACTATGAATTGGACAGCTATATGGATGCCTTAAAGGATATTCCAAACAATATCGATCGTATCGAAACGCATTCTGGTATGGCTTACTTGCAGAAAACAGATATCTTCAAGAAGACCATGTGGTTTTCATATCCACATGCAGAATCGTGGATTCCACTATCTGTGCAGCAGGTAAAAGAATTTGCTGAATTGAACGCACAAGGCAAGAAACCGCAAGAATTGATCGTCCCTGAAAAAGAGGAAATCATCAATGTGGCGATTCCAGACTATGAAAATGTCGTTGGACAAGATAGTTTGACCCGCCTTGACGAACGCAATAAAAAGAAAAAGAAACGCAAACCAAAACGTACTCCAGGTAAGCCTGAGAATGGACAGAAACAAAGTCCTGAACAAGGCAACCAAAAGCCAAAAGCTGAAAATAAGCCACAAAACAATGGCAACAAACAGCCTAAGCCAAAGGAAAACAATGGAAATTCGGAAGCTGGAGAAGGTCAGAAAACCAATAGGAGAAGGCCTCAGAACAAGAATAGACGTTTCAATAACAAAAACAAAGACAATAATTCTGAGGGTTAAGTACTAATCCTATGTATAGAACTGTATTCATAGCTATTGTTGCTCTTTTACTGACCTCCTGTCAGGAAGGGGCATTCTATGAAAGAAATTCCGTTATCCCTGGTCAACTCTGGGATAACGGTTTTAAACCTCAATTTGAGGTAGATGTACAGAATAAACAAGATAAGTACGATCTGTTTATCAACCTAAGGCATACCGCCTACTATCCATATTCCAATTTTTCATTTGGAATCAAACAAAAAGGTTTAGGAATCCAAGATAGCAGTGCCCACTATAATTTCAAGTTAGCGGAAGCTGATGGACGCTGGATTGGCCCTTCTGCCGGTAACTTGTACGAGCAGACCAAACTGTTGCAGGAGAATTTTACTTTTCCGGATACGGGAAAATATGTATTTTCAATCCAACAGAACATGCGTGACAATCCTTTGAGGGGAATAAACGATGTTGGAATCAAGTTAATTAAGAAATAGATATGCAGCTTTTAAGGTGGTTGTTGCTTCCCTTTACCATCCTCTATACCTTAATAATTTGGGTAAGAAACAAGTTGTATGACCTAAATATCCTCTCGTCTAGGACCTTTGACATCAAAACTATTGTGATCGGTAATTTGGCGGTAGGTGGAGCAGGAAAAAGCCCATTAACCCAAAAACTTATTGCCCATTTCAAGGACAAATATCAGCTTGCGACCCTAAGCCGGGGCTATGGCAGGAAAACCAAAGGCTTTCGGTTGGTCCAAGTGGATGACCTTGTTGAAAATGTTGGCGATGAACCTTTGCAATTCAAAAAGAACTTTCCAGATATCAGCATATCTGTGGATGAAAATAGGGCAGAAGGCATTGAAATCCTAAATAAAGACCATGACCTGGTCCTGCTTGATGATGCATATCAGCACCGTAAGGTGAAGCCAACCTCTTCTATTTTAGTCTTTGAATACCATTCCATCCTAGAGCCTATTATATTATTGCCAACGGGCCAATATCGAGATACCTTTGATCAGACCAAAAGGGCAGATCTTATCCTCATTAGCAAGTGCCCTGATTATATTCCATTTGAAAACAAATTAAAGATCCAGGAAAAGATCAGGAAACATAACAGCGGTGCAGGCATCTTTTATAGCCGTATAGGCTATAAGGAATGGATTCCTTTAAACAATACTGAATCAGACCATCCTATTTCAAGAAAGACTATCTTGCTTATCACAGGCATTGCAAACCCCAAACCGCTTGTACAGCACCTAAATAGTCAAGGAATCAAGATTGAGCATTTAAAGTTCGCAGACCATCATCAATTTGATGATTTCGATTATAAGGTAATTGCAGGACGGTTCGAAAAATTAAATGAAAGCAAGGACGCTATCCTTTTGACGACCGAAAAGGATGCGCAGCGACTGGACCTGAATAAACTGAAAGATATCCCAACGTTTTATATACCGATTGATATTGTTATCGAAAAGGAAATTGAGTTTTTTCAAGAATTAGAAAGTTCGATAGAAAATAAATCTTAAGGAACTTATCAATTATCGATAAATAAAAGCTACTTGATGTCAAGTAGCTTTTTCTTTTTTGTCACATATTGTAATATTTTTTCAATTCAACTGAAATAATTAGAATTTAACTAGAATCATGCTCCAAACATACGTAGGGCCAATATTCTTTAAATTTAATCACCCTGAGTTTGTATTATTATCTTGTTAAGAAATGTTAAAAAGTAACAAACATGATACAATCATACAATAAAAGATACTATTCGACTGTTATTTATTGTACAGAAACGGAGTAAATAATAAAGTATTAAACAAAAAAATTAAAATCATGAAAAAGTTATTTTTAGCAGTATCCGCAGTATTATTTTCACTAACTCTAACATTTGCTCAGGAAGTAAATCCAGAAGAGAAAGCAAAAGCAACTGTAACCGAATGGACACAACAGTTGAACTTGACAGAAGATCAACAGGCACAAATCTATAATGTAGTACTAGAGCACAAAAAAGCTAAATTGGCTTTAAAGGCAGACACTACAGCAGCAGCTGATGCAAAAGCTACTCAAATTGAGGCTTTGAATTCAGATCTAGACAAAAAAGTATCTGATTTGTTGACTGATGAACAAAAACCATTGTACGCTAAGATTGTAGAAGCTCGTGCAGCGAAAAAAGCTACTATGCCAGAGCCGAAACAAGTACAATAATCTAACTAATATTCATGTTTCATAAATAGAAAAGGGACTGCAGTAGCTGCAGTCCCTTTTCTGCTTTTTAAGTAGATGAAAGTAATTGGTAGAAAGTATTTAGACTATTCGGATAGTATCAAAATAAAAAAGCTTGGGATGTTCTCCCAAGCTTTTCAATTTCTTTCTTTACAATGTGTTTTTTAAGAAGCTTTTAATTTCTTTTGGATGTCTTGCACATAAGTCTTGAATTTCTTATCGGTTTCGATAAGGTCTTCAACTGTTTGGCAAGCATAGATTACGGTAGAGTGGTCACGACCGCCAAAGAAATTACCGATAGATTTCAGCGAAGATTTGGTATGGTTCTTTGCCAAATACATTGAAATCTGTCTTGCTTGTACGATTTCGCGTTTACGGACTTTGGATTTAACCATTTCAACTGGTACCTCAAAGTATTCACATACTAGTTTTTGGATGTACTCCATTGAGATTTCCTTATGGGTGTTCTTCACAAAGTTCTTTAACATCGACTTTGCTAAGTTCAGATCAATCTCTCTTTTGTTCAGAGTAGATTGCGCCAATAAAGAAACCATTGCTCCTTCTAATTCTCGGACACTGTTGTCAATCTGATTCGCCACATATTCCACTACACTTTCTGGCAGCTCAATACCATCTGAGTACATCTTTTTCTTAAGGATGGCCATCCTGGTTTCTAGATCAGGAACCTGAATATCGGCTGATAATCCCCATTTAAAGCGGCTTAACAATCTTTCTTCGAGACCAGAAAGATCCTTAGGTGCTTTATCAGATGTTAAGATGATCTGTTTGCCTGTTTGGTGCAAGTGATTAAAAATGTGGAAGAATATATCCTGTGTTTTCTCTTTTCCAGCAAAATTATGCACATCATCCATGATGATGACATCCATTGCTTGGTAAAAATTCACGAAATCATTGATGGTGTTATTCTTCAAAGAGTCAACGAACTGCTGACAGAACTTTTCACATGACACGTAGATTACCAGTTTATCTGGTAAGTTTCTTTTGATTTCATTACCGATTGCTTGAGCGAGGTGAGTTTTACCTAAACCCACATCTCCATAGACCATCAAAGGGTTGAAAGAAGTTCCTCCTGGTTTATTTGCGACAGCATATCCAGCCGAACGAGCCAAACGGTTACATTCGCCTTCGATAAAATTGTCGAACGTATAATTTTGATTTAATTGAGGATCAACTTGTAATTTCTTTAACCCCGGAATTACAAAAGGATTTTTGATGTTCTTGTTCAATGCAACAGGAACAGGAATTGATTGCTTCTTTCCCTCGGCACCATTTCCATTCGACGGAATGTTGGTGGTGTAAGGCGGGTTAGCAGATGACTTCTCTACAACGATGTTGTATTCCAGTCGGCCTTGTTCACCCAAGAATTTTTTAACTGTTTTTCTGAGAATACCTACATAATGTTCTTCCAGCCACTCATAGAAGAACAGACTTGGTACTTGAATAGTTAAAACGTTTCCTTCTAGACGTACAGCTTTAACGGGCTCGAACCATGTTTTAAAACTTTGCGTTGGTATATTATCTTTTATTACTGCAAGACAACTTTCCCAAACACTTGTACACGTTTTTTCCATTCTGAATTTGTTAATAACTTGAAAACCAATAATTGACAAAATTTCTGTTCATAACTTTTGCCTACAACGAATATGACAAAAAAAAATGAGCTAAAAAATTAAATTGACAAAAAAAAGGTAAGTAACTAAAAAACAACATTTTAATTGTAATTTTTAGCATATTTTGTCCAAAATATTAGTGCAAAATTATTTTATTAACACATATATTTTGATACCCTATTTATAGGAGTTTTTAAAGCAAAAATTAAGCAAGAAAAAATTAATGTGGAAAACTTTTAATAAAAAAGGAAGCCTGTGGGCTTCCTCTTATAGACGCTTGATTGTCTTTGAAATACCTGCTCTAATAGAGCAATTATCCTACCAAAGTTTCGGTTTTTATGCCTTTTGTTAATTTCCTAACCTGAGCCTCAATTCCAGCAGCATCATACCCACATATATGCCATAACTCTGCTTGCTCACCGTGCTCCACAATACCATCTGGGATTCCCAAACGTACCACCTGAGCTTCGTAATGATGGTCTGCCATAAACTCTAGGGTTGCAGATCCAATCCCGCCCGGCAAACAACCGTCCTCTACGGTAATCACTTTGCTATACTTTTTAAATACTTCGTGTAACAAAGCTTCATCAAGAGGTTTTGCAAACCGCATATCATAGTGTGCGGGATGGATACCATCTTCACGTAGTTTCAAGATTGCCTTACTGGCTTCATTACCAATATGGCCGAAAGATAATATAGCTATTTCTTCACCATCACAGATCTTTCTGCCTTTACCGATCGGAATTTCCTTAAACGGAAGCTTCCAATCCGGCATCACGCCATTGCCACGAGGGTAGCGGATGGTAAAGGGGCCTTGATCCGGCAATTGAGCCGTGTACATCAGGTTCCGCAGTTCCTCTTCGTTCATTGGCGAAGCCAAGACCATATTAGGAACACAGCGCATGAACGCAATATCGTAAGCACCATGGTGCGTAGGGCCGTCAGCACCCACCAAACCGGCTCTATCCAAACAGAAGACCACATTCAGCTTCTGCAAGGCTACATCGTGGATAACCTGATCGTAAGCCCTTTGCATAAAAGATGAATAGATATTACAGAAAGGAACCAAACCTTGAGCGGCAAGGCCTGCACTGAATGTAACAGCATGCTGTTCCGCAATGCCCACATCAAATGCCCTATCCGGCATTGCCTTCATCATGATGTTCATAGAAGATCCACTCGGCATAGCCGGAGTAATCCCCATGATCTTATCGTTTGTTTCCGCCAATTCCACCAATGAATGACCAAATACATCTTGGTATTTCGGTGGTTGGGGTTTCTCAGAAATAGATTTCTTGATTTCTCCGGTGATCTTGTCAAAAAGACCGGGAGCATGCCATTTTGTTTGGTCCTTTTCTGCCAATGCATAGCCTTTACCCTTTACGGTAACCACATGCAACAACTTAGGACCATTGATATGCTTCAGATCCTCGATGGTTTTCACCAATTTATTGACGTCATGTCCATCAACAGGACCAAAATATCTAAAGTTTAGGGATTCAAATAGGTTAGAGTTCTTCAACAAGGTACCTTTAATGCTCTGCTCGAGCTTTTTAGCCCAGCCATAAGCATTTGGACCCTTCTTGGAAATCTTCTCCAATACGGACACCAAATCATCCCTAAATCGATTGTAACTTTTTGAAGTGGTAATACTGGTCAGGTATTCTTTCATCGCCCCTACGTTCGGGTCAATGGACATACAGTTGTCGTTCAGAATAACCAATAGATTTGACTTTTCGATCCCAGCATGGTTCAATGCTTCAAAGGCCATGCCGCCGGTCAAGGCACCATCACCGATTACAGCAACATGCTGCCTATCGGTTTCACCCTTATATGCAGAGGCAACTGCCATTCCCAAAGCAGCAGAAATGGAAGTGGAGGAGTGTCCTACACCAAAAGCATCGTATTCACTTTCACCACGTTTAGGAAATCCAGAAAGCCCGCCTAAAATACGGTTCGTATGGAATTCTTCCCTTCTACCCGTCAGTATCTTGTGTCCATAAGCCTGATGACCGACATCAAAAATGACCTGGTCATAAGGAGTATTCAATGCATAATGCAACGCTACGGTAAGTTCCACTACACCTAAACTAGCTGCAAAATGTCCGCCGTTTACAGAAACGATATCGATGATAAACTGTCTCAGCTCTTTACAAACCTCTTCAAGTTCCGATTCCTTCAAATTTCGAAGATCAGATGGAAATTGAATTTTTTGTAATAGCGGTCCTGCTTCTACCTGCATAAATGAAAAAATTTCGAAATAAGATACAAAGTAACAATTTATTCTTTTAACTATGGAATATATATACAATTTAATCTGCTGCATTGTTTTGCTTTATTCGAATGAATTCCATCTTTTTATACAAGCAAATCCTTATTTTTGAGCATATTCTATGGACGCGACAAACTACGAGATTAAACTGGCACAGTTCGAAGGACCCTTTGACCTTTTGCTATTCTTTATTGAAAGGGATGAATTGAATATCCATGATATTCCTATCTCCAAGATCACAGATGATTTCTTGGCCTATATCCAACATATGCAGTCCCTGAACATAGAATTAGCCTCTGAATTTATCTTTGTTGCCTCGACCTTGATGCGCATCAAGGCTAAAATGCTGCTTCCACGTCCTGAACTGGATGAGAATGAAAACGAGATCGACCTGAAAAAGGAATTAGTCCAAAAGCTTGTCCTGTACAAGCAATTCAAGGAAATCTGCGAAGAGCTGAAAGATCTGGAGGACCGTAGGTCCAAATTTTATGAAAGGGGAAATACCGAAATCGACCTGAAGATAGCACGTGAAGCCAAGGCTCAGACCATAGATGAGGAACTTTCCAGCTTTGACCTATATAAACTGATGTTGGTCTACGAAAGGGTGATGTTCAATTTTTCCCATCGCGTACAGGATGTCACGCATACCGTAGTGAAATACCCCTATAGCATAGAACAACAGAAAAAAGCGATCGCTGAATTAATTGAGATCAATAAATCAATGGATTTTTCAGCATTGGCAAAGAATTCTGAAAACAAGGTACAGTTTGTCTATAATTTCTTGGCCATCTTGGAGATGTTGCAACAAAAACTACTGGATATAGAAGTAGGCCTTGGATTCAATAATTTCTGGATAGAAAAGAAGGTCTCTTAGTTCTTATTGAGCCTTTCTGCCATAAATTTCTTCACTTCATCCCTATCCTTTAGGTTCTGCAGAGACTCCAGGAGAAAGGCATACTGCTTATCAGACTCCATGTCACGGATAGCCTTTAAGGCCTTCATCCCTGCCTGCATGGCATAAATGCTCTTATCAGCAAAGGAAGCAATCAAATCATCAATTTTATCCGGTTCCAAATAGCCGTCGACCAATCCCAGTTCTATAGCCTTATCGGTCTGGAAAGGGCTTGGGTCAAAACATAATTGCAAAATCTGCTTTTCAGACTTGATCCTCTTCAAGCCAGCCATCACCTGGAAAGGAAAGATGCCCAGAGCAATTTCCGGCAACCTAAAATTCAGTTCTTTTTTCGCAAATACATAGGTACAGCCCAAGATATAGAGAAAACCTCCGGCGATGACATCGCCTTCAACGATAGCTATTGATGGCTTACTGAACTGATCAAAGATCTCGCCCAAGGAACGTTCCATATTAACGATAGCAGGATTAGGACTATCCAATTCCGGATTTTGATAGGTCTTGAGGTCCATTCCGGCACAAAATACAGGGCCATTTGCCCTTAGAACCAATACATGGACCTGATCATTGGCTTCCGCTTCCTCTAGGGCATGGGCCACCTCATTGACTGTGGTAGGGGTAAAAGCATTGCGCTTAGCTTCCCTATCCAAGGTCAAGGTAAAAACATGTTCCTTTATTTCGGTTTGAATGAATTTATAATTCATGTTTGATCAAATTTTGAAATCCCTGCATCAGTCCAGACATTGTATCAAAGTTAGCTTTATTGAACCGATCCACTAACAATTCCGAAGGAATATTTCCAACCAGCTCATCTTTGGCAAATGGACAGCCTCCATAACCTAAAACAGCTCCTTCAAAGCGTCTGCATCCCGCCGAATAAGCCGCGTCTACTTTCAATAGGGCACTCTCGATCGGCGAATGGAAATGCGCACTGAAAGGAATATCCGTAAATTCCTTTGTAATTTTATGGAACAGGTCCTTGATGCTATCTGGAGTAGCCTCAGAAGTGGTATCAGCAATAGAGAAGTTCCTTACACCAATGGCATTCAGGTTATATATCCATTCCGAAACCAGATCCATGTCCCAATGGTCACCATAAGGATTACCAAATGCCATGGATATATAGACGACCAACTCCTGTTTTTCATTTCTGCCCATGATACCCAAGATTTCCTTGACAGCTTCATAGGCCTGCGCAATACTGGCGTTGGTGTTCTTTTTCTGAAAGGTTTCCGAAATGGAGAAAGGATAACCTAAATAGTCAATTTTCTCCATTTCGGAACCTATTTCAGCACCTCTTTTATTCGCGATGATGGCCAATAGCTTTACCTGATCATCCTTTTCTAGGCCTTCCAATACAGCTTGCGTATCACTCAATTGCGGAACCGCCTTTGGCGAAACAAAGCTCCCAAAGTCTATGCAATCAAAGACCTGGCTTTTTATCAACTGATTGATATAAGCAATTTTCTTTTCAGTTGGAATCTGATAAAGGATACCTTGAATGGCATCTCGAGGGCAATCCACTAGGGTTACCTGTTCTTTATTGTACATCTTTTTTTATCTCCCTTGCAATGACCATGCGTTGGATAGAGCTTGTTCCTTCACCAATAGTACATAATTTAGCGTCCCTAAAGTACTTTTCAGCAGGAAAATCCTTGGTAAATCCATAACCACCAAGAATCTGTACAGCATCGTTTGATACCTCAACAGCCGTTTCCGAAGCATATAATTTAGCCATGGCGCCTTCTTTGGTCACTTTTTGACCATGATCTTTCAAATCACCCGCTTGTCTGATCAATAGTTCAGAAGCAGTAATTTTCGTAGCCATATCCGCTAAATTAAAACCAACCGCTTGAAAATCAAAAATTTTAGTCTGGAATTGTTCCCTTTCATTGGCATATTTCAATGCACATTCATAGGCACCTCTCGCTATTCCCAAGGATAGGGCGGCAATTGATATCCTACCTCCATCCAATAATTTCAGGGCCTGCACAAAACCATCACCTATTTCACCGATCAATTGATCCTTATGGATGCGGCAATTATCGAAAAATAAAGAACCTGTTTCAGAGGCACGCATTCCCAATTTATCCATCTTCGCTCCAGCGGAAAAACCTTCCATTCCTTTTTCTACGATAAAAGCAGAAATTCCTTTTTTATCGCCCTTTTCACCCGTCCTAGCCATAACTACAGCTACATCACCAGAAATGGCATGGGTAATAAAGGTTTTATCTCCGTTTAAGATGAAATAATCTCCGTCTTGTACCGCTGTGGTATTCATGCCCCCAGCATCAGAACCAGAGCCCGGCTCTGTCAATCCCCATGCGCCAATCCATTCTGCCTTAGCCAGTTTCGGAAGGTATTTTCTTTTCTGCTCTTCATTGGCAAAACTTAGGATATGATTGGTACACAATGAATTATGGGCAGCCACCGATAGACCAATAGAACCACATACTTTTGAAATCTCATCTAAAATGGTAATATATTCTTGGTAGTTCAGTCCAGATCCACCATATTCTTCAGGAACCAAGATGCCCATGAAACCATGATCACCTAAATTTTTGAATAGTTCAACAGGGAAAATTTGAGCCTCATCCCACTTCATCACATGAGGTTTTATATAGGCATTTGCAAAATTACGGGCACTCTCTCTAACTAGTGTCAATTCTTCTTTAGAACCGAGGTTATACATAATATTATTTTAATTAAGTTTATATTTGGGTTACAAATGTTTCTTACAAATATTATAAAAAACAAATAATATTTTATGATATTTATAATAATTTAATATTTCAGAACCTAATAAATTACATTATTTCAATAAAGCTATGCGAGGCCAATTAGAAGAACTCCAAAGGAAAAGAGAAAAACTACTGTTAGGTGGAGGCTTGGACAAAATCCAAAAACAACACGAAAAAGGAAAATTATCGGCTTGGGAACGGGTCCTATACCTATTAGATGAAGATAGGGATTTCACCGAGATTGGTGTCTTTGCTGCCGATGGGCAGTACGAAGAACATGGTGGTTGCCCGAATGCTGGGGTAGTCGTGGTCTTGGGCTATGTTAAGAATAGGTTATGTGTGATTGTATCAAATGATGCTACGGTCAAGGCCGGAGCCTGGTTTCCGATGACCTGTAAGAAAAATCTCAGAGCCCAGGAAATAGCCATGGAAAACCATATTCCCATTATCTATTTGGTCGATTCTGCCGGTGTCTTTCTACCTATGCAAGCTGAAATATTCCCTGATAAAGAGCATTTTGGAAGGATCTTTAGAAATAATGCCAAACTTTCTTCCATGGGTATCCCCCAGATTTCTGCCATTATGGGTTCTTGTGTGGCTGGTGGTGCCTATTTGCCCATCATGTCTGATTATGCACTGATTGTCGAAGGTACCGGATCTGTATTTTTAGCAGGATCTTACTTGGTGAAATCATCCATTGGAGAAGTCATTGATAATGAGTCCTTAGGCGGAGCAGATACGCATTGTGAAATTTCAGGTGTTACCGACAATAAATATCCGAATGATGAGAGTTGCTTGGATGCCATCAAAAATATAGTGGATAAATTCGGTTCTGAACCTACCTATCAATATTCAAGGATAGAAGCGAAGGAGCCAGAATATCCGATGGAAAAACTCTATGATTATATGCCTGAAGATAGATTGAAACCCTATAATATGGTTGAAATCTTGAAATGTATAGTCGATAGTGGTTCTTTAGAAGAATATAAAGCAGATTATGGCAAGACTTTGATCTGTGCCTTGGCTCGGGTAGATGGATGGGCAGTAGGCATAGTGGCCAATCAACGGGAAGTGGTTAAGGCCAAGAAACCTGGAGGTTCAACAGAAATGCAGATGGGTGGAGTGATCTATTCAGATTCAGCTGATAAGGCAGCCCGTTTTATCATGAACTGTAACCAACAGAAAATACCATTGCTATTCTTTCAGGACATCACCGGTTTTATGGTGGGTTCCAGGGCAGAGCATGGTGGAATTATCAAGGATGGTGCTAAAATGGTGAATGCCATGGCCAATTCCGTAGTGCCAAAATTCACGTTTATGGTAGGAAATAGCTATGGAGCAGGTAATTACGCGATGTGTGGCAAAGCTTATGATCCTCGATTGATCTATGCATGGCCTACCGCCAAAATAGCGGTAATGAGCGGTGCATCTGCAGGTAAAACTTTGTTGCAGATCCAAGAAGCAGCCTTAAAATCAAAGAATATCAGCCTGAGTGAAGCGGACAAAAACAAGCTTTTACAGGATATCGAAAAGACCTATAATGAGCAATTGAGCCCTTATTATGCAGCCTCCAGATTATGGGTAGATGGAGTGATCGATCCAGCCGATACCAGAAAAATTATTTCCATGGGTATAGAAGCTGCATCGCATAATACAGAGATCGGAAAATACAATGTTGGCGTGATCCAAACTTAGCGGTAAGCGATTGTCTAAATCATCAAATTATAAAAGGAAAGCTTTGTTTATCATAACAAAGCTTTCCTTTTTCTTTTCCTATAAAGCCACTGTACAGTACCTGAAAATTCCATAATCTATAAAATTTTTAATAAATGTGTTTCTGTTCGAATAGAGCAGTTTTTAGGGACTTCCTTTTACTCTCATTCGAGACACATTGCGAAAATTCGCAATGTGTCTCGAATGAGAGTAAGGTCAAAACAGGATAATCATAAAAAGAAAGAGCCATTTAAAATGGCTCTTTCTACAATATTTTAATAAAGAATTTTATGCTTATTCTTGATTTCCAAAGGCATTCCAACCTTGGGCTTTGATTTCATGTACATTACCCGATTTAGAAACCATGGTACATCCTTCGGCAGCCTCAGTAATATGACCGATAATGCTGATTTCCATATTGTTTTTCAGCTTATCATAGTCACTTTGCGGTACAGTAAACAGTAATTCGTAATCCTCTCCACCACTCAAAGCACATACCGTAGGATCCAGACCAAATTCACGGGCAGTTTCATAGGTCATTGGATCGATAGGGATCTTTTCTTCATATAATTTACAACCTACATTGGAAGCTTTACAGATGTGTAATATCTCCGAAGCCAAACCATCAGAAACATCGATCATCGCATGAGGCTTAACAGCTAAAGCAGCCAGTAATTCAACGATATCCTTTCTTGCCTCAGGTCTCAATTGACGCTCGATAATATAATCCTTTCCTTCCAGATCAGGCTGTATATTAGGGTTTTCCAAGAAAATCTGTTTTTCTCTTTCTAGGAGTTGTAAACCTACATAAGCACCACCCAGATCACCGGATACACAGATCAGGTCACCTTCTTTAGCAGCGGAACGGTAAGCTATGTTATCCGTTTCGGCATAGCCAATACTGGTCACGGAGATCACCAAGCCTTGGGTTGAGGTACTGGTATCACCACCAATCAGGTCTACATTGTAGTTCTGGCAAGCCAACAGTGCACCCTCATATATTTCTTCAACGGCTTCCAGGGGAAACTTAGAAGATAATCCAATGGAAATGGTCACTTGGCTAGCGATTCCATTCATGGCATAAATATCACTCAAATTAACTTGTATAGCTTTGTATCCCAAGTGTTTAAGCGGAACATAGCGTAGGTCAAAATGTACATTTTCCAATAATAGATCGGTGGAAATCAACGTTTTCTTATTGGAAAAATCCAATACGGCAGCATCGTCACCAATCCCTTTAACAGAACTGGGTTGGGTCAATACTACAGATTGGGTCAGGTGATTGATCAGACCAAATTCACCAATTTCGTTTAGGTTGGTTCTATCGCTATTTTCAAATATGCTCATGTTATAATCCTAGTTTTGCGGAAAGTTCAAGCATGCGTTCAATAGGTTTTTGCGCACGTTGAATGATATCTTCATCTAATGTAATTTCTGGTTGTTCGTAGTACAGGCAGTTATATAGCTTCTCTAAGGTATTCAATTTCATGTGCGGGCAATCATTACAAGCACATAAATTGTTTGGAGGAGCAGGGATAAATGTTTTCGAAGGACTGGCCTTTTGCATTTGGTGCAAAATTCCAGATTCAGTTGCTACGATATAAGTGTCGGTTGGATCCTCGATGGTATATTTCAACATCCCAGAAGTAGAACCTATATAATCGGCTTGCGCCAGGATATGGTCTTCACATTCTGGATGGGCGATGAATTTTGCATCTGGATACTCAGCACGCAGGGCATCGATTTTTTCTTGGGAGAAAATCTCGTGGACCATACAGGCACCATTCCAAAGGACAAGGTCACGACCTGTTTTTTTCTTCACGTAATCCCCTAGGTTGCGATCTGGACCGAAAATGATCTTTTGATCGGCTGGAAGGCTTTCCACGATCTGTACGGCATTGCTGGAGGTACATACGATATCTGAAAGAGCCTTCAATTCAGCAGTACAGTTCACATAGGTAATCACTAAATGATCCGGATATTTCTCTTTGAATTTAGCAAACAAATGTGGAGGGCAACTATCTGATAATGAACATCCTGCTTTCAAATCTGGTAAAAGGACCTTTTTGGAAGGCGATAAGATTTTAGCCGTTTCTGCCATGAAATGTACACCGGCAAAAACGATGACATCCGCATCTGTTTTAGCTGCTTGTTGAGATAGACCTAGACTATCCCCAATATAATCTGCTATATCTTGTATTTCAGACTCTTGGTAGTAATGCGCTAAGATAACCGCATTCTTTTCCTTTTTAAGTCTTTCAATTTCTTTGACCAAATCTAGGTTAGGATCTATTGCCACATCAATATATCCCTTAGCCACTAAGTCTGTTTCAAATGTTGTATTCATTTGGTTTTTCTAAGTTGATTCCTGCCTGTTTGACTTTCTAACATCACAAAAGTAAAGAAAGAAAACGAAACGAAATCCACATTCCCTTTTTTCAATAAATAATAATCTTTTTTTTAAAGAAGAATCTTGTTGTTTATTAGTCTGTGGAAAATGGGGATAATTCAGGTGATTTTTATTTTTTTTAGTGGATGTTCTATAGTTATTCACAACTTATCCACAGGTTGGGAAGGGTTAAGTGCTGATTTTCAATACTGTCTTTTTTCAGCTTTTATTTTTTGCATATTTTTTTGTGAAATGATAGTTGTGTGTAAGATGTTAATATTTCGGTGATATTGTCTTAATATTTTGGTAATAGATGTGTGAAAATTGCTAGTATTGTGGAAACATAAGAAGTTTTACATTTTAATTCACGAGTTATTTACACGTTTTGCACATATTTTGTTAATTTGTTGGTTCAGTAGTAATTAACCGTAGCATCTACAATATACATTCAATGCTGGATAGAAAAGTTGATTTTTTGATAATAGGTTCGGGTATCGCCGGATTGAGTTTTGCACTTAAAGCTGCGAAGCTTGGAAAAGTACTTATCGTGACGAAAGCCAATGAGGATGAGTCGAATACGAAATATGCACAGGGTGGAGTAGCTGTAGTCACGGATGAAGGGGATAGCTTTGATAAACACATTGAAGATACCTTAATAGCGGGAGATGGATTATGTGATGCACATGTTGTGGAAAACGTGGTGAAAGAAGGTCCGGAACGTATTGCGGAGCTTATTTCTTACGGTACTACCTTTGATCGTGAGGATTCTGGAGAATATGACCTGGCCAGGGAAGGTGGACATTCTGAACATAGAATCCTTCATTATAAGGACATTACGGGCTATGAGATTGAACGTGCTCTTTTAGAAAAAGTACATGCTGAACCTAATATAGAGATGTTGACGCATTATTTTGCCGTTGACCTGATTACTCAACATCATTTGGGTGTACATGTGGATAAACGTACGGAAGATATCAAATGTTTCGGTATCTATGCCTTTAACACCGAAACGGGACATGTTGAAAAGATACTTTCCAAAATTACCCTGATGGCCACAGGCGGTGCGGGGCATATCTATTCCACCACTACTAATCCGACTATTGCGACAGGTGACGGAATTGCTATGGTGTATCGGGCTAAGGGAAAAGTTAGGAATATGGAATTTATCCAATTCCATCCAACTGCCTTATATAATCCTAAAGAATATCCTGCATTCCTGATCTCTGAAGCTGTACGTGGTTTCGGCGGAATTTTGAAAAGGGTTAATGGTGAGTCTTTTATGGAGGAATATGATGAAAGAGGATCCTTGGCTCCACGGGATATCGTAGCCCGTGCGATCGATTCAGAAATGAAAAAATCGGGTCTTGATTATGTCTATTTAGATATCAGACATCGCTCTAAATCAGATATTTTATCGCATTTTCCAAATATTTACGAGAAATGTCTTTCCATTGGTCTGGATATGACCAAAGACCTGATTCCAGTTACTCCTGCAGCACATTATCTATGTGGAGGAATCATGGTTGATGAATACGGTGCAACCTCTATCAATAACCTTTATGCCTGTGGAGAATGTTCTTCAACGGGACTTCATGGCGCTAACCGTTTGGCTTCCAATTCTTTACTTGAGGCTGCTGTGTATGCCCATAGAATTTTCCAGGATGCGAGTAAACATATTGATAGCATTGATTTTCAGGATCATGTACCCTCTTGGGATGAATCCAATACCCAGTTATTAAATGAAGATATCCTGGTGACGCACAATCTACGTGAAACACAAAAGTTAATGAGTGATTATGTAGGGATCGTACGTTCGGATTTCCGTCTGGAAAGGGCCATGAGACGTTTGGGATTGCTACATGAGGAAACAGAGGCTTTCTATAAGAATACCAAGCTTTCCGTTAAACTTTGTGAGCTGCGAAACGTTATTCAGATAGCTTATCTTGTTGTAAAATCAGCTATGCAGCGCAAAGAGAGCAGGGGACTGCACTATACCACGGATTATCCTAAGCATGCTGATGTACTGGAAGATACCATTCTTTAATTTTAAGTTTTAAACGCTTTATGGCCACGATATTACCTGTTAAGGACAAATACCCCATCATTGAAGAAAACAGCTTTATAGCGCCTAATTGTACCATTGTTGGTGATGTGACGATCGGTTCACATTGTTCGGTTTGGTTCAATGCTGTGGTACGGGGCGATGTGAACTATATCAAGATCGGGGATTATTCTAACATACAGGATAATGTAACCATACATGGGACCTATGAAAAGAATGGGACAGATGTTGGTAACTATGTTAATATCGGTCATAACGCTATTGTACATGGTTGTGTCATAGATGATTATGTGTTGATAGGTATGGGGGCAATCGTGATGGACAGGGCCCACATTCAATCGAACGTCATTATTGCTGCAGGTGCGGTGGTATTGGAGAATATGGTTTGTGAGTCTGGTTATCTTTATGCTGGAGTTCCAGCTAAAAAAATTAAGCCGCTCACGGAGGAGCAGCTTAATCTATTGAAAAAATTACCGCACAATTACGTGCTTTATTCGTCTTGGTTTACGGAGTAATTTGGGTTTTATTTGAATGATACATCTATGGTTTCATTCTGTTCCCAGTTTGCCCGTATCGTAAATGTTCGATCTAAATACCAGATGGGTTCTGCCTGTCTTTTTTGATAGACATCGCCAGCATCCCATTTACCATTTTTATTGCTATCCTCAATCAGCCTTATGCTGTATTTACCGCCTGGATATTTAATATATCGTAAGACATGGTCGGGTGGGAGAGGGCGTTTATCAAATAGTTTTTCCTTGCTTTCATCGATCAGTTCCACCAAATAATCTGTATTATCCTTCAGACCTGTGAAGGTTAGATTGATGTCCCCGTAATTCTCGGTTTCATTCAGGGTAAACTGCGATTTGAATTCCTTATTTGTCTCGTCGAATGGACCTAAAATGGCACCTTCCTCCAGCACCAATTCGTAGTTCTTGTTAGGTCTCCAATTGAATCGGATGTGGTACATTTCTCGATTTACCGAATCTTGTTGTAATTGGAAATTTCTACGTGAAACAGAATCTTCCTTGATCAGTACCTTATTTTTATCAATGGATGCAATGGGATAGTCCGAACTCAATTCTATGTGTTTTACTCGGTCTACCTTATTGCTGATATTTAATTTTGGAACAATGCTATTGTCTACTTTTATGTTTCTAGCTTTTCTAAGGTCAATAGTGTCCAAAGGAATATTTCTTTCGCTTACTTCCAATTTCAGGGAATCAAATTCCAAATTTTCTAGATAGATATTAGCGGTATCTTGGGTAGGTTTAAATCTTACCATCTTATTGGCATCCAGTTCATTAGGTGATAATATCCTAATATTACCCTCCTCCAGAGGCCTGTTAAAGGTCAATAGGACCGAACCATTATTATCTACTTTTTTCTCTAAGTTCCTGAAAACCTGCGCAGTACCCTTTGTATATTCTAGCTGTATGCCCGAGACGTTCTGGTTCAGGAAAATACTGTCCTGCTGAAAGCCTATCCATTCATCATTACCGTTATAGATCTTATCGTTGTTCATATCCTTCAGTGCATATACCCTATAGGTATCTTCACGCAGGTTGTTGAACTTGAAATTTCCAGATGAGTCGACTGTTGTATAATAGGAAGCTTTTCTTTTTCCAAAAATGGTGTCTCGGCTGGTTGGGATCAGGATAGCGATGACTTCCTTGTCTTTTTCCAGATTGAAGTCTTTGGTATAACCATTCTTGACCTGTCCGGAGATACTTAGGGAATCGAGTTCATCCCCTGTCGCAAAAACGTAATTGTAATTGATGAACGGATTACCTTCATTGAAGTCGACCAGACCTTTTCCAAAGTTAATGGTGTAGGTGGTGTTGGCTTCCAAGGAATCCGGAAGTTCAATGATGAATCTTTTTTTCCTAACCTTATAGATGGGCTGAGTTTCGACATCTGGGGAAATGTTAAATTCTTTTCCCGGATTTACCGTTTTGATAAATTCATCGAAGGTCATCTCGATCACTTTCTCTTTGAAATTTTTCGAGAGGTTAGGAGGGGTTACCCCCAACAGTTTTGGAGGTAAAGAATCTTTTGGGCCTCCGGTAGGTTTTTGCATGTTGGCACATTGCACAAAACTCAATGCCAAGATCGTAGCAAGACCTAAAAAGATTAGATTTTTAAATAAAGCTGTTTTTAGTTGATTTAACGGATTTTTATCTTTTTTGGATACCTGACTCATAAAATTTAAAATAATGTCTTAAATCGCTTTATTTACGTTTGTTATTTTATTAATGTAATATACTGATATTCAGTTAATTAACTCATATGTACCATTAAAACACTGATATCGGCCGGAGATACACCTGAAATTCTTGAAGCTTGACCTAAAGTTCTTGGTTTTACTTTCAAGAGTTTTTGGCGGGCTTCAATAGACAGTGAAGTTAATGAATTATAGTCAAAATCAGGATTGATTTCTTTGTCTTCCATTTTCTTCATCTTGCTTACTATCTCCATTTCCTTTTCAAAGTAACTATCGTATTTCACTTTGATCTCCGCCTGTTCGATGGTGTCGGCGTCAAAGTTTGCAATGTAATTTGCAAAGTCCTTATCGGCTTTGATGAGGTCTTCGATTTCAACCTGTGGTCTGCTCAAGATTCCGAAGAGTCTAGATTTTTGTGCAATCGGACTTGAACCTTTTTCTTCTAGGATAGGGTTCATCTCTGAAGTTCCGATAGAATTATTTTTTAGGTAGTCTACAATGTCATCGGAATTCTTGATTTTAGCATTGACCTTTTCAAGTCTCTCATCCGATACCAATCCTAATTTATGTGCCATTGGTGTCAAGCGGATATCGGCATTATCTTGTCTGAGCAGGAGTCTATGTTCAGCTCTTGAGGTGAACATTCTATATGGTTCATCTGTTCCCTTTGTTACCAAGTCATCGATCAAAACTCCGATATAGGATTCCGATCTTTTTAGGATCAGTTCGTGCTGATCGTTTATTCTTTGGTGTGCATTGATCCCTGCCACGAATCCTTGTGCAGCCGCTTCTTCGTAGCCGGTAGTTCCATTGATTTGGCCAGCAAAGAAGAGGTGTTTTACGGACAGTGTTTCTAGGGTCAAGTCTAACTGCATAGGAGGGAAGTAGTCATACTCGATGGCGTATCCCGGTCTATACATTTTTGCATTTTCAAATCCTGGGATCAATTGCAATGCTTTCAATTGTACATCTTCCGGTAGGGAGGTTGAAAAACCGTTGACATAGATTTCTACGGTCTTGAATCCTTCAGGTTCTACGAAGATCTGGTGTCTTTCTCGTTCTGCAAATCTGTTGATTTTATCTTCGATGGAAGGGCAGTATCGTGGGCCGAGACCTTTGATCCTTCCGGTGAACATCGGAGATTTTTCGAATCCTGTTTTTAAGATTTCGTGTACCGCTGAGTTGGTATAAGTGATCCAACAACATCTTTGTTCCTGTGGAATTTCTACATCGGTATAGGAAAATCTTCCACGTGAATCATCTCCCCATTGTTCTTCCATCAGGGAGTAATTTAAACTTCTTCCGTCCACACGTGGGGGAGTTCCAGTTTTCATTCTGCCTGATTCGAAACCTAGGGACACCAATTGTTCGGTCAGTCCCGTTGCTGCTTTTTCACCGGTACGACCACCGCCAAATTTCTTCTCGCCCACATGGATGACACCATTTAGAAAGGTGCCATTTGTCAGGACGACTGCATCCGCATCGATGCGGATGCCCATTGAGGTTACTACACCTTTTGCTCTTCCGTTTTCTACGATGACTTCTTTGACGGTATCTTGCCACATATCCAGATTGGGAATGGACTCCAGTGTCAGGCGCCATTCCTCAGCAAATCTCATTCTGTCGTTTTGGGTTCTTGGGCTCCACATCGCTGGACCTTTTGATTTGTTCAGCATGCGAAATTGGATGGTAGACTTATCGGCGATGATTCCGGTGTATCCACCCATGGCATCGATCTCGCGGACGATCTGTCCTTTTGCCACTCCGCCGATGGCGGGGTTACAGCTCATCTGGGCAATGACACCCATGTTCATCGTGATGAGTAATACCGATGAACCTAAATTGGCAGCTGCTGCTGCCGCCTCACATCCGGCATGGCCGGCTCCAACTACAATAACATTATATTTATTAAACATATATCTTTCTCTAGTTTCACGTGAAACTCTTCCTCTATTGATTTTAGTTTCACGTGGAACGCTATATAAACTCTGCTAGTTCCATCCATCTCTCGGTCTTCTCGTCGAGAGTGGTTTTTGTCAGGTCGATCTCCTCGGCTATCTTTTGGAGCTCTACGTGGTCGGTCGTTTTCGACAGGTCTTCGGTCAGGTCGTTGACCTTGTTTTCCAGGTCGGCGATTTCTGTTTCCAGCCCTTCGAATTCTTTTTGCTCCTTGAAGCTCAGCTTCTGTTTCTTCTCTTCTGCCTTTGGCTTTTCAATTTTCTTTTCTGGTTTCTTGTTCAGCTCTTCCTGTTCCAATTTAAAGTCGGCATAGTTACCATTATAGATTACGATGTCACCATTGCCAGGAAAGATGAAGAGCTGTTCGGTCAACTTGTCGATCAAGTAACGGTCGTGTGAAACCAACACCAAAACACCCGGGTAATTTTCCAGGAATTCCTCCAGGACATTCAGGGTGTCGATGTCCAGGTCATTGGAAGGCTCATCCAGAATCAAGAAGTTTGGGTTCGCCATCAGGACACGCATCAACTGCAATCTCTTCTTTTCACCACCACTCAATTTGCTGACAAATCCAAATTGCTTCTCGGGAGGGAAGAGAAATTTTGTCAATAGTTGGGAAGCCGTAATGACTTCTCCGTTTTTCATTTCTATATAGTCCGCAACATTCTTTACAATGTCCAGGACTCTTTCGTCCGATTTAAAGGATAGACCTTCCTGTTTGTAATATCCATATTTGGTCGTTTCCCCGACAGAAAGTTTTCCTTCGGTCGGTTGGATACTGCCGGTAATCAAATTGAGGAAAGTAGTCTTGCCGCTACCGTTCTTTCCGGCCAAACCAATTCGGTCTGCCTTCTTGAAAGTATAGGAGAAAGGGGAGAGGATCTTCTTGTTCGGAACGGAGAAACCGGCACCTTCAATTTCCAGGATCTTGTTTCCCTGTCTTGAAATCTGCATGCTCAGTTCTACCTGGTCTTTCTTGCGAGGACCCTTGGATTTTTCCTCAAGATCGTAGAAAGATTCTATCCTGGCCTTTGCTTTTGTACCGCGGGCTTGGGGCTGTCTTCGCATCCAGTCCAATTCCTTTCGCCATAGGTTTCGGGCCTTGTCAGCTGCTAGGATCTCATTCGATTCCCGCTCGGCTTTCTTCTCTAAGAAGTATGCATAGTTTCCTTTATAGATATAGACCTGTCCTTTGTCAAGCTCACGGATCTCGGTACAGATATTATCTAAAAAGTAACGGTCGTGGGAAACAAGGAGGACGGTCTTGCTACCGGTGGTCAACAACTTTTCTAACCACTCAATGGTTTCAATATCCAAGTGGTTGGTCGGCTCATCCAGAATATAGATATCGGGTTCATCGATCAGGAGTTTGGCAAGGGCCAAACGTTTCTTCTGACCACCGCTCAAGGAGTCTATTCGTTGTTCGAAATCTGTTATCTGGAATCTGCTCAGGATGGTCTTGATGTTGTTTTCATATTCCCAAGCATTGAGCGCAGTCAGTTTTTCAGTGACATCAAGGAATTTTTTAGAGGTAACATCCTCATTATCAATTAATTCCTCATATTCCTTGATTAACTGTTGTTGTTCGTTGTCGGCGCTGAATATAAAGTCATTGATGGTCTTGAGGTCAGAGAAATCAGGATCTTGGGGGAGATAGCCTACCCTCAAACCCTTTTCTTTCACAACCTTACCTTTATTAGGAATGACAAGCTCTGCCAATATTTTCAATAAGGTTGATTTTCCTGTTCCGTTGATTCCCACCAATGCTACTCGATCTCCCTTCTGTAAGGCAAAATGAAGATCGGTAAAAAGCCATTTATCATTATAAGAATGGCTAACTTGTTCTGTGCTTAAAATACTCACCTGATATCTTGACGTAATTATCCAAGCACAAAATTATTAAATATTTGTTACTACTTAACTTTTAATATGAAAAGTATACAGTTAGTTGACCTAGATATCGGTCTAGTTGAGACGGTAGTTAGCGATTAGATTGAATCTTGGGATATGTACATGGAAGATGGAATTGTCCATTTCACGGATCATCTCATAATATCCTTCCATAAAGCCCATGTCACTTTTTAAATTACATCCTGAAACATATTGGTGCATTTCCCCCGGTGCGAGTATGGGCTGTTCCCCAACGACTCCATCACCATCAACCTGCTTGTTCAGGCCAATAGAATCATAAATATTCCAATGACGACGCACCAATTGAACGGTGTATTCACTCAGATTCTCAATGGTAATCCGGTAGGCGAACATGAAGTGCTCGTTTTCCGGATTTGAGTATTCTGATTGATACGTCGACTCAACCGAAATCTTAACTCCTGAAGTTGTTTGTGTTGTCATAGTCAACCAAATATATATATTCTGATCATTTACACAAAAATAACCTAATTATGCATTACCTAAATTACAATTAATAGACAAAAAATAATCATAAGTGTTTGAATTAAAGTAACAAACAAAATAGCTTTTTGAAAAAATGTAAGAAAAAATTTCACCATTGTAATTACATAAATAACGATGGAGTCTGTAAATCTGTATAAATTAATCAGCAAATGATTAGGTTTGTAGCATGGCAAAAGGCAATTTATATCTTCTACCTGTTCCCTTAGCTGAACACGCCGACCGCGCATCCTATACGCTGTTGCATCTGGACATCATCAATCATATCAAAGAATATGTGGTGGAGAACGAAAAAACGGCAAGAAAGTTCTTAAAGGAAGCGGGTTTGAAAATCCCTCAGAGTGAATTGATCATCCATGATTATGGAAAACATAGCCGAGAGAAGATTAACTATAATCTTGTTTTCAAGGCGGTGGAACAAGGAGCTGATATCGGTCTTATGTCAGAAGCGGGCTGTCCGGGGGTTGCCGATCCAGGGGCAGATGTTGTTTTTGAAGCCCATAAAAGAGGGATTAAGGTCATTCCTTTGGTAGGACCGAGCTCGATCCTTTTGGGTTTGATGGCGTCGGGATTTAACGGACAGAATTTTAGCTTTAAAGGCTATCTCCCCATTGATAAAGGGGATAGATCAAAGGCAATCAAGGATCTGGAGTTTGTGAGCCATAAGGAAAGGAGTACCCAGATCTTTATCGAAACTCCATTCAGAAACAATCAGATGCTTTCGGAATTACTGAAATCACTTAAACCACAAACCCTTCTCTGTGTAGCCTGCAACGTAACGGGCAAGGATGAATACATCCGCACACAAAGTATTGCCGATTGGAAAAATACGACAGTAGATTTACACAAGAAGCCTTGTATATTTTTATTATTTGCTCCATAAAATTGTATTTTTATAGTTCATGAAAAAACTTATCCTGATTTCCTTTCTATTTCTATGCTTCCCTTTTATCCATTTGAGGGCTCAAGAGGCGACCTATGTCTTGGTGCATGGGGCTTGGGGTGGATCCTGGCAGTTCAAGAATACGGCTGAGAGGTTGGAAAAATTAGGAGCTAATGTCTATCGGGTGAACCTGACTGGATTAGGGGAAAGATACCATCTTGCAAACCCAAAAGTGGATCTGAGCACACACATCAAAGATGTAATCAATACTATTTTATTTGAAAGATTGGATTCGGTGATTTTGATGGGCCATAGTTATGGAGGAATGGTGATAACGGGGGTGGCAGACAGCATTCCTGAAAAGATCAAGAAAGTGGTATATCTGGATGCTTTTGTTCCTGAGGACGGCGAAAGTGTGGCTGCATATTTCAAGGATAATCCGGCGGGTTCATTGTTGAACAGTAAGGATGGTACCTATGTATATCCATCTTGGGTAAAGGACACGACCGAATTCCCTAGGGATGTTCCGCATCCTTTGGCTTCTTTAAAGGAGATCATCCAGCTCAAGAACCCCAAGAGACTGCAGATTCCATCAACCTATATCCTGACCTTCGAATCGTCGCAAGGAGGGGCAGAGAAGGATTCTTTCTACTTCTTTTCTACGAGGGCAAGAAAATACAATTGGAAGGTAATAGAAATGGAAGCGGACCATAACCCGCAAATACACAAGTTAGAAGATTTGGTCACGATATTAAATAATGAAAAATAGATGAACGACGTACTTTCTCCCGAATTGACAGCCGAAATCGAAAGAATCAGTATCTTTTTTGTAGTCGTTATCCTTATTATTTGGGCACTTTTTGCCAATACGGTGAGGAATACCTTGAAATTGATTTCCAAAGAAAACCAATGTATCCTGCCAAACCAAGCCTGGTTTTTGGTCGTTCCGTTTTTTAATATCTATTGGAACTTTGAAGTAGCCAGAAGGCTTTCCTATTCCCTAAACAATGAATTTTTTGACCGCAAGATAGCCGTAGAGGACAACCCTTCCTTAGGGGCTGGTATGACTTATGCTTGGTCATTTTTGATATATAATTTCCCTTTCCCTCTTTTTTGGAGGATACTGGGGATGATCGTTAGTTTCGTTTATTTCATCACCTATTGGTTTAAGATCAATCAATACCGTGTATTGTTGATGGAACACAACAAGTGGTTGGAAGCGGAAGCAGAGAAAAACAACAGAAATGAGAATTAAAGAGGTAATAGAACATCTGGAGGAATTAGCTCCATTAAATTATCAAGAAAGCTACGATAACTCGGGATTGATCGTCGGAGACCCCAATCAGGAGGTCAGCAAAGCCCTGATATCATTGGATTGCACCGAAGAGGTCGTTGATGATGCAATTGCCAAAGGCTGCAATCTTATTATTTCTCATCATCCAATCGTGTTTTCCGGACTGAAGAAGTTCACCGGAAGGAATTACGTGGAAAGAGTGGTAATCAAAGCAATCAAGAACAATATTGCTCTATATGCGATCCACACCAACCTAGATAATGTCGTTGGGGGTGTGAGCAGCAAGATGGCCGATAAACTTGGATTAGAAAACCAGGCTGTCCTTCGTCCAAAGGGAGGGCTGTTAAAGAAACTGGTCGTATATGTACCTAGGGCAAATGTTGAAGAAGTGAGACAGGCATTGTTTGATGCTGGCGCTGGAGCAATCGGTGATTATGATCAATGTAGTTATAATACAGCAGGTTATGGTACTTTTCGTCCATTAGATGGAGCAAATCCTGCTATTGGTAAGGTAGGTGACCAGGAGCGTGTCGAAGAAACAAAGATTGAGGTCATCTATCCGGCTCAAGCGGAGCGGAAGATCTTGGTTTCCATGCTTGCCGCACATCCCTATGAGGAGGTTGCCCATCAAATCTTTAACATTGAGAACTCTTTTTCCTATGTAGGATCAGGAGTAATTGGAAATTTAGATGAGCCCATGGAGGAGTCAGAATTCTTGGCTTTCCTAAAGGACCGAATGAAGCTGAACGTCATCAGGCACACGAAGACCTTGGGCAAGAAAATAAGCCGAGTAGCGGTTTGTGGTGGTGCTGGGGGCTTTTTGTTAGGAGATGCCAAGCGCTCGGGGGCAGATATCTTCATCACTGCAGATTATAAATACCATGAGTTTTTTGATGCAGAAGGCGAAATAATCATTGCAGATATCGGACATTTTGAGAGTGAGCAATTTACCCAAGAATTATTGTTAGATATAATTCAGAAAAAATTTGCTAACTTTGCTGTCCTATTGACGGAAATAGACACAAATCCAATAAAATACTACAGTTAATGGAACAAACCGTAGAACAAAAACTAAAAGCTTTATGGGCGTGGCAATCAATCGAAACACAGATTGACAAAATTCGCCAAGTACGTGGAGAACTACCTATCGAGGTAGCTGACCTTGAAGATGAAATCGCAGGTCTAGATACACGTATCGAAAAAATTCGTAATGAGCTAGACGAATTAGAAGATTCTATTGTGAAGCGCAAAAACATGATCAAAGATGCGCAGACAGCAATCAAAAAATACGAGACACAACTAAACGAAGTAAAAAATAACCGTGAATACGATGCAATTTCTAAAGAGATTGAAATCCAAGGGTTAGAGATTCAAGTTTGTGAGAAACGTATTCGTGAAGCTGAGTTCGAAATCAAAAACAAAACTGAGGCTTATGAAGCAACAGCGAAGAATGTAGATTTCAGCAAAGGTGAATTGGATGCTAAAAAACAAGAATTGGAAACAATTACGTCGGAGACTCAAAAAGACGAAGACAAATTGGTTACAGAAGTAGAGAAATCAGAGAAAAACATCGACGATCGTCTTCTTAAAGTGATCAAGAAATTACGTAAGTCCTTCCGTAACGGGTTGGCAGTGGTATCTATCGAGCGTGATAGCTGTTCAGGTTGTCATAACAAGATTCCACCTCAATTGCAATCGGAAATTCGCCAAAGAAAGAAAATCATTATCTGTGAACACTGCGGTAGGATTTTAGTTGACGAAGAAATTGCGTCTGAAGAAGCATAGTCCTTAAAAAACTATATAGCGAACGCCAGCACATTGTGCTGGCGTTTTTTATTGTCAAACAATTTATCCCACGTTCTTCGAAATATTTTATTGGCCAGAGACCATGGGCTCCAAATTATCCCTATTAATTCCTATTTTTATCCAACACACCAATTTATCACTATGCTGAAAAATGTTTTTTCCATTCTTGCATTAGCTGTCAGTCAAATCAGCTTTGCTCAAAATAGCAATGAGACCTTATTGTTGAGAAATCCAAGCATTAGCCAGAACCATATCAGTTTTGTTTATGGGGGCGACATCTGGATTGCCGATAAGAGCGGTCAGAATGCACGCAGACTTACCGTCAACCCTGCTGTAGAACAGAACCCAGTTTTTTCTCCAGACGGCTCTAAAATAGCTTTTACGGGAAACTATGATGGAAACACCTACGTATATGTAATTTCGATACAGGGCGGTGACCCACAGCGCGTCACGAGCCATCCATCTGCAGACGTCCTAAGGGGTTGGTTATCCAACGATGAGGTTTACTTCACGACGCAACGCGAACTGAATTATTCACTTGGAGCAAGATTATACCGCAGTAAAATCAATGGTTCTGTAGATTATCCCTTGCTGATGCCAGAGGCAAATCAGGGATCTCCATCTGCTGATGGTAGGTATTGGGCCTATATCAAGAACGGGGATCCTACCGAGAGGGATCGCGTGGCATTTAAGCGTTATCGTGGTGGGGGCATGCCGTCGATTTGGATCTTCGATACCCAGAGCCATGATGTACAGGTCGTACCGGGCGAGAAATGCAATGACGTTAAGCCAATCTGGCTGGGCGACAAGGTTTTCTTCCTGTCGGACCGAGATAAGATTGTCAATGTTTTCAGTTATGATGTCAAATCAAAACAGGTAGAAAAATTAACCAATTTTACTGATTACGATGTTCGCACATTGCAGGGAAGGGGCAATGAATTGATCTTCGAACAGGCCGGCAAGCTGCACTTATTGAATACTACCAATAAATCAAGCAACCCGATTTCCATCAACATCAATGCCGATGCCTTATCCAAGCGAGGACATTATGTCGATATGAAAAAAGATATCCGAAACTTTGAAATATCCTCAACCGGACAAAGGGCACTTTTTGAATCAAGAGGAGAGATCTTCTCGGTGCCTAAGGAAAAAGGTGATGCCCGTAATATTTCAAATTCGCCAGGCTCACATGAAAAGTATCCAGCATGGTCTCCAAACGGGAAATGGGTTTCTTATATTTCAGATAAGAACGGAAAATACGAACTGGTCCTACGTGATCAAAAGGGCATGGATGAACCCAATTATATCAGTTTAGGAAGCAGTAATTTCTATTTCCAACCGACCTGGTCGCCAGACAGCAAGAAATTGTTCTATACAGACTCCCACTTAAATCTCTATTATGTGGATATTGACTCTAAGAAAGTTACCAAAGTAGATGATGATTACCTAGGGTCCCATACCGGACGTAATTATAATTATTTCCAATCCAGCTGGTCACCAGATTCGAAATGGATAGCCTATATCAAGACCCTTAACAATGGTCAGAATGCGGTTTACATGTACAATCTGGATTCCAAGAAAACACAACAGGTTACCGACGGAATGAGTGAGGTTACCCAGCCAATCTTTACCAGAGATGGTAAATACCTGGTGTTCTCGGCGAGTACCAATGTGGGGTTAACCAATTCAGGTCTGCACATGACTGCTTATGACCGTGATACCGAATATTCACCTTATGCTTTTATCCTATCCAGCGATTCCCCTTCCATCTTCAAGAATGAAAGCGATGAGGAAACCGTGAAAACGGAAGGTTCAAAAGAAGAAAAGGACAAAGAAGACAAAAAGGAAAGCAAAAAAGATAAAAAGGATAGCTCCAAAAAAGATGATTCCAAAGAAGAAGAATCCAAGGAAACTATCAAACCGATCAAGGTTGATTTTGAACAGATCAATAATCGCATCATTGCCCTTACCATTCCAAAAGGATCTTATGCATTTGATGGATCGGTTGAAAATATGCTGATCTATAAACGCGGAAGCAACATATATGCTTATGACCTGAAAAAAATGGAAGAGAAAACCATTGTAGAAAATGCAAACGGTTATTCGATCAGCAGTGATGGTAAGCAGATGATCTACAGCAACAAGGACGGGTATTACATCGTCGAGGCAGGAAAGAAGCCCGCTGGAGATGCAGGTAAGCTGAAATTGGACGATATCAAATTACGTGTTGAACCTTCACAAGAGTGGAACCAGATCTTTAATGAAGTATGGGCCATGCAAAAGGACTTCTTCTATGTAGAAAATATGCATGGTGCAGATTGGGCTGCCGTGAAGACGAAGTATGAAAAATTCCTTCCTTATGTCAATCACCGTTCCGACCTGAGCTATCTGTTGAACGAGATGTTAGGGGAGTTGGTTGTAGGACACAGCTATATCTATCCAGGAGACGAGCCTAGCGCCCCATCTGTAAGCTCAGGTGTATTGGGAGCAGATTTTGTAATAGACAACAATCGTTATAAGATCAAGAAAATCTACAATAGAATGGATTGGAACCCATCCTTCAAAGCCCCTCTTGCCGAACCAGGTTTGGGTGTGAAAGAAGGCATGTACATTCTGGCGGTAAATGGAAAGGAATTAACGGCAGATATGGATATCTATAGCCTATTTGACTTCACCGTAGACAAACAGATTGGTTTGAAGGTAAATGATAAGCCTAGCTTAGCAGGAGCCAAAGACATTACTGTTAAGCCTATTTCATTTGGAAACGAGGTCGCTCTGAGACGTCAGTACTGGGTAGAAAACAACCGCAAAAAGGTCGATTCATTAAGCAATGGACAGATTGCCTATGTCTACATGCCAAATACAGGCAGAGAAGGCTATGTGTCCTTCAACCGCTATTACTTCTCTCAAATGGACAAAAAAGCCCTGTTGCTGGACGAAAGAAATAACGGCGGAGGATCAGTGGCCGATTATGTCATCGATCTATTGTCTAGAGAATTGATTTCAGGCTGGGGAATCCGCGATGGTAAGAGCTTCACTACACCTGGAAACGGGATCTTTGGTCCAAAAGCTATGATCATCAACGAATTTGCCGGTTCAGGTGGTGATATGATGCCATATATGTTTAGGTTCAAAGGGCTAGGTAAGCTTGTAGGAAGGACCACCATGGGTATTTTGGTCGGTATTTCTGGCTATCCGCAGCTGTTGGACGGCGGAATGGTTACTTCGCCAAACTTCGGAATCTTCGATCTTAACGGTAATTATATCATTGAAAACGAAGGTGTTGCTCCTGATGTTTTCGTAGAGCAGATGCCGAAAGAACTTTTACAGGGTAAAGACCCGCAATTGGAAAGAACTGTTCAGATCCTTTTAGAGGAGATGAAAACCTATCCGTATAAAGAGCTTAAAAAGCCTGCAGATCCAATCCGGGTAAATTAAAAAATGAAGGAAAGCCAGGGGGTAACTCGTGGCTTTCGTTCTTTTTACTGATTTAAAAGAGTATTTTTGAACATGTTAATAGAAATCTGGTCAGACATTATGTGTCCTTTCTGTTATATCGGAAAGCATCACTTCGAAAAAGCGCTTGATTCATTTATTTTTAAAAATGAGATTAAGGTAGAATATAAGAGTTATCAATTAGACCCAAATTATCATTATCAAGATGGCGATAGCACGTATTCCTACCTGAGCCGCTCTAAAGGCATGCCAATGGAGCAGGTCAAAGAGATGACCGGGAATGTGGAACAGATGGCAAAAAACGCAGGAATCAACATTGATTTTGCAACAAATATTCCTGCCAATACTTTCAAAGCACATGAACTGATTCATTTTGCGGCTACCCAAGGTAAAGGTGCTGAAATGAAAGAACGCCTATTCCAAGCACATTTCTCCGGCGGTCTGAATATCGAAAAGGACGAGGTATTAGTGTCCCTGGCGGAAGAAATCGGATTGGATAAGGAACAAGCCAAAGAGGCGCTGAACAGCGATCAATATGCTTATGAAGTCAAACAAGACCTTGCAGAGGCACAACAGATCGGTATTCGTGGCGTTCCATTTTTTCTTATTGACCGCAAATATGCGGTATCTGGCGCTCAGCCGGTAGATGTTTTCACAGAAGTTCTAGAAAAAAGCTTTTCAGAATGGAAAGAAAAAAATCCACCCATTATTTTCTTTAAAAGTGATGATTCCGCACCGAGCTGTACGGATGATAAATGCGATAATTAATCTGATATGAACAGCCAAATGTTTGAGCCTAAAAAGAATTCAGCTTGGATGTCAATGATGATCCTTTTGGGATTAACATTTGCTTGTGCCTTTGTCGTTCAGGTCATAGTCATTGTTGGCATATTAATCAGTACAGGAGATATTAAAAGCATGCTGGAAGGCGGAGGTAACTCTATCTTTTCAGAAAACACTTATGTTCTCTACACGATATTGGCGGCAAGTAGCATTTCTACCTTTTTATTGCCCTCCGTATTCCTACAGATTAGCGAGAAAAACCAATACCGTTATTTCCCATCTGAACCTTTCCAGCTTAAGAACTATCTAGTCCTTATCTTCTTGTTTCTGTTGGTCTGCAACCCTGCCATGGAGCTGGTGAGCCGTTGGAACATGGATATGAAATTGCCGGATTTCTTAGAGAAGACGGAATTATGGATGCGTTCGCAAGAGGATCAAATGAAGGAGTTGACCGAGCGATTGGTCATGGTGGACGGCATCGGCATGTTGATGATGAACTTGCTGGTCATGGCGGTCATTCCGGCCATTGTGGAAGAATATTATTTTAGGGGCGCTTTGCAGAACATCTTAGGTAGGCTCTTTAAGAACGTACATGTGGCTATCTGGGTTACTGCGATCATCTTTTCAGCCATTCACGTGCAGTTCTATGGTTTTTTCCCAAGAATGTTATTGGGCTTGATCTTTGGCTATGCCTTTGTGTGGTCCAGGAATATTTGGGTACCGATATTTGCCCACTTCCTGAACAATGCCTCGGTGACCATCATCGCATTTGTATATACGAGAAATGGAAAGACCTATGAAGACCTGCAAAATGCAGATCCGTCTACCATCCCTTTTTATATCAGCAGCATCATTATAAGTGTTGCCATCGCTTTCTACTTTTATAAGATTTCGAACCAAAAAACTAAATCAAATGAACTCAAACTGGACTAAAATAAAAGTTTACAACCAAGCCTTTGAGGCTGAAATTGTAAAAAATATGCTTCTTGAAAACAATATTCCTGCTGTGGTATTAAACAAAAAGGACTCATCCTATCTATTTGGTGTGCTGGAACTGTATGTGGAGCATGAAAATGCAGACAAAGCAATGGAATTGATGGGTTCATTTGGAGACGAAGAGGAATAAATGAAAACAAGAGCTATTACAGGATTTTTCTTTGTGGTTGCATTGGTGTGCGCCACGATTTTTAACCAATATGTTTTTGCCACATTCTTCAGCATTGTGGGTATCCTTTCAGCAAGGGAGTTTTTCACCATCTGTAAAACAGAGGAAACAAAACCCTTAATGGGCTTAGGGATATTGACGGCAACATTGCTTGCTGCGCTGTCTTCTGCCTATTTCTTGGGCATGTTGGATCTGAAATACCTTATGTTGGCTTTGCCACTCTTCTCCCTGTTGTTTATTTCATCTTTATACCTAAAAAGAGAAAAACCCTTTCATGATATAGCCTATACCGTATTGGGAATTTGGTATGGCACAGTTCCATTTCTGTTTTTCATAGGACTGGGCTTCTTAAAGGGAGATTTCAATCCCTATATTCCTATGGGATTTCTGATCATACTCTGGTCTAATGATACCGGCGCTTATCTTTCTGGAAGGGCTTTAGGAAGAACAAAACTGTTTGAACGGATTTCCCCGAATAAAACCTGGGAAGGGTTCATCGGTGGGGTTATCCTGGCCATGGGGGTGGCCTACAGTTTGGAGCACTTCTTTGGAAGCTTGTCCAAAATAGAATGGATTGCCATTGCAGCCATCATCGGAACCTTTGGAACATTGGGCGACTTGGTCGAATCCATGCTGAAAAGAAGTCTTGGAATCAAGGATTCTGGACAGATATTACCTGGTCACGGCGGCTTTTTAGACCGTTTTGATGGGCTGTTGATTGCCGCGCCTTTAGTCTACGTACTGCTTACTTTATTATAGAAAAACATGAAAATAGAAAAGTCAACCTTCGATTTTCTAAACAACCTGAAAGACAACAACAACAGGGAATGGTTTCAAGAAAACAAGCCTGAATATGAGGCCGCATTGAAAAATGTCACTGAGTTTATTGAGGGGATAATCATGAAGCTTTCTGAGCTGGATCCACATATCAACCAGGAGATATCTGCAAAGAAGTGCCTGTTCCGAATCTACAGGGATGTCAGGTTTTCGAAGAATAAAGATCCTTACAAATCATGGTTTGCCGCTGGGATATCTGTTGATGGCAGAAAATTAGCAGGACCAGAATATTATATACATATCGAACCAAACGGCACTTTCATTGCCGTAGGCTATTGGCGTCCCGAAAAACACCATTTGGATGCAGTTAGGCAAGAAATTGACTATAATGCCGAAGAGCTATTCAAAGCTTTGGAAAAAGGATGTTGGAAAGCCGAGGATATGTCTGCTGAGGATAGGTTGCAGAGACCTCCGGCAGGATATGCCGCCGACAACGAGCATATAGATCTTCTGAAGCACCGAAGCTTCATTTTGTCGACCAATCTGAGCCGAAAACAAATGGAAGCGCCTAAGGCCTTAGAAACGGTAATTGAGCATTATGCCAGTATGATTCCTTTCAAGGAATTCATCCATCAGGCAATCGATCAATAGGGTAGACTGATCTTACCCATGCAAACTGCAGGGGAATCCTTGATATTGGAAACAGATTGAGGATCTCCCGCCAAGGTTTCATTCGCCAAAACGGCAAACAAACAAGCTTCTTTTGCATCCGGATCTAAACCAAGGACCTCAAAAGATTCAACACTCTCAGCGAATTCCTCCTTTAACTGCTCCATCAGCAAGGGATTGTGCAATCCACCACCACTGACATATATCTTCAAGTTCTCCAGGCCTTTTGTGGCTTTTTGTATGCCCTTTACCATTGTTTTGGCCGAGAAACGGTTTAAGCTGGCCATAATATCCTCATGACTTAGTTGAGGTGAACCGATCTTTTCCAGGGCATTATCCAGGTAAGCCAGGTTAAATAATTCGGGACCTGTTGTTTTGGGGAAGTCAAGGTTCAAGAAGGGTTCGTTTTCTAGCTCATGCAGTAAATCCAAATTGGTGTGACCCTTTTTGGCCGTTCCAGCATCTTTATCCATCTCAACCCCGAAATGCTTCTCCATATATTGGTTCATCATCGTGTTTCCTGGGCCCAGATCTGTCGCATAGGCCTTTAGTTCTGAACCTAAAGCCGGAAGAAAAGTGAAATTGGAAATGCCGCCGATATTTAATAGGATGCGGTTTTCAGTTTCCGAAGAGAACAATAGGTAATCACCATAAGCCGCTAAAGGGGCTCCTTCGCCGCCAGCAGCAAGGTGTTTTTGCCGAAAATCGGACAAGCAGATGATCCCAGTCCTTACCGCCATGTGGTCCCCATCGCCCAATTGCAGGGTACTGTTTGGCAATGAACGATCATGGGTCAATGACTGCGGAGCATGAAATACCGTCTGCCCATGGCTAGCGATGGCATCGATTTCGGTGGCTTGTACCTTCCATTTCTGGAGCGCTTCTAAAATCAATGCGGCATGTACCTCGGCGATATAGGGATTAAGCCCACAAAGGACCTGTTGGTCAATGTTTCGTTGAGCAAATATCTTACGGACCCAAGTCCTGAATTCAGGCTTATAATCCATCGTTTCAAAGGCCAGAAGTTCAATTTTACTATGGTTTCCATTTCCTTGAATTTTGCATAGGGCAATATCCAGCCCATCCAAGGATGTTCCGGACATCAAACCGATGATCAGACGATGGTCTTTCTGCGCTATTTCAGCTAATTTGGCAATGCTAGGGTTCATAGGATAAAAATACAATAACTTTTGTATTCTCCTTTCTTAATCCTATTTTTGGAGAAATACAAATAGAAAAGACATGAATTTTCCTTCAGAATTAAAGTACACCAAAGATCACGAATGGGTTCGTGTAGAAGGTGATGAAGCAGTAATTGGTATTACGGACTTTGCTCAAAGAGAGCTTGGTGATATCGTATTTGTTGACATCAACACCGTTGGTGATGAGGTCGCAGCAAATGAAGTGTTTGGTTCAGTAGAGGCGGTTAAAACTGTTTCTGATCTATTTATGCCAGTTACTTCTACTGTATTATCAGTAAACGATGCAATTGATGCAAACCCAGAATTGGTTAACTCTGATCCTTACGGTGAAGGTTGGATCATCCGTGTTAAATTGAACAATGCTGCTGATGTAGACGGGTTGATGTCTGCAGATGACTACAAAGCTGAAGTTAACGCTTAATCTAGCAATAAAACATAAAAAAGGCCATTTAGCAATGCTAAATGGCCTTTTTTAATGATATTAATATCTTATTTAAGGACGGTCATCGTTATATCCGAAGTTACTTTTTGTCCTTCTACGTCCATTTGCATTTTGATGGTAGCCGATTTGGTAAACAAAGTTTCCGTGTCTGCAATATAGGTACTGCTCATTGTTCCGATTTTAGTATCTGAATCATTGAACATTTCACCGGTTGTCTCCACTTGGTATCCTTCTGCAGTTTTCCCAACATATTTATTGATCGCTTTGGTCTTGATTCCTTTGTTTGTCGACTCCGAGGTCCAGGTATCACCCGGTTTTACCGGTTTATCAGGGTAGGTGGTGGTCATGGCAAAGTTTTCAAAACTGCTATCCGTTCCTTCAACCCCTTCCATACTGATCATTTTTCCTTTGTCTGACGTAATAATGGTCATTTTTTTGCCTAGCAACTTTTCAAACTGAGCGGCCATGATTGCGGCCGTAGGGTCATCCGAAGGTTTTTCAGAATCATAGCTAATGGTCATCATCCCAGCATCCATATCCACCTTAATGGCGTCTGTGGTGTTTTCCATGGTATAGTTCGGACTTTCATATTTAGACACATTTATGGTGCTTTTCATTACCATATCCATGATCATGCTCTGCTCTCCTTCAATATCCATTTTCATGTTGGTAACGGACTTAAATGGCTTGTTCAAAGGCATCTTCATAGTAAAATCAACTTCCTGAGCTTTAGAAACTAATGCTGCTGAAGTAAGTAGGAAAAGGATCAGTAATTTTTTCATTCTTTTGAATTTAGTTCTTTAAAAATACTATTTTTTTGCAGAACACAAAGTTTTCAGTGCAGAAACTCTAAAACAAAAAGCCCCGGTATTTTCATACCAGGGCTTTCATTATCTTGTATTTCTTATTTTTTGATATAAGAAACTTCTTTTACCGCTTTAACCACTTTCGCAATACTTGGCAATGATGCCTCAACTAAAGTAGGTGCATATCCTAGAGGAACGTCAGCTGAAGTAACACGAATTACTGGAGCATCTAGGTAATCGAATGCATGTTTTTGAACGTGGAAAGTAATTTCAGAAGAAATTGAAGCCAAAGGCCAAGCTTCTTCTACGATTACTAAACGATTTGTTTTCTTAACAGATTCGATGATGGTAGCGAAGTCGATTGGACGTACCGAACGTAAGTCGATCAATTCCACACTTACACCGTCTTTCTCCAATTCCTCAACTGCTGGAATAACAACACGAGGAACCATCTTACCGAATGAAACTACAGTTACTGCAGTACCTTCTTTTACTACATTTGCTTTACCGATAGGCAAGTAGTATTCCTCTTCAGGAACCTCGCCTTTATCACCGTACATCTGCTCAGATTCCATGAAAATAACTGGATCTGGATCGATGATCGCTGATTTCAACAATCCTTTAGCGTCGTAAGGGTTTGAAGGAACAACCACTTTCAATCCTGGTGTATTCGCATACCAGTTTTCAAAGTTTTGTGAGTGCTGCGCACCTAATTGACCAGCATTACCGGTAGGACCTCTGAATACGATCGGACAAGAGAACTGACCACCACTCATTTGGTGGATCTTTGCCGCAGCGTTGATAACTTGGTCAATAGCAACCAGTGAGAAGTTGAAAGTCATGAATTCAATGATCGGCTTTAAACCGTTCATCGCCGCACCCACGCCGATACCTGCAAAACCAAGCTCTGCAATTGGAGTGTCAATAACACGTTTTGCACCAAACTCATCAAGCATACCTTGACTTACTTTATATGCACCATTATATTCAGCGACTTCCTCGCCCATTAAAAAGATTGTTTCGTCTTTACGCATTTCTTCGTTCATCGCTTCACGAAGCGCTTCTCTGAATTGTATTTCTCTCATCAGTATTACAGATAGTGAATTTTGTTTAGATACGCAAAAATACTATTATTTCTCGAATTTTCGTAGTGGCATTGTACTATTTTCGATGTAAATGGATCTACACAATCGATTTACAAAAGGGGTTTTTGATCTTGTAGAGCAATTAGGAACCGCTGTAGCCAAGAATTCAGCTCATTTAGCGCCAAAGGGATGTTCCAATTTTCTACATTTCTCTTTTCCACTAGGTTGGAAATTGACCGTACTTGGACACAAGGAATCCTTAATTTATTCGCTGCATAGAAAAAAGCAGCACCTTCCATGCTTTCCAATATGTTCAAGCCATGCTCCTTTTTGATCCTGTCAATGCTGTTTTCAGATCCGTGGGACTTATTGACCGTAATGGCATCCACATAAGGGATTTCATAAAACTCGGCAGGCAAGGCTTGCTCGGGTAAGCTTTCTACAAAGATAGATTGGCCAAAGCCAAGGCTATCGATCGGGATAAAATCCTGGTCGTTCTCAGCTCCAAACTCAAAAACCTGGTCGGTCTTGATCTTCAGCATTGCCCCTAGTTTATGATAAGGGTTAAATGTTCCGGCAATACCCACGTTGATCAGCAGGTCATAGGATTTACCCTGAAGGTATTGCCCCAAAGAAAAGGCCGTGGCGACCATACCAACGCCAGTTACCAAATAATCTGTCTTCGTTTCTATAAATGTGGGAATGGATGCGGCTATTTCTAGTTCCGTTGCTGCTACTACGAGAGTTTTCATATATGTGGCTCAAAGTACTAATTTACGGTAATTTACTTTATCTTTGTCATTATGATTTATATAACACGACGCGAACGCTTTAATGCTGCCCACAAGCTCTATCGTGAAGACTGGTCACTGGAGGAGAATGAGCGTGTTTTCGGTAATTGCTCAAACCCAAACTGGCACGGTCATAACTATGACTTATTTGTGACTGTAAAAGGCCTGGTCAATCCTGAAACAGGGTTTTTGATCGACCTGAAGTTGATGAAGGATATCATTATCAGAGAGGTTATTGACAAATTGGACCATAAGAACGTCAATCTGGACGTAGATTTCATGCAAGGAAAAATGGCCTCTACCGAAGTGATTGCCATTGAAATATTCAATATCCTAAAGCCTTTCTTCGAAAAAGAGAAAGTGTTTTTGCATGCAGTCAGACTCCATGAAACCGAAAATAATTATGTCGAGTACTTCGGCGAATAATTCACCTAAAAACCAATCTTAGAATGAGCAAATTTCAACAATTTGAAGAAGAAGAGCAGGACGGTTATTTAAAGATCGACCAATACAACGAAAAGAATGTTGAACGAATTGCAGAACATTATACAGATATTCTTCAAGCCCTGGGTGAAGACCCTAAGCGTGATGGATTGATCAAAACACCTGAACGTGTAGCAAAAGCCCTTCAGTTTTTAACCCATGGATATGATGTGGATGCTGCTGAGCTATTGCGCAGTGCAATGTTCGAAGAAGAGTACAGCCAAATGGTGGTTGTAAAAGATATAGAGGTCTATTCCATGTGTGAGCACCATATGCTTCCTTTCTTTGGAAAAGCCCATATTGCCTATATTCCTAACGGCCATATCGTAGGCTTGAGCAAGATTCCTCGTGTTGTGGATGTATTCGCTAGGAGATTACAGGTACAGGAAAGATTGACCAATGAAATCCGTGACTGTATCCAAGAGACCCTTAAGCCAGCGGGTGTTGCCGTTGTGATTGAGTGTAAACATATGTGCATGGCGATGCGCGGCGTGCAGAAACAGAACTCTGTAACCACCACTTCAGCATTTACCGGGGCTTTCCAAAACGATGTTACCCGATCTGAATTCCTGAGGTTAATTACCGCTTCTTTAGGATAAAAGAATAAAAAAGATAAAATTAAGGCCTGGATTTACGGAATTCAGGCCTTTTATATGAACAAAAAAGGCATCCTATTTCCAATAATTTCCATTTAGGATAGGAGATTTTTTCACGATTACAGCTTGACTTTACCTTGACCTTATTCGAGACACATTCCGAATTTTCCGAATGTGTCTCGAATGAGACCAAGTCCATACCTAGAGCATATCCTTCATCCAAAAAAAATTATCGAATGTTGTTGAGGAAGGGTTGAAACCCAAAATACAAAATGGTCAAAATAATGACGTAATTTAAATAAAAGTTTAAAAATTTCACTTTTTGTGACTTGCGTTTAAAGCCTTTAAATGCTGTTTGATACACTTACTGTTACGAACTAACATGCTGATAATCATTTATTTGTAAAATATCTCTTGTTTGGATGCGGGGCTAATATTTATCTTTGCGCAGTATGTTTGAAGAGTCTAATCCATTAAACAGCTATCTGGAAGATACTACGGACGAGGAAAATTCGTTGTTAAAAAAGGTCAATAGAGAGACCTATCTGAAGGAGACCATGCCCCACATGTTATCGGGGCATTACCAAGGAAGAGTGCTGTCGATGATCAGCAAGATGGTACATCCGAGGTTGGCTTTGGAAATAGGAACTTTTACAGGATATGCTACCCTGTGTTTAGCAGAGGGATTGGAAGATGAGGGTGTTTTGCATAGCATTGATATCAATGAGGAGCAACAAGAGCGGGTTCAGTCTTATTTTGATGAATCGCCCTATGCAAGTCAGATCAAGTATCATATTGGCGATGCAGCGGAGGTGATCCCAAGTATTGAAGGGACTTTTGATCTGGTGTTCATTGATGCCGATAAAAAAAGGAACCTGTACTACTTCAATACATTGATCGACCGAGTGAGGCCTGGAGGGGTGATCTTAGTTGACAATGTGTTATGGAAAGGCAAGGTTTTTGATGAGAACCCCGACAAGCAAACACAGCAAGTAATCGAATTAAATCAAACCTTGGCAGAGGATAAACGGGTTGAAAAACTTATTCTGCCGATTAGAGATGGGCTTTTTGTGCTACGCAAAAAGTAGTGTTAAACTAAAACAAGTTTTATGCTAGAATATTGTAGAAAGATTTTTGTGATATGTATACTTATCACTCTTTCAACTTTAGGGCTTTATGCTCAAGATTATACGACGAAGTCGTACATTGAGAAACATAGTCCGGCAGCTCAAACGCTAATGCGTGAAACAGGGGTTCCGGCCTCTGTCATCTTAGCAGTAGCAATTCACGAAAGTGCCTATGGCAACAGTAGAATTGCACGCTATCTGAACAACCACTTTGGTATCAAAGGGAAGAACAACAGTAAAAAGATCCGTTCTGCTTATAAAGGATATGGTTCGGTGTTGGATTCTTACCGTGATTTTGTGGGACTTCTCCAAAGAAGAAAGGCTACGCAGCCCTTGTTCGACAAACACAATTCAGAAGACTATAAGGGATGGATAAAGGGAATCGCTAGATCTGGATATTCAGAGACCGGTGATTGGTCGAGAAAAGTAATCTCTACGATCGACACTTATGACCTTGAGAAGTACGACGAAAAAATAAATCTTAATTAAGCGAATTTGTCAGATAAGATGAAGAAGTTTTTATTGGCCAGTTTAATATTGGCCTTATTTTTTGTTTCCTGTGGAACTAAAAGAAACACTACACTGAAGAACCCAAACGGCAGACCGAACAGCTCCGCCAGTTCCAGCTCTTCATCATCTAGCAACAAAGGAACCTCAACAAGTGGTCTGGACTATATCGATCGCTACAAAGGGATCGCCATTGAGGAAATGAACAAATATGGTATTCCTGCCAGCATCAAATTGGCCCAAGCCCTGTTGGAGTCTGGAAATGGCAATAGCTATCTGGCGACCCGTGCCAACAACCACTTTGGAATCAAATGTGGCGGTACCTGGAACGGCAAGTCGGTAAACCGTCCTGATGACAGCAACAATGACTGTTTCAGGGTTTACAATGATCCGGAGCAATCTTTCCGTGATCACTCCCAATTTCTTCTCCGAAAACGCTATGAGAACCTTTTCACCTTAAAAAAGGATGATTACAAAGGCTGGGCAAAGGGATTAAAGGCAGCAGGATATGCGACCAACCCTAGGTACCCAGAACTATTGATCGACCTGATCGAGCGATATAACCTGCAGCAATATGATCGTGCCGAAGCTCCGGTGGAGGTCATTGCCCGCGTGGAGAAAGTCGAAGAAGTGATCGAAGAAAAAGAAGTGGAAGAGCCTCAAGTTCCTGTTGAGGAAATCAAGAAACCGGTAGCCATGCTGATCTATGAGGTTAAGGCGACCGATACCATGTATTCCATTGCCCGAAAATATAATGTAACCGTGGAAACTATCAAACAATTGAATGGCCTGAGCAGCGATGCTGTAACGGTTGGACAGTTATTGGTCGTATCAAAATAGTTACAAGTCCCATTAAAAGATGTTAAATATTAGCAAGCTATTCTTCTAAGACGTAGTTTTATAGGAGTGAAAATTCTTGTCCGTATCTTTATTTTATGCTTTATGCTTTCTCCGGCTTTGCTCTATGCACAACAAAGTCTGGAGGGAATCGTATATGACAAGGATAGCAAGCGAAGGCTCGGGGAAGTGCAAATTAGAAACCTAAACACACAGAAATACATTTATAATGATGCAAGAGGCGAGTTTAAGACGCCTGTACATGCTGGGGATGTCTTGGTCTTTAAGAAGATGGGTTACTTTAGCGATACGGTGGTTGTCAATAACCAGAGTGCGCTGATCATCAATTTGAAGGAGAATGTAGCCAATATTGAAACCGTTACGGTCATTGGTCGCAAGAACCCGGATGATGTTTTAAATGAGATAAAAAGAGATTATGGCAAGGCTTTTGAGTTAGCTAAGCCTGGCGATTTGTTTTCGGTGGGAATGACAGGAGCAGGATTGAATATTAATTCGCTCTATGGCATGATCAGCAAGGAGGGGAAGGACGCGAGGAGATTTACCCAGTTTATTGGGAAGCTCCATGAAGAAAACATTATAGACTTTAATTTTACACCGGAATTAGTACATAGTCTGGTGGGGTTGGAAGGTGATGACCTGAAGGCGTTTATGCAGTTATTTAGGCCTACATACGAGTTTGTGTCTACCGCCAACTATTATCAGATGGTAAAATATATAAAAAGTAAATATGAAGTGTTCAAACTACACCCAAATTTACGACCTTTGCGAGAATTGCCAGATATTCAATTAGACGTAAAAAAAGAAAATTAACATGAATATAAAACTTTACCTATTACCTGTTTTCATTTTTATTTTCGGAATCAGTATGATTCAAGCACAGGATTTGCGCGATCTACGTGTAAAACCGGACAGCAGCATTTCGCCGGAAACGGATGGGAAAGCGCTAGGTATCAAAAATATCAATGTGCCGATCCCTAAGTTGGACCTACAGGTCAATTACTGGAAACATTGGACAAGGCTAGGGGTTAACTTTAACCAAGCGGCCTTTTCTGAAAACTGGAAACTGGGTGGTTTAAATTCATTTGCCATCGGTGGTATCCTTTGGCATAAATCGGAGTTCAACAGGAACAATTTCAACTTTGTTTCCGAGGTGGACCTGAAGTATGGTAAGGTAAAGAATGAGGGACAGTTGGCCAAGCCAAACAATGACCGAATTTTCTGGGATAATAAGTTGGCGTATAAGTTGACCAAATCATGGGCGGTCTATTTATCCCTAACCTATGAAACCCAATTTGACAATGCCTTCCATTATGCTATGCAAGATGGTGAAGAGGTCATTACCGGTTTGAAATCATCATTTATGGCACCTGGATATTTTACGGAATCATTCGGTTTGGAGTATAAGCCAGATGATACATTCTCATTGCGTTTCGGTACAGGTACGGCTAGACAGACCTTAATCTTGGATAACCGTTTGAAGCCTTATAATGCCTATGATTATTATCAGAAACATGGGAGATACTTCGACCCTAACGACGTGACCAAAGGAACCGGACCAATGTTTGGGGTTGCCGAAGGAAAGAACTTTAACAATGAACTGGCTTTCCAGTTAACCGCAAACCTAGATAGGAACCTGACAAAAAACTTGCATTTAAAATCGCGTTACAACCTATTTGCAGACTACGAAGACATTACCGATCCAACCCATCGTTTGGACGCAACCTTAACGGCTAAAGTGACCTCATTGATCAATGTGGCATTGGGTGGTGTTATTTTGTATGATTCTGCATTGGACAGCAAGGTTCAGTGGAACCAGATGCTTTCCATGGGGGTAATGCTTAATTTACCAAAATAAGATAGATGATTAAAATTTCAGTGAGACTGATTGCTGCGTTGTGTGGGGTAATGTTCTTGGTTGGTTGTTCTACGGCCAAGAAGTCGAAGGTTTTGCAATCAAATACAGCTGTAATTACTCCTTCTGTAATCGTTGAGAATTCTGCGCCGAAGCTGGATACCCTGAACAAGCCTGCAGAGGTCATTGAACAGGCAAAAGTAGCGCCTACGCTTTCGGTTAATTCGGAATTGACACCGGAGCAGCAAGCTTGGAACATGTTTTTGCAAGGGACCAGCAAACAGTATGACTTTGCAAACGCCATCCATTTTGATGTCCGGAAACCATCCTTTGTGATGATCCACCATACCTCCCAAGCCAATCTGGCCCAAACGATCCGTACCTTTCAGTTGGCACATACCAAGGTCAGCAGCCATTATGTGATCGGTCGTGATGGTCGCGTGGTGCAGATGTTGAATGATTATTTGCGGGGTTGGCATGCCGGAAGAGGCAAATGGGGAAGCATTACGGACATGAATTCGGTGTCCATTGGGATTGAACTTGACAACAATGGCTCTGAACCTTTTCCAGACGCCCAAATAAACTCCCTGCTGGTCTTATTGGATACCCTGAAGACCAAGTATAGTATTCCTCAAAAAAACTTCATAGGACACGCTGATTTCGCGCCTGGAAGAAAAGATGACCCCAATGTATTCTTCCCGTGGCAGCTTTTGGCCGAACGAGGATTTGGAATTTGGTACAATCCTAATTATTTAATGGCTCCTCCGTCAAACTTTAATCCCATCGATGCCCTTAAGCTCATGGGTTATGACCTGACCAACCAAGATGCCGCCATTAAGTCCTTTAAACGAAAGTTCGTGAAATCTGATCTTTCACCTATCTTGAATGATCGGGACCGAGCGATCTTATATGATCTCTACCGAAAGTATTATTAGAATATTTATAAAATGATAATTGCTGGTTTACGGCATTATACCTGAGTAGGTTCGATATCCTTTTTCGGAGTACTGCCCATGAAGTACTGCAGGATAAGTCCAATGAGGATCAGTAGTACACAACCGATCAGATTCAACCACAGAAAGGCGACAACGTTCATCTGCCAGATCCCAATAACGATAACCTCGGTTATTACCGCAGACCAAAAAACTGCTTTTCCACCGATTCTTCTGATATAAAAAGCCACTAGGAATATTCCGAGAATGGTTCCATAGAAAAGGGAGCCTAAAATATTAACGGCTTCCAAGAGGTTTCCCAATTGACTGGAGTAAAGGGCTATCCCAATGGTAAAAATCCCCCAGAATAAGGTGCTGATACGCGAAGCCTTTAAATAATGGGCATCGTTGGCATCCCGTTTTACGAAGCGTCTATAGATATCGATCACTGTTGTTGAAGAAAGTGAATTGATGGCACTGGCCGTTGCTCCCATGGAGGCCAGGAAGATAATGGCGATCAACAGGCCTATCAAGCCTTTAGGGAAAGTATCGGTAACAAACCTTAGAAAGATATAGTTCGTGTCATTGGTGTCCGCATTTGGATCGTTTTTCTTGATCAGGTCCACCAATTCGGTTCTCAATCCCTGGTCTTTTTCATTGAATTGTTGTAGGTTGATCCTGGCATCGTCGATTTTATCATCTTGCTTTTCCTTCAATGCGCTGGTCAGCTGATTGATATAAACGGTTTTTTCCTGGCTAAGTTGTTCATGTCTTTGCTTGATATCCTCATACTCCTGTTTATGGGAGCTGTTTTCCAGTTTTTCAATGACTTGCTCATTAAAGAATAGGGGTGGGGTATGGTACTGATAATACGCAAAGACCAAGATACCGATCAAGAGGATACAGAACTGCATAGGCACTTTAAGCAATCCATTCATCAGCAATCCCAATCTACTCTCTTTTACCGATGATCCTGTCAAATAGCGTCCCACCTGGCTCTGATCAGTTCCGAAATAGGATAGCTGCAAAAAGAAACCACCGATCAATCCGGTCCAGACGGTATACTGATTGTCCAGGTCAAACTTAAAGTCAATGGCATTTGCTTTTCCGGACTTTCCGGCAATGTGTAGGGCTTCTTTAAAGCCTATGTCCTCAGGCAGAAGATGGACCACCAAGACTCCCGCCAATAGCAGGCCGGCGAATATGATGGACATCTGTAAGAGCTGAGTGTATGATACCGCTTTTGTGCCGCCGTATACCGTGTATATAACCACTAAAGTACCGATGCCGATGGTGGTCATCACCAAGTCGATATTCAGGATGGTGGAGAGGATAATGGCCGGTGCGAAGATGGTAATACCTGTAGAGATCCCTCTCTGGATAAGGAAAAGGGATGCGGTCAGGACCCGGGTCTTGATGTCAAATCTTTTTTCCAAGAATTCGTAGGCCGTATAGACCTTGAGTTTATGGAAGATCGGGACGAAGGTGATACAGAGGACAATCATGGCCAAAGGCAGTCCAAAGTAGAACTGGGCGAAGCTCATTCCAGAAGAGTAAGCAAGTCCAGGGGCGGAGAGGAAGGTAATGGCACTTGCCTGGGTTGCCATTACGGAGAGTCCTACGGTGTACCAAGGTAAGGAGCGGTCACTGAGGATATAGCCGTCAATGGTTTTGACGTTCTTGCTTTTGTAAATCCCATAGACCACTATGGAAAGCAAGGTAAGGATGAGTACTATCCAATCGATACTACTCATCCAAAGTATCTAGTAAAAATATACATTAGAACTATGCAAACGACTAACCAGATGACAATAATCCAATAGAATTGTCTCCAGCTTCGTACGAATGGCGGTAGTCCTTTATCTGTCATGCGATTTTTGTGGCAATAAAGCGGAAATGAAGATGATTGCAAAAATAAAACCACCGATAAGTCCAGCAATTAAGGATAAAAATGTACCACTTGCAACCCAAGCAGTAAGTGCACCTAAGATAGTACCTACTAATAAGATGATGCCTTTTACGTTGATTTCGTTAGAGTTTTCGATTTGATTTTCCATTATATTTATTAATTTTTTTCGTTCTTAGCCAGCAAATTTACAAATAATCTAGTAGCTCCGGGAACTCCTGCCGGCAATTGTCTGAAAAAGGCCAAAGGTGCATAGACAAACTTCCCTTTTCCATAATTCGCTACCAATAGGGACCCCTTGTTTTGCTCTTCGTTTTTGTCTGCCATACTCAAAGGAGTGCGGTATTCTGGGGATATATTGGTTGCAAAATAAAGACCTCGTTCCTGTACCCAACCTTCAAAATCCTTGTCTGTAATTTTGTTGGGATAATTCAGGATGGGGTCATTTGGATCCGTAAAGGTCACTTTTGCATCCTCTTCGGTTACCCTTTCGCGATTGATTTCAAATGGATAGGGACCCAATTTATTGGTACTCATCCTGGAATTCACGTTATATTGTGCCAAGACCGTTCCGCCCTGTTCTGCATAATCCAATAGGATCGGCAACCATTGATTGGTATTCGGACTAACGTTATAGGCCCTAATTCCCACTATGATAGCATCGTATTGTTTTAAGTTAGTGCTGGCAAGCAGATCACTGTTCAATAGGTCGACCTGAATGCCAATGTTTTCCAATGCCAGGGGAACCAGATCACCCGCACCATGAATATAGCCAATTTTTTTCAAAGGATTGTTAATTTCCAGCGCTTTAACTTTTAGGTTGATTGCCGGAAACCAGGTGATATCTGGAATATGCTGGTAGGCAATTTTTTTGAAACCATAGATTGGCTCACCATTCAGTAGGGGCTGGACCTCACTGCTAGCTGTATTTTTGGGATTAGAGATCTCGAATGTCTTAACGACCAGACCATGTTCAGGGATGTCTATGGAAGCCTTGTTAGGAGCAATATTTAAGCCATCAGACTGCTTAAAGCTTAATTCCGCTTTTTGGGGCTGCTCACTGTTATTGCTGATGGTTAAACTAATGGTTTTCTTATCACCCGTTTGCAGCAGGGCTTGTGATGAGCTGATCGCTGCGGTAAGGACTGGTGATATGGAGACAGGCTGATAGATTTCGCCTTGTACGGGATCTACATATCGGTATTCCACGGGCTTGTCAACTGTTATGGCCAAGCCATCAACCTCAATTACAAACTTAGTCTGCGGATTATTTGTGTTTTCAGGGTTTCCAAAATTACGGTCTTCTATGTCAAACTTGCCTAATGAGTTTGGCTTTTCTAACCAATAGGGCTGTGTCCAATGGCCAACCTTCTTTTCAGAAGCGTATTTTTTGGTTTCATTGGCAGGAAGAGTTTCTTCTATCCGTTTGCCATCAATGGAAATCAATTTCACCGCTACATCTGCGGCTCTCTTGATGATTTCATTGTTTACAGAAAAAGCTTGATTAACCACATAATTCGGCTTGGAGGCAATGGATTCTGCAACTATGCCGACAGAGGATAGGATAATGTCTTCAATATCCTTGATTTTCTGATCCCTGTATACAGAAGGCTTCAATGCTTTAACCAATTGATGCAGGGCTACCAATTCCTGGATTGATTTTTCAGGATGGTTGATATTATAAGCGCTCTGTATAGATTGGATTTTGGTCTCGATGTTCTTCACGGGTTCGCCTAGGCGCTCCCAACTTGTGTTGATGCCTTCAAATAGGTCTTTTGTTGCTTTTTCGCCAGCGACATGGTCAAAATACTCGGTTGTTTTGCCTCGGTTGGAGGCAGCACCAAAACCTTGGCTTTTGTGCTGGGATCTGCTCATGGCAGATATTTCACCATATGAATAGCCCAATAAAGGGTTGTAGTCATTCAGAACGACTTTCAGTTGCTCATCCGATGTATTGTTCATGCCTCCAAAATTGGCGGTATTCCAGACAATACGCTTGGCTTTCCATGGTTTCAGTTCTTTCAGCTGTTCGGGAAAGCGGTTGGGATCTGCCGCTGCTTCGTAGGCCTCCTTGGCCAGGATGGCAGAAGCCTGGTGATGTCCATGGCCGCCACGGCTATCCGGTGGAAAGCGGTTTATGATCACATCCGGTTGGAGCTTACGGATCATATAGACCGCTTCACGGAGGATATCCTCCTTTTTCCAGAAGCTGAAGGTTTCCTCATGCGTTTTGGAAAAGCCAAAATCGTAGGCCGCACTGAAGTATTGTTCCCCTTTGTCGATAGCGCGGGCAGCCAATAATTCCTGAGTACGGATCAGACCAAGTTCAATTCCTTGTTCTGTCCCTAGCAAGTTTTGTCCGCCGTCACCACGGGTCAGGGAAAGATATGCAGTTCTATATTTACGGTCATTGGCTAAATAGGCAATGAGCCTGGTGTTTTCATCATCTGGATGGGCCGCGAAATAAAGCGCGGTACCTAGTGTTCCAAGCTTATCGATCTTGAGCTTAATAAAGGAAGCCGAATTGCTCTGCTGTGCAAAAGCAACCGAAAAAGATGATAGGAATAGGAAGATTAGGCCTAAGAATCTGTGAATCATCCTTAAAAGTAATAAGATTCGTGTAAAAAAATAAAAGGAATCAAAATAATTTGATTCCTTTTACCAACAATTAAAAATCTTCGACTTTAAACCTTGGTATTAATTCCGTTGGTTTAATTTTTAGCAGGATGATGCGCTTTATTTTGGTCTAACCTTTAATAAATATAAAAGTAATATAAATCAATTTGATTAGTCGCGGTATTTATAAAAAACTTTTCCACAAAAACACAGTTATGCACAGGCTTTTGTGGAAAAGAAAAATGTGGTCAATAGCTTGACCTTATGATTGTTTATGCGAATTACTTGTCAATGGAGCCTAAAACACGCTTCATAAAGGTGTTCAGGGCTTCTTTTTGTGGCATTCCTTCTTGAACCAATTTGTTGACTTCGATGGCGCCGTACATATTGGAGATCAATTCACCAATTACATCTAGCTCTTCGTCTTTCAATTGAGAGACTTCGGTCAACGATTCCAAGGTTTCGATTGTTTCCAATACGAAGTCTGCGTCGTTTTCGGCTATAAATTCCGTAAGATGTTTAATTATTGGTAACTTCATTTAATAGTTCTGTTAATCCTTCGATTTTATTTGTTTGTACTTGATTGATCAACTTTCCGCCTTTAAAAGCAGCGAAAGTTGGTAAGTTGTTTACATTAGCAAGTTTCCTTGATTCTGGGAACTTCTCTGCATCTACGATTACAAATTTCACGTTGTCGTTTTCACCTGCTAATTTTTTGAACTTAGGCTTCATAATGCGGCAGTTACCACACCAAGAAGCAGCATATTGAACCATCACCGTATCATTGCTGTCGATGACCTCTTGTAGATTGTCTGAGCTTAATTCTTCTAACATGATTTTTGATTTAAGAGTTGATCTGAAAAAATAAGAGGAGGTTGTCCCTCCTCTTTCAGTATGGGGGAATATTAATTGTGTGACAAGTATGAAGCAACGCCATCACGTGTAGCGTTCATCGCTTCTTTACCTTCTTCCCAGTTTGCTGGGCACACTTCACCGTGTTTCTGAACGTGCGTATAAGCATCGATCAAACGGATGTATTCTTTTACATTACGGCCTAGAGGCATATCATTTACTGACTCGTGGAATACTTTACCAGTCTCATCGATCAAGTAAGTAGCACGGTAAGATACCGCAGAACCTTCAACTAGAGTTCCGTATTCAGGGTGTTCAACCTCTTTCATTTCTAAGATACCTAATACGCTAGATAGGTTGCGGTTAGTATCAGCAATGATCGGGTATTCAACACCTTCGATACCGCCGTTGTCTTTTGCAGTGTTCAACCATGCAAAGTGAACCTCTGCAGAGTCACATGATGCACCGATTACGATAGTGTTTCTTTTCTCGAATTCAGCAACAGCCTCTTGGAATGCGTGTAACTCTGTAGGACAAACGAAAGTGAAGTCTTTTGGATACCAAAATAATAAGATCTTCTTGTTCTCTTGTTGTGCTTTTTCGAACAAATTCAAAGTGAAATTGTCGCCTAAATAGTCAATTGCATCTACTGTAATGTTCGGGAAATTTTTACCTGTAAAACTCATAATAATTTTCTTTTCTTTTTTGTAGTACAAAGATACACTTTTTAACGCCTAAAAATAATCGATAATACTTATTAACTATCGGTTTTATCTATTTAAAACCAGTATCACATATAAGAATGACTTATATCACAAATAGCCTTCTTTTTGATTGTCAGGGGATTATTTGATCGGCTGGGCAGGGAAAAATATTTTGATGGGCAGAAAGGTCGGTTTGACAGTTAAGTATATTTTTAATAGACCTAAATACAATCAGTTGAAAATAAAATTTGCTCTAAGTCCATAAAATATTAGTTTTGCAGCACGGCCCTGTAGTTCAACGGATAGAATAGATGTTTCCTAAACATTTGATAGCAGTTCGATTCTGCTCGGGGCTACAAAAAAAGCAACTCATTGAGTTGCTTTTTTGCTTTCCAGCTTAATGCTCTTCCACAAACCTTGGCCTGGCCGACCTTCTACCAAACACCGTCATCAGTACAATCACCAATAACAGGAAATAAAATGAATAGGACCAAGAGAGGGCATAATCATGCAACTTTCCAAACAAGGGCGGACCAAAGGCTGCAATCAGGTAGCCAATGGACTGCGCCTTCCCTGAAATCTTTATGGTGCCGACCATAGTTTTGCTCCTTGAGGACAGAAACAAAATAGCTAAACTAAATGCCAGGCCTCCTGCTACCCCTAATAGTATGGCCGTAAAATAGATGTATTGATCCTTCAATAACAACAGCATGAGTATACCGGCAGAGTAGAGAACACCGATTAAATAGATCATCGATTTAGGATCTTTCATCTTACTGGCAACAATTGGACTGATGAGCATAACGGGCAGCATCGCCAACTGAAGGATGGAAAACACCCAGCCTGCAGCGGATTTGCTCATTCCATATTCCATCAGTACGGTCGGTAGAAAAGCGACCAGGCAATAATAAACTAAAGATTGCAAGCCCATAAAGAGGCTTATGTTCCAAGCTTGTTTGGAACGGAATATATTGAACTTTATGTTTTCCGAGGTATTTACTTGCCGGTTTACTGGTTTTTTGCCCCAAAATAATTCAGCAATTACAATCAATAAAGCTATGACCGCAATAACGATCCAGACCGACAGGGATCCTTTCCAGCCGGCACCGGTCCATTCTCCGATGGAAATACTAAAGCCTGATGCCAGGGCTGCCACCAAGTTCATGGAAACCGAAAAAATACCGGTCATTAGCCCGATCTTTGCAGGGAACTCATTCTTGATATAGGCAGGAGTCAAAACATTACCCACGCATATTCCTAAACCTATTAAAACTGAGCCCAAATAAAGGGTTGTGACACTCCCTGCTACCCTTAAATACAATCCTAAAATCAAGATCGCTAAGGAATAGATCAGGCCATGCCGGATATTTAGTTTTTCAGTGGCTTTACTCACCAAAATAGAACAAGATGCAAATACGATGAGCGGAATGGAGGTCAGAAAGCTGGCCTGAATATTATCCAGATCCATTGCCGATTTGATTTCATCCAAGATGGGACCTACGGCAGTTATAGGCGATCTAAGGTTGCTGCCTACCCAAATGATGAGCAATATTCCCAACCATGAATTCCTTGTCGTATGATTTTGTTGCATTTTTTCGTCCATGATTTTACTTGTATCTGATCTTGGCCACAAAGATAAGCTTGTCGTTTTTATTAACTTTGCCATTTACTACATATACAACGACATGGAAAAGCTAGGTCATCCGGATAAACAGATCGGGGAATACGTAGATAATATCAGTGCTGATACCTATGTATGGTATGATGCGCAATGGAAACATGATGATAAAGAGCATCAGCACCTCAGTTTTCAGTTAAACTATGTGACTGAGGGCTATCAGTATTTCCATATTGACAAAAAGATCTATTTAGTTCCCCAAAACCATATCATCTGGATTCCCAGCGCAAAACCTCATAAAACAACTACGGAGTCAAGTTCGGTGAATTTGATGTCGGTTCTTTTTAAGGAGGTTCCAAAAGGGGATTTTTTCAGGAAGACCCATGTTTTTCCAGCGCCAGCAGTGTTAAAGGAAATGTTGCTATATGCATCAAAATGGAATAGGGTACTTGATATCGACATGGAACAAAAGCTCTTTTTGAAAGCTTTATTATACAGCCTGCCTAACTTTTGCGAAGAGAGCATGGCCCTAGAAATCCCAGTTCCTTCTGATGAAAGGTTGATCCCGCTATGTAATTACATCAATAGCAACTATAAGTTCAGTTTTGATATCCATGCCTTGGCGGAAATGGCAAACCTATCGGTCAGGACCCTGCAAAGGGTCTTTAAGAAAGAAACAGGTATTACATTGCAGAAATATTTGCAGTTAGTGCGGATATTAAAGAGTATCGAACTTCTCGATACAAGAAAATATACCCTGACGGAGATTGCCTATAAAGTAGGGTATCAAAGTCTATCTGCTTTCAGCCTTTCCTATTCCAGTTTAATGAAGGAAGGACCTAAGCTTAAGCAATGATCCTTTCATATGTGGGTGCAGAGAGAAAAGGCCTTCTACCTTCTCTCGGTCAAATTACCATCCACGTCAAAGTAGAGATAAACATCTTTTCTAGCTCCAGAGATGGAAGAGTACCAATGCGTCACATCCATATTGGCAACCTTCATGTGGACAAAATAGACATGGTCTGAAGGGGTACCGCCCTCAATACCCTTGGCTTCTTCAATCAAGGTATCGTGGATTTTCTTTACGGTAGAAAACTTAACTTTATCCAATGGGTACAAAAGATCGACCATCTTTAAGTTTCCTGAAATCTTTACAGGCGTAGGATCCAACCACATCCCCTTTGAGTAGGTATAGGTATCGATGTTTTCGGGCTTATCGGGATCTTGTATCTTGATGCTGATTCGGCCACCTTGGAAATCAAAGAAATATAGGTCCTGGTGCATCATGATCTTTTTTCCTTTGAACTTCGGCAGGTTCATCAGTTCTGCCTGGATCTTGTCCAGTTCCTCAGCACTTGCATATACGCTTTGCTCCTTTTTTTCATCAGGGGCTGTGACATCAATTGTTACCGAAGAAGAACTGCTTGTCCTTTCCATGGAATGGTCACTTGCTTCCTTTTGTTGGCGAGGTTTCATGGTGTCCTCAAAACTTTTCTTGATCTGCTGACAGGAAGAAAACAATGCAAGGATTGCAATGCAGGATATAATATGATAAAAAGTCCTTTTCATAGATTAATCGACAACTTCAATGGATTGCGGGTCTTCCGCATCGTATAAGATATTTATTTGGTTCCCAACAGCAATTCCGGAAATGTCCAGGAGGCCGTACAACTTCTTAAAAGAAGCTACAATGGTTTTTCCCTTGTCCTGAAACTCTATTGTAACCATTATTTGAGGCTTTTCATTGACTGAAAGGTTCGTTTCTTGAGTCGACACAATGGTCGCGATAGCGGGTTTTCCATAGAGAAGTAAACGATCCGATTTAGTAGATTTAGGCAAAAAAAGATTGATAAAAGAGAAAACCCCGAGATAGATCAATGCCAGAAATGGCGAGAGAATAAAGGGATGCCCAAAGGACAGATAGCGCCATCCAGCATCTTGGCTCTCATAAAGCATTCCATAAATCAATAGCCCTATAGGCGTCAATATCAAAACGGCAAGTACGGAGTAAGCGTAGATCAACATGCTTTTATCGATTTTTACCTTTGCGTCTTCCAACATTATCCTTGGTTTTTTTGGATCCGTGCTGACCAACAATCCAATATCTTTTCCTACTTGGTAACGGTTCATTTCAGGCTTGGTATCGACAAACGGTAAACTAAATGTCAACTCTGATTTTACTAGGTTCACAAAAGAGATCTTGATCATTTTGCTTTCTCCATCGGCAGTTTGCTGCAAGATCCTTTGCTCGACTATTTTGCCTTTAATTCTTTTACCCTCTTTTATTAGGTCTTTATAATCTCTTTTAGCTTTTAAAAGGTTGGAAAGGGATCTCTTATAAAACAGATAGATTACAGTAAGCCAGAGGAGTAGGCCCAATCCTAAATAAAAGAAAGCGGTTGCTGGAGATTTATCTAAATCGTATTTCCAATCGCCTTGTTGTGAATGGATTAGGATCGGAAGGCCAATGGCCATCAATAATAAGAAGATGGTCCCAAAGGATAATCCAAAGACTACATTGAAAGTCTTAGCAGGATTTGGTCTGTGGTTTAAGCTACTCATTTTAAACACAATATAAATAAAATTAATCCATGAATTAAAACAAATGTTATTATTCTATAGATTTTTAATTTTGTTGAATCTTTTGGCAATTAATATCAATAAAGCGACCTGTAAAAGATCAAATTTTCGTATCCTTACTTCCGCATTCAATCCGCTTCCATGGGAATAGATAAAGAACATATTCTTCCAGCCTACAATTTCAGCAAGCTTTCCGTATTTGAAATACTCAAGCATGTCGAGCGGGCACGCTTTATGGACAGCAAGGATTACAGGAACATATATCCCGTCAGCATAGAATTAAACTGTGGAGTCTTTACGAAGGCTGCTCCGGGCCTTGTTTACCCGAGTGTGTCAGTCCTTCAGTTGCAGGATCGGATTGTAACAAGTTGTTCCTGTGCAAACTATTCCAAGAAGATGTGTGAGCATCAGGGCGAGGCCATACATGCCATCTTGGAAAAGGAAGAATACCGGGTTTTCTTTGATGCCGATCTTCGGGAAAAGACATTGAAACAATATGCAAAGCCTTATGGCTTAGATAATGAGCCCGCTCTAGACCGCTACTTTGATCTGCACTATGTGGATGGAAAGCTGTCGGTAGAGCCTAAGATCCAGGGTTTGTTGCCCTATGACAAACAGGCCATGGCAAAGGGTCTAAGTCCAAAACAAGTCAAACTAAAAACCACAGCTCAGGATATTTTAACAAAGAAACCCTTTATCCTGATTGACAAACACCGGTATTACAGCCAATTGAACTTTCAATTGATGAAAGCCGATCATACTAAGGCCGGAAAGATCAAAAATCCTATTGAGACGATGGATCCCATGGCCCAGGTTTGGAAGATTGATGAGCCGGAACTACTGAAGTTTTATACGGCGATCCATAGCTTTCAGAATAAATACAACGATGATGAACTTGATCTGGATGCCGAACCCTTAAAACAGATCATAAAGAACCCTTTGGGTTTAGACTTTTACATCCATGACAGCAAAGTATCCGAATCACTTTCTCCCAAATCCCTAGCCTTAGTAAAGTTAGAACAGCTGCAAGCTGAAATCAGGCTAACGGTCCTTAAAAAAGAGCCTTTCTATGAAATTACAGGTGAATTGCTATTCAAGGACAACATATTAGGATTCAAAGAGCTGAACATCCGCAACGATTATCTGCTTTATTATCGCAAGACCCTCTATTTTATCGATAATCCAGACCTATTGCGGGTCATCAAATTTTTCAAGGGCAATAATGAAATCCTGGTCCTTCATGCAAACAAGTATGAGGAGTTCTTCCAGGATATCCTTTCGCCATTAGAGCACATCCTTCACGTCAATTACAGCTACATCAAGCAGGCGACCCCTGCACAGCTGAAAGAGAAGAGCTATGAGCAACAGAAGCTCATCTATCTCGAACAGGACGGCAATTACATTTCCATAGTGCCAGTCATGAAATATGGGGAAATAGAAGTACCTACAACCTCTAAAAAACAGCTTTTTGATACCGATCAAAACGGCAATGTATTTCAGCTCGAAAGGGATTATGTAGAAGAGGATAAATTAGTTTCCAGCATTATGGAAAAGCATCCGGATTTCGAAAGCCAGGTCGTGGAAAGGAATTATTTCTATCTGCATAAAGATAAGTTCTTGGATGACGATTGGTTTATTGAGGTCTTTGATGAGTGGCGTGAGGAGGATATTTCCATTTTAGGCTTCAGTGAAATCAAGAACAATAGGGTCAATTCGCATAAAGCCAAAATCTCGATAGAGATTATCAGCGGCTTGGACTGGTTCAATGCCAAGTTGAAGGTCGGATTTGGAAACCAACAGGCAGCCCTGAGGCAGATTCACCGGACCATACGAAACAAAGGCAAGTATGTACAGCTTGATGATGGCAGTCTGGGACTGCTTCCTGAGGAATGGATCGAGCGAATTGCAGCCTTTTTCCAGATCGGAGAAATAGACCAGGAAATGATTACCATACCGAAGATTAACTACTCTGAGGTTTCCGATCTGTTTGACAGAGAGATCATGAGCAAGGAAGTCCAGCATGAAATCGAATTGTTAAAAAGCGACTTTTCATCTGAACTGAAGATCACTCCGGTCGCAACCCCGAAAGACCTGAAGGCCGAATTAAGGGAATACCAACAAGAGGGACTTAACTGGCTTAATTTCCTTGACACTTACAACTTTGGAGGTTGCTTGGCCGATGATATGGGATTGGGAAAAACCATACAGATCCTGGCCTTTATCCTTTCACAAAAAGAAAAGCATGGTCAAAAAACCAACCTGATTGTGGTTCCTACATCGCTTCTTTTCAATTGGGAGGATGAAATAGCAAAATTTGCACCTTCGCTGCAAGTAATAAAGCATTATGGACCCGATCGCGAAAAGAGCATAGATCAACTTGATGGCCATGATGTGGTCCTGACGACCTATGGCATGCTGCTTTCTGACATCAGGTTCCTAAAGAACTATAAATTCAATTATATATTCTTGGATGAATCCCAAGCGATCAAGAACCCGAACTCCGAAAGGTATAAAGCCGCCCGCTTATTACAGGCTAGGAACAGGATTGTACTGACGGGAACCCCAATTGAGAACAATACTTTTGACCTCTATGGGCAGCTATCCTTCGCTAATCCTGGTTTATTGGGGAGCAAGCAATTCTTCAAGGATACCTATGCCATTCCGATAGACCAATTCCAGTATAGCAAAAGAGCCATTGAGCTGCAGGAAAAGGTGAGGCCCTTTATCCTTCGCCGAACAAAGAAGCAGGTGGCCAAGGAGCTTCCAGAGAAGACGGAAATGCTCATCTACTGTGAAATGAACGATGAACAGCGGAAGATCTATGAGGCTTACGAGACAGAACTGCGCGAATTTATATCGGCCAATGAGGATGAGGATATCAAGAAAAACAGCATGCATGTCCTTACAGGGCTTACCAAGCTCAGGCAGATCTGTAATTCACCAGTGCTATTGAAAAAAGGCCATGCCGCAGAGAATGCGGTTAAGGTCGAAATCCTTTTGGAACAGATCCTAAATAAATCTAAGGAACATAAGATCTTGGTCTTTTCCCAATTTGTAGAGATGCTGGATTTGATCAGAGCTGAATTGGGAAAAAGAAATATCTCCTTTGAGTACTTAACAGGTCAAAGTAAGGAGCGAGGCAAGAAGGTCCACAACTTCCAGAACAACGAGGAAGTCCGGATCTTTTTGATCAGTCTAAAAGCAGGCGGGGTTGGTTTGAACCTTACAGAAGCAGATTATGTCTATCTCGTCGATCCTTGGTGGAACCCAGCAGCGGAGAACCAAGCCATCGACCGATCCTATAGGATTGGGCAGACCAAAAATGTGGTGGCCGTGCGTTTGATCTGCTCAAATACCATTGAAGAAAAGATCCTGAAGTTACAGAAGCGGAAAAGCAAGCTGGCTCAAGATCTAATCCAAACAGAAAACGCATTCTTCAACACATTGAGTAAGGCCGACATTTTAGACATGCTTTAATACCGACCTCCTTGTTTTTCAATTAATTGAAAAAACAATCCCTTGGTCTAAATTTTCCTTCGATTCAATTATTTTGTACATTTCCCTTAATTTCAATAATTTAGCTGATAATAATTAACTGCACTAGCTGTTTTTTCAACCTTGACTATGAAGTATATTGTTTCCCTCTGCTTATTATGCTGCCTGACCCTATCTGCTTTTTCACAATTGGTTATCCGGATTGATGAAGACCATGAATACCTGAAAACATTGGAAAAGAGACTCCTGGATGCCAAGACGGATAGTGCCAAAGCGATGACGGCTTTCCGGTTATCCTATATGTACAAGAAGTATAGGAACATGGACCTAGCCAAGCAGCGTCTGGAACAGGGGGTAAAGTATGCCCAAGGGAATAACCTTTTGGAAGGGATAGCCAGTTACAACGAAGCCCTGTTTGGTATCGGTCTGGAGGAAATGAGCAAGATTGAAAACAACCTTAACCGTAGTGACAGCCTGCTAAAAGACATACAGGATCCAGAAGCCAAGAAGACCTTGAGCGGCCTATGGATCATGCGTGGCGTCCTCAGCCAGCTAAAAGGGAACGAGAAAGGCGGTCTAGAGTCCTACATTAACCATGCGCTTCCCTATGCCAAGGAATCCAAAGATAAATTTAGCATTGCCAATGCCAATAAATTCGTGGCCACCAGTCTTTTAAACGCGACTGAACGGGTACGCGGAAATGACTACCTCAAAAATGCACTTGCACTCTTCAAGGAAGCTCCTGCCGAAAGTGAGATCACGAAGTTGGAGGGCATACTGGAAGTAACCATCTTACTTGCTGAAAACAACCTATACCTGAATGACCTGCATTCCAGCAAAGCCTATTTGGATGCCGCTTATGCAGTATTGAAGGACTATCCTGAATCTAATGTTTTCCTGTTCTATTATTTTCCCGAAGGGGTTTATTATGAAAAGATGGGTAAATATGTACAGGCGATCAACAGTTTTGACAAGGCCATTGCTTTTCAAGGATCCGGTCCTGAGAACTTCTACATAAACCGTTCAAAATTTGCCAAGTTCAACCTATTGCGTAAGATAGGCAGGAATGAGGAAGCTATCGATGTGATGCAGGACCTGCTGAAAAGTACAACCCTATTGCCTAGTGACCGTAATTCCTATGCCAACCTCTTGGCCGAGACCTATGCCAATACCGGAAACATGAAGGAGGCCTATGAATGGTCACAAAAATACATCACGGTAAATGATAGTTTGCATGCCGCAGATTACAAAAAGGATATGCTGGATATGGAAAACAAATATCAGTCAGCAGAAAAAGCCAAGCAGATTTCCCAGTTACAGGCAGAGAAACAGGCTGCCGAGCTGGTACAGAAGAACCAGAGGCTTTGGGTGCTGCTCCTTGCAGTCGGTGCTGCGGTGCTATTGTTGGCCTTCCTATACCTGAACAATATCCTGAAAAACCAGAAAAGAGCCAATGAATTTAAGTTCAAGGAATTGGAACAGCAAAGGGAACTGCAAGTGACAAAAGCCTTTTTGGAAGGGGAGGACAAGGAACGGCAAAGGATCGCCCAGGACCTGCATGATGGCCTTGGAGGCGCACTCTCTGGCATCAAGATGAAGCTATCTGCCGTGCAGAACAACTTCCAGGAACCTGAAATAGACAGTTCCGTCGATCAACTTGACCGATCCATTATAGAACTGCGACGAATTGCCCACAATATGATGCCGTCCAATCTCCTGCGAAGTGGGCTGGATGTTGCCTTAACGGATCTCTGCAGTGCCCTTTCCAGCAGCAGGACCAAAATAGAGCTGCAAACCGAAGGCTTAGACCCCAACTTAAACCAGCATTATCAGGTCAATATCTATCGCATTATCCAAGAGCTTCTGAGCAATGCCCTTCGCCATGCAGATGCCAACCATATCCTGGTCCAATGCATCCAGAATGACGAGCAGATCTTGATCACCGTCGAAGATAACGGCAAAGGATTTGACCTTTCAAGAGCAAAAGCCTCCAATGGAATGGGACTTAACAATATTCAGAACCGTGTCGACATCATGAAAGGAAGTTTGGATTATGATGTTATGCCAGAAGAGGGAACCATAGTGAATATTGAATTGACGGTGTAAAAGCTACATTTAAGATATTGCGGGCGTATTCAATACGCCCCTCCACTGCGTAATACCAATCTAGGGTTATTTTATTTTTCCCACGCCACGATCATGGCCCATCCTCTCATCCATTCCATCCTGGTTCAAAACCCACCCCCCCCTCATTACACAATCACCTTTGTGCCCTTCAAAGCCTTAACAAGATTCACTTTCTCCTCCTCCGGAATAGGATTGGTACTGATGCGTAACTTTTTCAGCCAGGTCATCTGCTGCATGGATTCCGGAAGGTGCTTTACCTTATTATTATCAATATCGAATTCTCTTAAGGAAGTCCATTCGGCAATGTTTTCAGGAAGCTTAATACTGGTCTGGCAGCTCCATAGCTGCAGGTCCTGTAGGTTAGCGAGCTCCTTGACACTGTTGAACAGGTTTTGGAGATCGATCGGAGGATTGAAATTCGAATTTATTTTAAGGGTCCTTAACTGGTTCAGGTTTTTTATATCGGCTGGGATGGTCTTGATTCCGTTCTGTCCTAGATCCAACAGTCTTAAGCCACTCAACTCAAAAATCGCCTTAGGAAGGACCTTAATGCCATTACCACTTAGGTTCAGTTCCTTTAGTCCTTGTAGTTTATTGATATTTTCAGGAATGCTCAACATTCCACTTAGCGAAAAGCTCAAGTTCTCCAGTTTTGGAAGGGTAGAAAGGACCTCGATTACAGCTTCAAAATCAATTGGCTTAGCCTTTCCTTCAAACAGGAGCTGCGTCAATGTAAAGGATTTTAAGTTCACCAACTTCGAAAAGCTGTCGGGGATACTGGTTATCTTTGGGGTATAAAATTCAATTTCCTCCAGGGAAGTAAGCTCAAAGAACTCATCCGGGAAACCATAGATCTGTTCATGGATCACCAATTTCTTGAGTTTTTTCAAACGTGCCAACTCTTTCGGCAAAGGCTTCTTGATGGGTGAATCAAAAGAAAGGAATTCCAAATCCTTCGCTTTTATTATGGCGGAAGGCAAGGTCTCCATGTCGTTTAAGGAAATATCGAGTTTCTTTAAATGGGGAAGCTCAAAGAGCCAATCTGGTATTTCGTAAATATCGTTTCCAGTCAGTTTAATTTCCTCAACCATCCTGCATTCCCTGAGTACCTCTGGAACTTCTTCCAGCCACTTCTCAGATAAATCAACCTTCTTGATTGTATCCTTCTCTTCAACTATCTTTTTCAGGTATTTTTCCATGCGGTCATAGGTGTTAAAGGTGATTCCTGCTGCTTGCCTTAAATTTTAATAATGCATAGCCCGTTTCTTAAATATATTGAAATTTTTCTATTCAAGACAAAAAACAGAACCCCTGGTATAAATGATTCTTTAGCGTACTGGGGTTCACACCTTGCAAAAAGGCTTATTTTAACTATATTTGGGTAATCACAAAACCTAATCCATGTATAATAAACTAATTTCCTTCCTGGCACTTTTATGCCTTGCATTATCAGCTACAGCTCAGCAAGATTCCGCGTATATCTTTTCCTATTTTAAGGGAAATGGTGAAGATGGCTTGCATCTAGCCTATAGTGAAGATGGTTTGAAATGGACGGCCTTAAAGAACGATGCCTCCTTTCTGACTCCAAAATTGAGCCCTGACAAACTGATGCGGGATCCTTGTATCATCAAGGGAGGCGATGGTCTCTATCACATGGTTTGGACCGTTAGCTGGACCCAGAAGGGTATTGGCCATGCGACCTCCAAGGACTTGATCAATTGGTCAGAACAACAATATATACCGGTCATGGAACATGAGGACAGCACCCGGAACTCTTGGGCTCCAGAAGTCACCTATGATCCCGAAAGCAAAGAATACATGATTTATTGGGCATCCACCATTACCGGAGAGTTTCCCGAAACACAGGTAGAGGCGGATAATGGCTATAACCATCGGATGTACTATACCCTGACCAAGGATTTCAAGACATTCTCGGAAACCATGCTGCTCTATGATCCAGGCTTCAACTCGATCGATGCCACAATCCTGAAAAATGGAAACAACTGGATGATGGTCATCAAGGATGAAACCCGCGAACCTAAGGCCGAGAAAAACCTAAAACTTGCTTTTGCAGATAGCTTAGAGGGTCCTTACAGCGATGCCAGCGAGAAGATCACCGGAGATTATTGGGCAGAAGGACCCACCGTAGCCAAAATAAACGGGGAATACTATGTTTATTTCGACCGGTACATGGACAATCATTTTGGCCTGATCAAATCAAAGGACCTCAAGACTTGGACCGATATCAGCGATCAATTGGAACTGCCCAAAGACCTGAGACATGGCACCATATTAAAGATTTCAGGAAAAGAATTGGACAAGCTTAAGGCCGTAAAGCCTTAAGCCTTTATTGCTCCCTAAAGATTTTCAGTCGGCTGGTCATGATGAACATCAAGAAGCCGAACATTGAAAACAGGGCGAATGAATATCGTAGATTAAATATTTCTGCCACATATCCGATTAGTGGAGGGCCCATTAAGAACCCGAGATAGGAGATACTGGAAACCATGGCCAAGGCCACACCGGCAGGAATGGTCTTATGCTTTCCAGTTACACTGTAAACCGTAGGCACATTGCAGGCAACGCCTAATCCGACCAGCATAAAGGCCAGTGTACAGACCCAAAGGTTTGGAAAAACAACGGAAGATAACATCCCCACGAACATCAGGATTCCACTGATCTGTAGGGTCCTTTGCCTACCAATTTTACTGATGATGGCATCTCCGATAAATCGGCCGGTTGCCATCATGATCATAAAGGAGGCATATCCTAAGATCACTAAGTTCTCTGGGGCATGTACAACATCACTGAAGTACACACCGCTCCAATCAAACATGGCGCCTTCCGTTGCCATACTGAAGAAACCTATGATACCCAGTTGTACGATCAATGCATCAGGTTTAAACTTGGTCTTTTCTTTTTCCTTCTTCTCGGTACTGACTTCCGGAACCAAAAACTGTTTGTTCAACAGGATATTGATGGTCAAAAGGACGATAACCCCGATGAAATGGCCATAGGTGTTGATATTGAAGTTCAAGGTCAACAAACCGATCAAGGCACCGGTGAATCCCGCCAAGGACCAAGCCCCATGGAAGGATGACATAATAGATCGGCCGTACAGCTCTTCAGCGAGTACACCTTGGGTATTGACGGAAATATTACAGATGTTACCCGTTACCCCAAAAAGGAAAAGTGCAGCACCCAAAAACCAGGCGTTTGTTGAAAAAGCGATGAACAACAATACCAAAGCATAGAGGAATGCCGCCCAAGGCAATATTTTATGGCTACCGTATTTGTTGACCAAGGCTGCCGAAATAGGCATGGTCAGCAATTGGCCAATCGGTAACATCAATAAGATGGTTCCCAACTGGGCTTCGGACAGCCCCAATGCCGTTTTGATGGTCGGGATACGGCTTGCCCAACTCGCAAAGCCCAAACCTTGACCAAAGTAAAATAAGGCTACCGCCCACCGGATCCTGCTTTTCATGGATTGAGAGACATGGTTGCCTGCCTCACCTAATGATGTCATCGTTGATAAATTTGTAACAAAAATAGCACATTTTTCAGATAAGTAGTATAGATAAGTGTAAAAAATACACAATTATAACTGTTTATTAATCTTATCGTTATATCCTGTTTTTATTGGGTGCTTTTTGATTCCAAGGCTATTGTCGGGAATTTCCAGGGTCAGGTTTTAATAATACTAAAATTGAATTGTACATTTGTTCTGAATCAATTCGAAATTGACCCAATTTATGAATAAAACATTATTGTCCATAGCCTTGTTGTTAGGGGGATCCATGCAATTGAAGGCTCAGGTTCAACCAACCTTTTTGTCCAATCCAACGCTTAGCCCCGATGCACAGACGATTGTCTTCAGTTTTGAGGGCGATCTTTGGAAAGTTCCAGCTGCTGGCGGTCCCGCTCTGCGCCTAACGGCAATGGAGGGAAATGAAGTTATGCCAAGGATCTCTCCAGATGGGCAATGGCTTGCTTTCTCTTCCAACCAAAACGGAAATATGGATGTATACATCATGCCGATGGCTGGTGGAAACATCAAACAGATTACCTTCCACGAAGCTACCGATGAGGTCGATTCGTGGAGCTGGGATAGCAAACAGGTGTATTTTACCTCAGGACGCGAGAATCGCCTCAGCAGCTACAAGGTAAGTAAGGATGGTGGTACCGCAGAGCGTATCTTTCCCCATTTCTTCAACTATATCCACAATATGGTGGAAACCCCTAGCGGGGAATTGCTTTTCACCGATTCTTGGGAAAGCTACAGCGCAGCCAATAGAAAACGATATAAAGGCGCATTTAACCCGGATATCAAGGGCTATAATCCTAAAACTAAAGCCTATAAGGAATACACCAGCTATGAAGGGAAGGACCTTTGGCCAACAGTGGACAGCAAAGGAACGATCTACTTCGCCTCAGATGAAGGCAATAACGAATACAATCTTTACAGCATCAACAATGGGAAAAAACAAGGCTTGACCCAGTTTCCTGAGTCTATCCGCAGTCCTCAGGTCGCTGCCAATGGTGCTGCGGTGGTCTTTGAGAAAGGGTATCAACTCTTTGTCTATGACGTTGCCAGCAAGAAAACCAGCCAACCGGCCATTAGCCTCAGCCGTAACCAGGTATTGGGCAAGTCCAAGGAGTTTGATGTCAAGAGCAATATCAGCAATTTTGATGTCTCTCCTGATGGCAAGAAAATGGCGTTTGTGTCGCGGGGCGAGCTATTTGTATCCGATGTTGACGGTAAGTTTGTCCGCCAGATGCCAAGTCAAGGTGAACGCATTTCTGAGGTCATGTGGCTGAAGGATAACAAGACCTTGATCTTTAACCAGACCTTGAACGGGTATCTTAACTGGTATTCCCGTTCTGCAGACGGTAAAGGCGAGGTCAAACAACTTACCCAGGACAATCGGAACAATCGCGACATCAGCTTTAATAAGGACAATACCAAAGCGGCATACCTGAGTGGGCGCGATGAAGTACGCCTGATGGATTTGGCCAGCTTGAAAAGTGAAACCATTGTTAAGGACGAGATTTGGGCTTTCCAGAATTCCTCTCCTACTTTTTCGCCTGATGGTAAATATGTCCTCTTTACTGCGATGCGCAATTTTGAACAGGATATTTTCGTTTACAATCTCGCTGATAAGAAAACCTTGAACCTAACCAATACAGGGGTTTCAGAAGCTTCGCCGGCATGGTCGCCCGATGGCAAGTACATTTACTTCTCCAGCAACCGAATTAAGCCTGCCTATCCGACAGGAATGGAAAATGCCAGCCTGTACAGAATGGCACTTGAGAATTATGACGAACCTTATCGCCTCAGCAAATTCGATGAAATGTTTAAGGAAAGCGATAAGGAAACGGTAAAGAAAGATAGTACAACAACAAAAAACGATAAGAACAGCAAGGACAAAAAAGCAAAGCCTGCCGAAAAGGAAGAGAAGAAAGATGATAAGAAGGTTCTCGTTAGCATTGATGTTCAAGGCCTTTCTGATCGTATCACCCAGGTAAGTCCGCAAGGAGGGACGCAATACAATCCATTGCTGTTTGCTAAAGGGGATAAAACTTATGTATTCTACCAATCGAACCATGAAGGGAAATGGGCTACTTACCGCATTACCTTTGAACCATTTGCCAACAGCAAAACCGAAAAGGTGTTGGACGGAGCTCTGCAAGGTCTACAAGAAGTAGATGGAAAATACTTTGCCATCGTGAATGGAAACATACAGAAATATAATATCGACCAGAACAGACTCGATAATGTAGGTCTCAGCTACAAATTCAATCGTGACCTGGACAAGGAATTCAAACAGATGTTCTATGAAACCTGGGCCAATATCGAAGAGAACTATTATGATGAGAAGTTCCATGGCATTGACTGGGAAGGGATGAAAAAGAAATATGGGAACTACCTTTCGGGTATCAACAACCGAATGGACTTAAGGATCCTATTGAACGATATGTTGGGCGAATTGAATTCCTCACACATGGGCTTCAGTACTTTTGGTACCGATGAAAGAAAGCAGTATAATTTCATAACGAATGAACTTGGGGTCACCTATGATGCAAATGATCCTTATAAAGTTGCACATATCGTAGCCAAAGGACCTGCTTCCAAGAAAGATGTCAATCTAAAAGTGGGTGATGTGCTGGTAGCGGTGAACGGAAACAAGATCGATAAAACACGCGATCGTGACTCCTATTTTACTTGGCCATCGCTAGCCAATGAAGTCCAATTGACGGTGAACCGTGGCGGCAAGGAAGAGGTCATCAATATCCGTCCGCAGAGCAATGCTGCTTTCAAAGACCTATTGTACGATGAGTGGATTAGAGGCAACCGAAACAAGGTCGATCAACTGAGCAAGAATAGGATTGCCTACTTGCACATGAAGAACATGAGCGGGGAACAGCTGCAATCATTCTTGATCGATATGGCGGAACAAGAGAACAACAAGGATGCTATTATTTTGGACCTTCGCTACAATACCGGTGGTAATGTGCATGACGAGGTGCTTAGGTTCCTATCACAACGACCATACCTTAAATGGCAATACCGTGGCGGTAAGCTTTCTCCACAGAGTAATTTCGCGCCAGCCGGAAAGCCAATCGTGCTCCTGATCAATGAGCAATCGCTTTCAGATGCAGAAATGACTGCGGCAGGTTTCAAGGAGCTGAAACTAGGGAAGATCATCGGTACGGAAACCTATAGATGGATCATCTTTACCTCAGGGAAGGGTCTGGTCGATGGCTCGTTCTACCGTTTGCCGTCGTGGGGATGTTATACCCTGGACGGAAAGGATCTGGAACTGACCGGTGTCGCTCCGGATATCGCCATCAAGAATACCGTAGCGGATCGCGTTGCGGATAAAGATCCGCAACTGGAAAGAGCAGTACAGGAAATCTTAAAAGATTTGAATTAAGCAAAGTATAATAATAAAAAGCCCGAGTAATGTTCATCATTAACTCGGGCTTTCTTGTTGAATAAACTCACACACAGTGAATTATTCGGGTATACATTATTTAGCTGTTTATTCTGCCGTATTAGAACAATTGTCAGGATACGAAGACTATAAATCCAATTCCTGAGCGGACTATTCTCCAGGCCATCTTCCCAATCCTTTGACAAGCAGCATTTCTTAACATAAAATACATCTCAAAATTTTCTTCTGCTCCTGAAAAATTTGCGCATTCGCTCTTACTCTTGCTCGACCCATATCCGAGACATGTTGTGAAAATACGGAATATGTCTCGAATAAGATCCACTGGCGCTTTACTTGCCAATCATTATTATAATATTGTGCAAGACACATGAATATAAGATTAACTTAACATTGTCTTAATCTTTTATTTAACTTCATACCCTATGTTTGGAGCAAACAACCATAAACACATGAAAAAATTATATTGGTCCTTGCTAGCATGTTTATTGACAGGAACAGCTTTCGGTCAGGAAATGGCAAAGGGAACTGTCTTTATTGATGCTAATGCGAACGGTCGTCTGGACAAAAAAGAGGCTGGATTAGCTGGCGTGAGCGTCAGTAATGGCAAAGAGGTCGTACAAACGGATAAGAACGGAAAATATCAGATTCCGGTTGAAAACGACAACATCATCTTCGTCATCAAACCTTCTGGGTATGCCTTACCTGTTGGTGCCGATAATCAACCAAAGTTTTATTATATCCACAAGCCAAACGGTTCTCCAGCTTTGAAATACCCTGGCGTAACTGCTACAGGTGCTCTTCCAAAATCAATTGATTTTGCCTTAACGGTGAAGGAAGAACCAGCTAACTTTAGCGCTTTTGTTTTTGGTGACCCTCAGGCATATACCGCGGAGGAAATGGAATTCTTCAAAAATGGGGTGGTAAGTGAAGCGAAAACCAGAAAAGGTCCACTTTTTGGAATCAGCCTTGGTGATTTGGTTGGCGATGATCTTTCCTTGCACCCTAGTTATAAACAGGCTATCGGCCAGATGGGTCTCCCTTGGTTCAATGTAATGGGTAACCACGATATGAACTATGATGTCAAAGAGGATAAATACGCCGATGAGGGTTTCGAGAAAGCCTTTGGCCCGGCCAATTACTCTTTCAATGTGGGAAATGCGCACTTTATCGTGCTCGATGATATTATCTATCCGCATCCGGAAACTGGAAAAGGCTACCAAGGTGGATTGAGACAAGATCAGATTGATTTCGTCGCTAATGACCTGAAGTTTGTCCCTAAAGATAAACTGATTGTCCTTGCCTATCATATTCCTCTGTTTCAAGAGAATGAAAAATCATTCCGTAATGAGGACAGAAATCAATTATTTGATATCCTAGCGGATTACCCGAACACCCTGGGTCTATCTGCACATACGCATTATCAACAACAGAATTTCCTAACAGCTGATGATGGCTGGAAAGGGAGCAAACCTTACCATGAATACAATGTGGGAACCACTTCTGGAGACTGGTATTCTGGCCTTCCGAATGAACAGGGCATCCCTACTTCGACCATGCGTGATGGTACTCCAAAAGGATATGCAATCCTGTCAATAGATGGCAACCATTATAAATTTGATTATAAGGTCGTAGGGAAAGATGATAGCTATACAATCGGTCTATTTGGTCCGGCAGTCGTAAAGGCGAAATATGTAGGACGCTATAATGTATATGCTAACTTTTTCCTGGGTTCTGCAAGGGATCAGGTTCGTTATAGGATCGATAATGCAGATTGGATCATTATGGACAGGGTAGAAGGTGAAGACCCCGCTTATATGAAAGAACTATTGGCTTATGATGGTGCCAATACCTTGGTAGCCGGCAGAAGACCTAGCGATCCAGTTCAATCGGCACACCTTTGGAAATTGAAACTTCCTAAGCTTAAAGCTGGTAAACATGTGATCGAAGTGGAAGGGGTAGATATGTTCGGAAGGACGCATTCTTCGAAGAAAGAAATTGAGGTTGTGGAGTGAGTAAATTTTATTTAAGTAGCTGTTTTTCAATTTTTTAATTAAAATGTTTCACGGGGAGCGCGGGATGGGAGGATTGACCAAGATTTGAAAGATAAAAGCAGGGAGGGACAAATTCAAAATTTTAAGAAAACTCACAAAAGCGGTAGTTTTGCAACAAGCAAGAATACCGCTTTTGCGCATTTTGATCCTGAACAGTCAGTTCAGGATTGGAAATGAGGCATAAGGTTGGACTGAGAGTTTTGATCGATTTAATTTTGTTTTTAAACGACCATATTCAGCGGTTATATCCAATATTCCCGTAACGAGCGCGATACCTTCCAACCGGCTAATAAATGATAATCTTGGCGCATCATCTCATCCCAATAATCCTGGTTCAAAATCCGTTCAGGGTCTACCCTCATATCTCTTGAATCTTGGTTCAAATACACGGCTGGGTAGCGGACTCCAACCCGAAATCCATCGCAATCCCCTTCCCCATAAATTAGTTACAATAAATAAGCTTGCATGTATAAACAATCTGGCAGTTATTTTGTAAATTAGGTCTATAAACCTGATTGCTAAAGCTTTGCGCCGCAATGTATTATAGACCCAAAAGTTAAAATTTAATTTATATGAGCATATTAAGAATTAGTGCAAATCCAATTCAAAGATTGGTTTTGCTGTTATTGGTTGGATTTTTTGGAACCGGTACTGTCTTGGCGCAAACGCAGAGTGAAAAGGATGAAGGTTGGATTTCTCTGTTTGACGGTAAGACCTTGAACGGTTGGAAGGTCAATGAGAATCCGCAGACCTTTAGCGTAAAGGATGGGGCCATTGTGGTGAATGGAAATGTATCCCATCTATTCTATGAGGGCGACGTGAACAACCACGACTTCAAGAATTTCGAACTTAAGGTTGATGTGATGACTTTTCCGAAATCCAATTCAGGGATTTATTTCCACACGGATTTCCAGGTCAAGGGCTTTCCTGCTGTTGGCCACGAGGTGCAGGTGAACTTGACCCATACGGACTGGAAGAAGTCAGGTAGCCTTTATAATGTGGTGAATGTGGACAAGGCTCCAGCTGTCGATAATGAATGGTATACCCAGCATATCATCGTGAAGGGCAAAAAGGTGAGGATCTTGATCAATGGTCAATTGCTTTATGAATATATAGAGCCCAATCTGAAGAAGGATTCCGAACGCGGTCAATTTATCTCTCACGGGACTTTTGCTTTGCAGGGACATGATCCGGGAAGCAAAGTGATGTTCAAGAATATCCGTGTAAAAGTACTACCAAATTAATACGAACCTAAACCCACAATTATGAACAATAAGAATTTAACTTCCAGAAGGAATTTTATCCGTACCGTTGCGGGGGTGGCCGCCTCGGCCCCGTTTTTCCTTGATCGAGCTTTCGCGAATACTCCTGCCAAGAAGCTCAGGCATGCCTGTATAGGTGTCGGCGGAATGGGCGGACATGATCTGCAGCAATTTAAATCGCATCCCGACATCCAGATCGTGGCCCTTTGTGATGTGGATGAAAACCATCTGAAACAAGCTGCACAGCAGGTTCCAGGGGCTAGATTGTATACCGATTGGAGGGAAATGCTTGAGAAGGAGAAAAAGAATATCGACTCCGTAAATGTTACGGTGCCTGATCATAACCATTTTATTATTGCTATGGCGGCCATTGATACCGGCAAGCATGTGTATTGCCAAAAGCCGATGTGCCATGATGTTGCGGAGGTCAGAGTTCTGACCAAGCATGCGGTCAAGGCTGGCGTGGTTACTCAACTTGGAACCCAGATTGCCTCTTCTATTGGTGATCGCACGGCGGTGCAATGGATTAAGGAAGGCCTGATCGGAAAGGTGAAGTATGCCTATTTATGTTCGAACCGTTCGGGGATTTCGGGCTATCGATTGGCCGGCCCGAGACCAAAGGAAACCTATGAGGTTCCATCGACTCTGGATTGGGATAAATGGATTGGAACAGCTCCAATGCGCCCTTATGCTCCGACCGTTTATCATCCCGGAATTTGGCGTACCTGGCAGGATTTCGGAACAGGTTGGTCCGGAGATATAGGTTGCCATATCTTCGATGCGGTCTGGAAAGGACTAGGGTTGAAAGCTCCACTTTCCGTATTTGCCAAAGTGCAGGAGTCTTGGAAAGATTCCCCAGAACGACGGGCTGACACCTGGTCGCAAGGAAACCATATCAGCTGGAAATTCCCGGGAAATGAGAGAACGGAGTCAGATATCATGCCTTTAGAATGGTTTGATGGAGAATTCTATCCACCAAAGGAGGTACAGGCGCTTTACAACAACGGCGAGGAATATCCGGAAGAGGCTGCAATGTTGGTCGGTACAGAAGGGGCATTGTTGATTCCGCATGGTGGAACCCCGGTATTGTTGCCACTGACCAAGTTCAAGGACCTGCAGTACCCTAAGTTGGAGGAAAGGAACCATTATCACCATTATGTGGATGCCTGTCTGAAAAAGGCAAAAACGGAATCGCATTTTGCACAGACCGGTCCGATGACCGAAGCGATCCTATTGGGTACCGTAGCGATTAGAGTTCCTGGGAAGGTCTTGGAATGGGATGCATTGAATTTAAAATTCCCGAACGCTCCAGAAGCGGATAAGTTTTTGAAAAGGCAATTTAGGAATGGTTGGGAAGTGAAAGGTTTTGGGTAAGGAAGGTAAGGTTTGTGGTCGGAGAATAAAGAAGATGTCATAAAATCGCAAAAAACTGTAGAATTTATTTGATTTTTTTGTCATGACTTGTACCTTTGACTTATCAAATGACTTCGTAGCTCAGTTGGTAGAGCAACAGACTCTTAATCTGTGGGTCCTGAGTTCGAGCCTCAGCGGGGTCACTATCTAAAAAAGCCGTTTTTACTTGCGTAAAACGGCTTTTTTGCTTTCCTTAGGGTGGTTTTGGAACATCCTCCCTACACGTTTTGAAAAACCTCAAAACGGTGTGTTTTGCATAGTTTTTTGTTGAACTTCACGTAAAACCGTCACAAATACGTCACAAAGGTTTTCGTGGTAATGAAAAGATTATGGCAACCGTAAGCGCAAAGGTTTATGAACACCACAAAAAAGCAGATGGAACCTACAATGTGAAAATTAGGGTCTATCACAAAGAGGAAAAAAAAATTATAGACACTCCTCATTTCCTTTCCCTAAAACAACTCACCAAGGTGAAAGGAAAAAAAGAATTTAGTATTAAAGATCCTTTTGTCCTTGAAATAGTTGACAAGAAACTAAAGGACTACCGTAAAACGATCAGCGAGCTCGAGGAGAAGCTTGACTTTTTCACCGCGGGTTCATTAAGGGATTATCTCAAAAATATAGATGAAGAAATTGATTTTATCAAGTTCTGTGCGAACTGTATTCAACAAGAGAAGGATGACGGTCGTGATGGTTCTGCCGCTAACCATCGATCAGTCCGTAACCACCTCATTGATTTTTTTAATCGGGAAACTGTCTCAATAAATGAAATACATTTTAATATGCTCGTTCAGTTTGAACGTTACTTGAAATCTGAACGGACAATAACAAGAATAAACCAGTTGGGAAAGCCCGTTACTACTGTTTCAAAGCCTGTTTCGGATACTAGTTTATATAATTATATGAGAGATCTTCGTACATTATTTAATGAAGCGTTGAACCATTACAATAATGAAGATCTGGGCATTATATTGATTAAACACTATCCCTTCAAAAAATATAAGGTAGGTTCAGCTCCTCTTACCGAAAATAGAAATAATAATCTTGAAGAGGTTATTAGAATTCGAGATTGTAAAGTGTTACCTAACACTAGGGCTGAACTCGCTCGGGACTTATATATGCTCTCATTCTATTTGTGCGGGATGAATGCTGTTGATTTATTTAAAATATCTACTGACAATGTTCGAAATGGTCGGGTTGACTACAATCGATCTAAAACTAAGGGGAAACGAAAAGACAGAGCATTTATTAGTATAAGGATAATTGATGAAGCTAAACCTTTATTGGAGAAATATATTGGAAAGTTATCACAAAGATATTCAAGCCGGACCACTTTCAATTCCTCATTAAAACATGGAATGAAGAAACTCCGAGAACTTTCGGGTGTACAGGTAGTAACGCTTTATGGTGCGCGCCATACCTTCGCAAATACAGCTAGAAATGACTGTAGGATGAGTAAAGATGATGTTGCTTTAGCACTCAACCATGTCGATAATGGAAATCGTGTTACAGATATTTATATCGCCAAGGATTGGAGAATTATAGATGACGTCCAAAATAAAGTAATGCAGTTCTTGAGGAAATCAGAGCCTAAAATTTTGGAACTGATTAGGAAGAAAGAAATAAGCAGGTAAAGCTGCTTAACTTGATTTGTATCCAACGATTACAATTCGTTGGATACAGACTTAATTTTTTAATATTTAAACTTTTACTCATGAAAAATTTACTTTTATTCTTTTTAACGTGTTTCTTGTCAACAATCGGGTTCTTTGCTGCGATCAGCATGAAGTCTCCTTGGATCGGATTCAGTGTAGCTTTTGGTGTATGGTTCTTATTCCTTTGGATTACAACAAAACCCCATAGAAAACATTGATTTTTATGATGATGGTGTGGTTAAAAAAGTCAAAACATCCTCTGTAAACTTCGAAAAGTCATCCTCCGAATAAGCAATATGGCACATTCCTTGCGGCATTATACACTCAACGTGAGAATTTGACTATTAGTGATTTCGATTTTGACCAATGCTCCAATTCGTTATGAAAATAATAAAAATCCTGTCTCTAATTACTGTACTATTTTTGATTACACCGGGATTAAAGAGCCAAGAGCGATCTGTTGAGGATATCCTTGATGTACTTGATATGAACTCCTGGTACTTGCCTTCCGCTGATTCAAAAGCAAAACTTTACGTAACATCCATTGGACATGGTGATACCGTGGTTTCCCTTCATGGTGGACCGGGAAACAACTTCTATTATCTTGTAGATGCATTTCGAAATAATACGCATTCGAATAGTTTTCTACTGTATGACCAGAGGGGAAGTCTGCTCTCGAGAGTGCCCGATTCGATTGCCAACACTTTGAATCTTATGGTACTAGTCGAGGATCTGGAACAGCTGAGAATAGAGACGGGATAAAACAAATTAACCTTGTTTGGGCATTCTTTTGGTTCAATGGTAGTTCTTTTTTATTATATCAAATATTCCATTTGCTTAAATGTTTTTTAGCTGATTCTATACTCATTCCACCATTTTTATCAGATGAATATTTCGCCTTTCAAATACAGTACGGCTGTTCCTCCCAGCTCAACTCTGTCACCCAATATCTTACAATGTACTTCGCCTGTTTTTTCTGAAAGTTGAAAAGCGAGTAATTCAGTTTTGCCTAATTGTCCAGCCCAATAAGGAGTGAGCGTTGTATGTGCAGAACCGCATACGGCATCTTCGTTAACGCCACATGCCGGAGCAAAAAAGCGGGAAACGAAATCATATTGATTACCTTTGGCGGTTACAATAATTCCTCGTGCATTTATTTTGGCAATTTTCGCTAAATCAGGGAGTAGAGAAGCAACATCCTCTTCCTTTTCAAATACCAGCATATAATCTGTCTTTCCTTTAAATGCGGCTATAGGTTTTTTGTCGGTAGCTGTTAACAGCTCGTCAGTCAATGATACTTCAGTGTACTCGTCTACTGGAAAATTTAGTATATAATTACCGTCCTGAACGGATACGGGCAGCTCTCCGCTGCGTGGCGAATAAAAAGGAATGACAATCCCCTTTTAAAATTGCTTAATTAGAAGCGATTCTTTTTAACAACCCTTTATGCCTTTCAACAGGTCATTATCGACCCTTCGGTCTTTATGGACGTTTTTATTTTGCTTGAACAGCGACCTTTGAAGGTTTTCCTGACAATTAACAAATGTTGTGGTTACGTTCTGTCCTTCAAAGCCCTTAATGCCGAGGTAATGGAAATCAGATCCACCACTTCCTGCAATCCTGCACCAATCAATGCCGGTAAAACACCGAAGGCTGCAATCAGCATAAGCACGGTACAAACGGCAATGCCAATGAAAACGGATTGACGGGCAATCTTCATCGTTTCTTTGGAAATGAGAATAGTATCACTCACTTTTTGCAGATTGTCTCTTAAAATCACCACATCAGCCGAATCGCTGGCGGCACTCGATCCTTTAGCACCCATCGCAATGCCTACATCGGCAACGGTTAACGACGGTGCATCGTTCACGCCATCACCCACCATTACAACCGGGCGAAATTCGTCGGGCATACTTTTCAGGATTTTCAGTTTGTCTTCCGGCAAACAGCCACCGTGCACTTCCGTAATGCCAATTTCTTTGGCAATGTTTTCAGAAATACTTTGCTTGTCGCCGGAAATCATCATAATTTTTTGGATACCCATTTTTATTAATTGGGCAATGGTTTGCCGGGCTTCGGGGCGCACTTCATCGGTAAAGGTGATTTCCCCTGCATATTTGTCATTCACCGAAACAAATAACGAGGTTTTTTCCGTTTTAATTGAAATGGGTTCGGTCGTTACAAAATTCAGTTTACCCACTTTCACCAGTTTGCCGTTTACTTTTCCTTCAATACCATTTCCTTCTATTTCCTTTAAATCTGTTGCCAGAGGAATCGGTTTATCCCCGATATATTTCATCACCGAAACCGCCAAAACGTGGGAAGACTGCTGTTCTACGCTGGCTACAAAATCAATCAGTTCGTCTTGCGAATAAGAATTTTCCGGGATGATGTCGTCCACAGTAAGATCGCCTTTGGTTAAGGTTCCGGTTTTATCGAAGGCGATGGCTTTCATTCTGTCCAGTTTTTCGATGACAGTCCCGGATTTTATCACCACCCCATTTCTGCTGGAACGGCTCATTCCGGCTATCAGGGCAATGGGAGCCGCCAGAATCAGCGGGCAGGGCGAAGCCACCACCAACACTTCGGCAATGCGGTTGGGATCTTTGGTAATCAAATAAGCAATTCCGGCAATTAAAAAAGCAACGATGGTAAAAGGCAAAGCGTACCGATCCGCCATTCGCACAAAATGTGCCGGCTCTTTTTCGGAATTATGCACCAATTGCACGAGTTGCTGGTACTGGCTGTCTTTGGCGAGTTTGGAAACCTGAATGGTAATGGCTCCCGAACCATTCACCGAACCCGACCATAAGCTGTTGCCTTTGGTTTTGTTGACGGGTTTGGATTCGCCCGTGAGCGAAGATTCGTCCAGCAGCACCTCTGCACTCAGTAAAATTCCGTCCACGGGAATAATTTCCTTGGGTTTTACGATGATGATGTCACCGATTTTAATATCCTCCACAGGAACATCATGTAAATCGTTTCCTGTTTTTTTATGAGCAATTCGGGGTGTATTATCAAGCAATGATTTTAAATCTTTCCGGGCTTTTTTCTGGGCATAATCTTCCAACGAATCACCTCCGGTAATCATAATGAGGATAATGAGTGCCGCCCAATAATTACCAACAGCTAAGGTTGCAGCAATGGCAGAAATCGCCAAAATATCCACGCCAAAATTCCCGGAACGAAGCACGTCGATCATTCCTTTCAGAAGAACAATGGACATCAAAATGCCGGTTGCCGTAATTAAGATTTTAGCATAATGCGGTTCTTTCAGGATAAATTCCAGAACAAGTGCCACTAAGGCAATGCTGAGAACGATAATGAATTTATATATATTTTTCATTTTTATAATTTTAAAAGTTTAAAGACAAACCTAATCCCATTGTTTTATTTTGATAAAACGGATATACAAGAGCACTATTTTTGCTATGATCTTTTGAAAATAATTGACTGACTTTTGGGAACAACCAATAGGCAACTTCTGTGGAGAGAATTCCAATACCGGCACCTGCAACCACATCACCCACCCAATGTTTATCATTCAAAATGCGATAAACTCCCGTAAAAACAGCAATTGGATAACCAGACAAACTTAACCAAATATTTTCATCCTGATATTCACGGAACATAAAATGTGCTGTTGTAAAAGCAGTTGTAGTATGTCCCGAAGGAAACGACAAATTATTAGAACCATCTGGTCGTTCTTCTCTCACCAAATGCTTGGTAGGTAATACGACAGCACTTGAAATCAGCAACGATGTGCCTAAAATAATACTTCGGTCTTTCAAATTATGTTTTCCTTTAAGTCCAATAGCATTTAATCCATAAACCAATATTGCAGGTACGTATTGGGTATAATTATCCAGTTTTATTTTATCCGGCTGATGCTCCCCAATTTCATATTGGGTGGAACGGTTCAGCTGTTTCAGATCATCAGACGTCAGGCTTAGGATTCCGTATCCGATAAAAACAGAAGGTACAATCAGCTTTTTATATTTAAATTGATAGGCGTGGTCAAATGATTGATCCATCTTTTGACCTGTTACCAAACTATCCGTTTGTGCTATTCCCAATTGATAAACGCACAATATGAGTATCAATAATAAATGTCTCATTCTTAAATTTATTAATCATCTCCGCCAATCATTTTGGAAGCAATTCCCTTTTGAGCTGTTTTTTCTGCCAGCCAAATCCCGCCAAAATGCAAAATAATAAAAATCGGAAACCAGTAAATTGCCCATTTATGAATGGTTTCCATTGTATCTTTCAGGTCTCCATTCCACCATTTCAGGTAGGCTCCGGTGATGGATGAAACAATCACAAACAAGTAAAATAGCAGATAAATAAATCCCTGAAATTTTTCTTTTGCTGATGTATTTGCCGAAAAAGGATTTGGAAAACGAATGCCCTTTACCAACATATAAATGATGCGAACCGCAATGATTACAAAGAATACATACGCTGCATATACGTGCCATTGCCACATAGGGTCCAGAATGCTTTTTACTGTTACGATGGTTTGTTCATTGGTTAAATCAATGCCTTGCATATTTTTTTCAATAGCTCCCAGAATGGCTTTTTTACCCATCCAGTTGATCCGAAGAAATCCGGTGATAAACAAAACCGTCATTAGTAGAGCTGTGCCCCAGTGTAAACCACGATGAAGCGGGGTAAATATTTTTGTTGAATTTCTCATTATTTTAAATTTTTATATCAGATTTTATCTGACTGTTATTCTTCATCTTCACTGGTATTTTTCAACTTCATCAATATGGTATAGGCGTTTTTGACCACGATTTTCTTACCTTGAAAATCAGCAAAGTTGAGGATTTCAACAAAGCCATTTTCGGAAATTCCCAATGTGACCGGGACCATCTTCCAGGTCTGTTTCCCGGTTTCTGTAAAGACATAACTTTTCCCTTCAAAATCCACCACGCTTTCTTCCGGAATAGCATTGGCAAAAGAATTTTCTGTTTTCACTTCGGCATTCATATACATTCCGGGAATGAGTGCAGGATCGTATTTTTCAAAATGACAATTAACCTCAGCCATGCCGCTTCCGTCCACGTCTTTACTCGTCAGCAAAATTTCACCGGCATATTTTTTTGAAGGATCTACATTGGTATAAGCCACAATCTGTTGCCCGGTTTTCAGCATTTCTAAATCCTTTTCATACACTTTTAAATTGAGGTGAATATCAGAAGGATTGATGAGTTTAAACAGCACATCCGAAGACGTTACATATTTGCCTACATTCACATTCACCTTGCTCACAAAACCGTTGATGGTACTATAGACAGGTACGCTCTGCTGAATATTTCCGGCAGATATCTTAGCCGGATTTATGTTGACCAACTTCAGTTGCTGGGCAATGGAATTCATCAGAATTTTCTGATCGCTCATAATGGATTGTGCCTGCTGCATCACTTTATCACTACTTGCCTGGCTTTGGTTGAGCTTAGTTTGTCGGTTATAATCCAGTTGGGCAAAGTGGTATTTGGATTTTGCCATCAGATAATCCTGCTGCAACTGTACAAACTGCGGATTTTCAATAACGGCAATTACCTGACCTTTAACTACTTTCATCCCTGGCAAAAGGCGGGTGCTTTTCAGATAGCCGCCCAGCGGTGTACTTACGGAAACCAGATTTTGCGGTGGTACATCAATTTTACCGTTGAGTTTCAATACGGTGGAAATATGCTGCATCGACAGTTCCGCGGTTTCAATGGGGGTATTGTGTAACTGTGCATCGGTGAAAATAACCGTGTTTTCGTCTTTCGGATTTGCAGTTTTGGTGGCGGTGGTTTCTTGTTTTTGTTGACATTGAACTGCGGAAAGCAGTACTATCAAGACCAAAAAATAAGAACCGTATAATTTTAATATTTTCATTTTCTTGTCTAATTATATATTGATTTGAAAAATTCTGTTTACTGTTTAAAATATTCTGTTCATCAACTACTGAATCGTGATATAATTCAGTTCAACCACGCTTTCGTTTAGTTTCAATAGGGCATCTGCATAATTGCTTTTGAGCAAAACTGCCTGATTGACGAGCATTACAAATTCCAGATAATTGATTTCTCCGTTAATGAATTGTTGCTGTGCTGTTTTGGTAATGATGTCTGCATTTTTCAGTTCATCAGTTTCGTAACGGTTGATGATTTCGAGATTCGTTTGATACATTTGCTTGAGCTGTTGCTGTTTTTTCTCTAATGCAAATTCCGTATTATGCCAATCGTTTTCCGCAATGCTTTCCGCCACTTTAGAAGCGTGAATTCTTGCCTTTTGTCCGCCTGAAAATATTGGAATGCCAACACCTACCATCACTGACTGAAACTGTGGTGTAGCAGAATACAGTTTATCATCAGGTCCCATACCTTTGAACGAATTGAGATTATAACCGATTTGCAAATCCGGAAGAAGTCTGGATTTTTCCACTTCGGTTTGTTTGCCGGCAACCGTTTTTTGCTGTTCCAATACATGTAACAAGGGATGCGAAGCATTTTCCTGAAGCAAAAGAACCGGTCTGGAATTTTCCAAAGGAAGATATTCCGTTTCGGAATTGAGCAACCAACTGAACTGCAACTGCAAGGTTTTTATTTCCTGCTGCACTTGTTTCAACTGAATCTCAATTGCCGATTTTTGGTTGGAAGCCGTTGTTTTTTCCAGAATATTGCTTTCTCCAGCTTTTAAACGCAAACTGGCTTTGTCTAAAAATTGGGTGTACAGTTGCAACGTTTCATTCAGCAATTTTTCCTTATCTTTCCAATACACCATCTGGAAATAACTTTGGCTGACGGCTTTTTTCAGTTCAAATTCTTTAAGCGAAACATTCAACTGGCTTTTTTTCCATTCTTCGGAATGCAAATTTTTCTGTTTCTGATACACAGTTGGAAAAGCGATGCTCTGTGAAATCCCGAATTTCATATCGTTGTATGCACTATTTATTTGTCCGTAATCTGCTGTAACTGCGGTTTGCGGAATATCGGCATTAGAAGTTTTAATCAATGCTTTGGCATAATCCGAACGCAGTTTTTCATTTTTCAGGTTGCGATTGTTTTGCAACGCTGTTTGCACGGCTTCATCTAAAGAAATTATGGTTTGTGCCTTCATTTTTATTCCTGAAAACAGCATAAAAATCAACAGAACAGAGGCGACATGTTTGGATTTTGGTTTTTTCATTTTAAATCCATTTTCGATATTGACATATAAAAGCGGTAGGACAAAAAGGGTGAGCAAAGTGGCCAATATCAGTCCGCCAATTACCACGGTCGCCAAAGGTCGCTGCACTTCTGCTCCAGCACCTGTGCTTATTGCCATCGGGATAAAGCCGAGGGAGGCAACGGCTGCGGTCATCAATACCGGACGCAATCGGCTTTCGCCGCCATCAATCACAATTCTGACGATATTTCTAATGCCGTTTTTATGCAGTCGGTTAAATTCTGAAATCAATACAATACCGTTCAAAACCGCTACGCCAAAAAGAGCGATAAAACCAACGGCAGCACTGATGCTGAAAGGCATTCCGCGTAAATTCAACATAAATACACCTCCGATGACCGACAACGGAATGGCGGTGTAAATCAGAAGACTTTCTTTAATCGACTTGAACGCCATAAACAACAGGACAAATATCAATGCCAATGCCAGCGGAACGGCAATCATCAACCGTTGTTTGGCGTTGTTCAGATTTTCAAAAGAACCGCCATACGTAATAGAATAGCCGGCCGGAAGTTTAATCTGTTTGTCCACTTTACCCTGCAATTCTTCCACAATGCTTTGCACATCACGGTCTTTGATGTTGAAGCCGACGACAATACGGCGTTGTGCATTTTCACGTTGAATTTGATTGGGACCTTCCACCACATCTACGGTTGCCAGCTGATTGAGCGGGATCTGATTGCCTGCAGGTGTTGGAACCAATAGATTTTGAATATCATTGATGTTTTTTCGGTCACTGGCATTCAGGCGTACTACCATATCAAAGCGTTTTTCGCCTTCAAAAACCAAACCTGTACTCTGTCCGGCAAATGCGGTATTAATCACCCGATTGACATCTGCAACAGAAAGATGATACTGAGCAATCACGGGACGATTGTATTTTACCACCACCTGCGGAAGCCCGGAAACCGGTTCTATATAAAGGTTTTGTGTACCTTTTACCGTTTCAATGATTTTACCGAGTTGGTTGGCATTTTGCACCAAAGAATCCAGATTATCGCCAAAGATTTTGATGACCACATCCTGTCTTGCACCAGTCATCAGTTCATTAAAACGCATCGCTACCGGATACTGAAAACCAACTGTAATACCGGGCACATCTTCCAGTGCTTTGCTCATTTTTTCTGATAATTCGGAAAACGTTTTGGCGGAAGTCCATTCTTTTTTGTCTTTCAGAATGACCATCATATCCGAAGCATCCATTGGCATCGGATCGGTAGGCACTTCTCCACTTCCTATCTTGGTGACCACTTTTTCCACTTCGGGGAAACGGGTTTTTAAGATATGGGCTGCTTTTTGCGTACTTTCAATCGTGGTGGTAAGGTTGCTGCCCGGTAAAACGCGGGTATCCACCGCAAAATCACCTTCTTCCAAAGACGGAATAAATTCGCCGCCCATTCTGCTTAGCAGAATTATTGCCGTGATGAACAATATCCCGATTATGGTAAAAATGGTTTTCGGAATGCGTAAAACTTTCAGCAAGGTTTTCAAATAAAGCGCTTCTACTTTCTTCATTACCCTGTCCGACCACGAAGGTTTTAAACTTCTTTTCTTCAACAAAACCGAACTCATCATCGGAATGTAGGTTAGGGAAAGCAGAAATGCACCTAATAATGCAAACGCCACCGTTTCTGCCATCGGGCGGAACATTTTCCCTTCAATCCCCTGCAATGTTAGGATCGGAATGTACACAATGAAGATGATAATTTGTCCGAAAACTGCACTGTTCATCATTCTTCCGGCAGATTCTGTAACTACACTATCCATATCATTGGACGGAATTTTCAGCAGGCTCTTGAACTTAGGATTGAGGGATAACTGATGCAGGACGGCTTCTACAATAATGACCGCTCCGTCGATGATTAATCCAAAATCCAGTGCACCCAAACTCATCAGATTGCCGCTCACCCCGAAAAGGTTCATCATACAAATGGCAAAAAGCATTGCTAGTGGAATCACCGAAGCCACGAGTAAGCCGGCTCTGAAATTTCCGAGAAATAAAACGAGGACAAATACCACGATTAAAGCACCTTCCATAAGGTTTCTCTCTACCGTGCTGATGGCATTATTCACCATTTTGGTACGGTCAAGAAAGGGTTCTATCACCACGCCTTCGGGCAGGGTTTTCTGGATTTGAGCCACTTTGGCTTTTACATCTTTGATGACCTGACTACTGTTGGCACCTTTCAGCATCATCACCACCGCACCCGAAACTTCGCCCTGATCGTTGTAAGTCATCGCTCCGTAACGGGTGGCAAAACCAATTTTGACATCAGCTACATCTTGGATAAACAGCGGTACATCGTTGTTTTTATTGGTAATGGAAATGTTTTGAATATCCTCAATATTGCCCACCAAACCTTCGCTCCGAATGTAGAGAACGGTTGGCCCTTTTTCGATATAAGCACCGCCGGTGTTCTGGTTATTGGCATTCAGTGCATCAAAAACATCATTGATGGTAATGCCGTAAGCATTAAGTCGGTCGGGATTCACGGCAATCTCGTATTGCTTCAATTTACCGCCAAAACTGCTGACTTCCGCTACGCCTTTGACCTGAAGTAGCTGTCGACGCACAATCCAATCCTGAATGGTACGGAGTTCCGTAACGTCGTATTTTTGTTCAAAACCTTCTTTAGGACGAACGACATATTGATAGATTTCGCCCAAACCGGTAGAAATCGGCCCTAATTGCGGTGTTCCGATACCTTGCGGAATTTCATTCTGAACCTGTTGCAGCCGCTCTGCCACTTGTTGTCTTGCCCAATACACATCAATACCATCATCAAAAACAATGGTAACCAAGGACAATCCGAAACGGGAGAAACTGCGGATTTCTTTGAGTCCGAAAATATTGGAGTTCGCCTGTTCAATTGGGAAAGTAACCAGACGTTCGATATCGGTTGCCCCAAAAGACGGAGCGATTGTAATAACCTGCACCTGATTATTGGTAATGTCCGGCACAGCATCAATCGGTAATTTGCTTACCTGATAAGAGCCAATGCCGATTAAACCAAGAACCAATAATGCTATAATGAGTTTGTTCTTTACAGAAAACTCAATGATTTTTGTAAGCATAATTTATTCTGTTAATCGTAAATGATAAATAAAGAGATTTGACGTTTCGAATACATGATCAATCCTACAGGCGGACACAAAATACACCGACTGCCCGAATGAAAGTATTATCAAACAGCAAATGCACGATGAAAGGATTCATCGTGGAAATCAAAAAAGATTAACAGAATTTCGGAGGTTGCCAGATGGCAGAACGGTAATTGTTATCAGAAAATGTATCGTCCAAAGGCAAGGTTTTGGGTTCTTTGCCTACAAGTTTTTTGGTTTCTATATCAAAACTAAAAGGGGGGACAAGTACAAAACTGATATTCAAAACATCGATATGTACGATAAACGGTAATTGTTTGTCTTGTTCATAATCGTCATCGTGTGGATGGTTTTCCAGATGGCTCCCGGCGTAATGAACTTCCAAAAATTGCAAAACAGTAACCTCCGGATTTTTTTCTTTGTGATCGAAATAATGCTCTATAAGTATAGGAAACTTCAATAACTGACCTAATTCAGTTGTCGAAATTAAATACACAGACAATAATAATATTGAAAACATTTTTTTCACTTAACAAAGTTAATAAAAAAGTCTGCTCTCTTTTATAAGACGCTGTAATTTAAAATATTTCAAAATAAATGATTTAAAAATTCAATATTATCCCTCCTGTATCAAATGCTGTAAATTCGGGTCGTTTTTTATACGCTCCATTTCACTTTCCACGATATGAACAATGTCTAATTTTATCTGACGATAATTGTTCTCAATATCCCGTTTCATATTATCTTCTCCGCTTTCATCGACAAAGGATAAAATTTCCGGTATCTTCTGGTACGCTTTTGTTTCGGCAGCAACTTTCTCGTTATCTACTACAATTTCTGCGTGAAATATCTTTTGTTCTATACGTTCGTCAAAGTTATCGGACACTGAACCGACAAACATACCTTGTGTAAGTGTACTGATTTTTGAAGCTGGAATAAGACTGTCTAATTGGGTAGAAATTGAAGTTGATTTGTCATTTCGGTTAATCGTCATACTTTGGCGTTTCTGTAATACTTTCCCAAAGCGTTCTGACAGGCTCTTTGCCGTTTCGCCCACGACCTGACCGCTAAAAATATTACCGACCGTGTTCTGAATTACCTTAGCTTCCTTATCTCCATAGTCACGAATTAATTGGGAAAAATCCTGAAAGCCTAAGCAAACCGCTACCTTATTACTTCTCGCCGTTGCAATAAGATTGTCCAAGCCTCTAAAATAAATTGTCGGTAACTCGTCTATAATGACAGGTGCTCTTTGGAGGCCATAACTATCTATATATGGAGCTGGAGTTGGCAAATTCATGGAAACAGGGCCTGGGATATGGCCTGGGGGGAGTCGGTGGAGCTGCCATTGCACAGAACGCCATAAAGGGAAAAGGCATCGTATGGAACATCCACGACAAGCAGTTCAATATTTTCAGGAGCTGTAAGGATTTCAATGAATTCATCTTAGAGAGATATCCCGAGGGCGTTCAGGAATGCATAGATAGACAGCCCGATCTTCAGCAGGTTCGAGCAGCTGTTGAAAAGATCAAGTAGACATTGACAATTCATTTTGTGTGTTATTTTGTTTTCATTCTCTATCGATTATCCCTAATTTTATTTTAGGGTCATATCGCTTTTTTATTAAAATCCTCATTGATAATGTAAAACGAACGTACCATACCGGTGCTATAAAATTCAAAAGGAAATTCATTATTATTGCACATTTGATTAGAGCATGGATGGTCACAGGATATTTTCCAGAGTTCTTTATTTTATGAACTGAAAACACTAATACAGTTTATCACAAATTTTTCTAGATTGTCTTTTTTTGGAGGGTTACAATTACTTCCATAATTGTTCTTCATTTTGCTGTGAACAGTGAATTTAATAAGGATAATTACTCTTATACTTTTGGCAGGTTTGTTTGGCTATGAGAAGTAGATTTTGACCGATTAATGAACTCATTTTGTAATAAAATTATTTTTTATAATTCCTTGTGTCATTTCTTTTTTTTAGAAAGATCATAAAGAGATGGACTGTGACCTGTGTTGTTCTTATAAAAATGAGAAAAATGGCTTTCATCATTAAATCCAAATTCTTCAGCAATTTGGCTCATGTTAAATTGTCCAGATTTCAGTCTTTTATTAATAAGCATCAAACGGTAATGATTAAGGTATTCTCGGTAATTTATATCAAAATTACGTTTGAAATAGGCACTGAAATACGTAGTGGCAATGTTGAAATGTGAAGCAATATTCTTTATTTTTACTTTGTCAGGAATGTAAATGTGCTGATGGATATATGAAATCAATTGTTCCCTTGCTGGAAAATGGTCATTTCCGTTAAGCGACATATCCTGCATAGCTTCCTTTATAATGCCGAAAACAGAAAGCACCTGATGAAAAACGACAGGTGATGTAACAACATTATGCGAGTTGTTGTAAAGAAGTATATTATCAATTGTATTTCGTAGTATTTGATGAATTTCCGGGCTAAATTCTAATTTAACTTCCTTCAAGATTTTGTTGTTCATAATGCTTTCAGGATTGTTATTCATATAATCTTGAAATTTCCAGTGCTCTTTACTGCTAAAATAGTCATCTGTAAATTTAATGCAGATGACCCTGGTTTTTGTATCCATTTTAAAATTATGCTCATCCTCCGGAGAAATCACAAATAAGTCTCCTGAACAATATGAAAGATGATTTTGATTAATCTGATGAATCCCCATTCCATCATAAATATACACCAGCTCAAAATAATTTTGACCGTGAATCGTAAGGTGAAACGAAGCTTCTTCAAAATCTAATATTTCTAACGGGAAAAACTGTTTTAGTTTAGTCATGCTTTGCTCTCTCAAAAATTACTTGTTCGTTTTTATTTTTATTTGCTCTATGACGATAGTAGCGACAAGAGAGAGAGTACATCCGGCAACAGATTCAAGAAAACGCATTAATCCTGACCGCCAGACAATTTCAAAAGCTTTGTCATGGGTGCTCAATCCAACAATAATAACAGTAATACATCCAATTTTTAACGCTCCTGTCCATTTAAAAACAGAAATAAAAATACAGGTACAGAACAATGCAATGCCAATTGACAAAAAAAGATTTGTAGTAAAGTAAACTATTATTGTTGTCAGCAAAACTCCTACAAATGTGCCCAAAAGTCGGTCTTTCATCAGACTTTTAGCATTTTTTGGGAGGTCATCAAAGACCACAATAGCGGATACGGCACACCATATACCACTTAAATAATCATCAGAAAGTTGTAGTAACTTATTAATCCCAAGACCTAAAAAATAAGAAATTAGGATAACAAGCGTAAGTAAAGAAGCTTTTACAACAATACCGGCATCTGGGGGGTCTTTAAAAATTTCAAATTTCACAAATTATTTTTCAGATAGGTTAATATAACACAAATATACAAACCTTTATTTATTTTATACATACATGGCGGTATTCCAATCTGCTAATTTTGCATAGTTAAAATATTATTGAAATTATGGTCAATTTTGTGATGATAGCATTCTGCATAATTGCCGGAATGATATTTCGAAAAGCAAAATTAATTCCGCAAGATGCACATAAGGGAATCAACACATGGATTTTATATCTGGCACTCCCTGCTGTTTCTTTTAAATATATTCCTAAGATTGAATGGAGCAGCCAAATGTTATTTCCTGCTCTTTCTCCTATATTGGTTTGGGCTGGATGCTGGATTTTTATGGAATTTTATTCCCGGTACAAAGGGTATGGTCAACGCTCCCGAAGTACACTTGAGCTTGCTGGAGGTTACAGCAATACGTCTTTTATAGGGTTTCCATTGATTATGGCATATTATGGCGAACAAGATTTAAGCATAGCCATCATTTGCGACCAAGTGATGTTTGTACTTTTATCCACTGTAGGTATAATTTCAGCAATTAAAGGAAACCGTTCAGATAAAGAAGGAATAAAAGCATCAGTTTTGGTTAAAAGATTGCTGACTTTTCCGCCCTTTATAGGTTGTATGGGTGCACTTATCTTATCTAAGGTGACAGATTTGAGCATAGCTGAACCTTTCTTTGATAAATTGGCAGCTACGGTAGGACCATTAGCTCTTTTTTCCGTAGGGTTACAATTGAAATTTAAGGGATGGAAACAGGAAATCTCCCAGATTTCAATGTCCATGTTATACAAATTAATGATTGCTCCGGCATTGGTTTTAATTGCTTCAATTTTGTTAGGAATTAAAGGAGATATTGCACGTATAAGCGTATTTGAAGCAGCAATGCCCACCCTTATTACTTCCAGTATTATTGCAGAACAATTCAGGCTTAATGCGAGGTTAATTAACCTGATTATCGGAGTTAGCATTTTAGTTGGTTTTATTACTACAGCATTCTGGAACAGCATTATGCAGTTATTGGTTATCTGACAGATTTTAGAATGATTAAATCTTTTCTACATCATTTTGTCATCGTTCTACAAATAGACTTGGCTGATAATGAAGTAAATTTGTAATATAAAGAACAGATAGCTAACCTTAGAAAGATGAAATATGGACAATTTTAAAGATAAAACAGTATTTGTAACCGGAGCAGGTGGCGGAATTGGAAAAGCAATTGCTTTGACTTTTGCTAAGAAAGGTGCCCATGTAGCTTTGGCAGATGTAAAAAAAGAATTCGTAGAAAAAGTAGCTAAAGAAATCAAAGCAATTGGAGGTAAAGCTTTGGCCTTGGCTGTAGACGTAACAGATTATGCTTCCGTAAAAAGTGCAGTAAGTGAAACAATAAATACCTTTGGAAGTTTAGACGTAGCCGTAAATAACGCTGGTGTAGTGGGTATAGGAAGTATCGAGGAAATAGACGAACATGAATGGGACAGAGTACTTTCGGTAAATGCAAAAGGTGTTTTTATATGTACTAAAGCGGTGTTAGAAGTCATGAAACCACAAAAAAGCGGAGCCATTATCAATACGGCCTCTATAGCCGGCAAAATGGGTATGGCACATTTATCACACTATGTAGCTTCTAAATTTGCGGTGATTGGTTTTACCAATAGTATTGCAAAAGAGGTTGCCGAAACGGGAATTACCGTAAATGCTATTTGCCCTGGTATCATTGGTACAGGGATGTGGCGTGGTGAAGGTGGTATCGCAGACCGCTGGAAACAAGCCGGAGAAACCGAAAGTCAGTCATGGGAACGTAACAAGAAAACACTGATACCGCAAGGTGTGGATCAGAGTGCAGGGGATATTGCTGATGCGGTTTTATTCATCGCTTCTGCTCCCCATATCACAGGGCAAGCCATAGCTGTTGATGGTGGGATGACTATGTAAAAAAGTATTATTAATAAATAAATAAATCAAGAAATGAAAACGCAAATTGGAATTAAAAGCGAAAACAGACAGGCAGTAGCCGAAATTCTTTGTAAATTATTGGCAGATGAATTTGTATTGTACACCAAAACAAGAAATGCACACTGGAATGTTGAAGGACCTGACTTTCATTCTATGCACATTTTCTTCGAAGGTCAGTATCAACAATTGGCAGACTTGATGGATGGTGTAGCTGAACGTATCCGTACGATAGGTCATTATGCCCCCGGAACATTAAAAGAATTTTTGGAACTTACGCATCTTAGCGAAGTCTCTAACCAAAAAAATGACAGTGCTGGTTTTATAACAGAACTCTTGGCTGATCATGATACTATAATCGATTTTATCAGGGGTAGTATTGATGCGGTTCAGGAAAAATATAACGATGCCGGTACCAGCGATTACATCACCGGATTTATTGAAACCCACGAAAAAATGGCGTGGATGTTAAGAGCACATTTGAAGTAGTAATCTATTAAAATCTCTTATATTATTGAACAAATGCAACAAATGCAACGTTTAGTTAAACAAGTTGCATTTATTTATTATAGCTTATTAGGATAGATCTCATTTTCTATTTTTTAGTAAATTCTGATTTCGCCAAATGTTTTTAAAATTTAGCATTATTCCGCTTAATAACCTAATCTTGTTGTATACGTTAAAATCTTAGGTAGGTCTGAATATCAAGTTATTGTGGTTTCCATATGACAATTTCTTATAAATATTTGAAAAGAATTAATGAAATTTATTAGAATTAATCGATAAAAAGGTATAAATGAAGTAATTAACTTGCAATTTGGTTGATTTCCATAAATTGGTGGGAAAGTTTCCTAAACCCCAACTGTGATAAGTTTATCCAAAAACTGAAAGTAGTTTTAGGAAATTTTTTTGCTTCTTTTTTTTATATTTCTTGTTCTGTTTTTTCAGTTGGTCCAACGTAAATATATGGTTTAGTAAATTTTCATTCAAGTATAAAATTTAATATTATGAATTAATACTTTAGCATGTAATGAACTTATCGACAATTAGACTCCCTAAAAACATTAATCAAAAATCCAACCTGTAATCCTTCATTATGGGAAATTAGAGGTCTCAAAGCTTTCTTGGAGGACCCTTTGAAATAACTTACTGTTTCCTTTAAATCAACCGTCACAAATACGTCACAGCTGTAAATTTTGAATAATAAAAAGAAGTTCATAAATTGCTAAAGCAAGCAGGAAACATAGATTTTTACTCCTGTTGAGGAGAGCCGGCCTGCAGACTCTTAATCTGTGGGTCCTGAGTTCGAGCCTCAGCGGGGTCACTGGAAACCATCTCTAGATAATAGGGGTGGTTTTTTTGGTTTATGGCACTGAAGTGTGTTTAAAGCCTGAATTTTTAAAGTTTTGTTAAAACGAGGAGTTAAAAATTTTATTAATTATTCCTTTCATAAAAATAGTGAAAAACCAGTAAAAAAGCAGAATTTCGTCTCACTTTTTTGAAGAGATTAAAATATTGGACTCCATTTTTTACATATATACCCCCATGTAAATTTTCGTGCCCTCCGAATTTGCACAATCTCAGAATTGCTCGCCGACTGCGAGTTGAACGCAGGTCGTTGAAAAAGAGTCCGCGAGGACGATTCAACGATATATACGAAGTATACGAAGACTGTTGGCGATATTTTTGAAAATGGATAGTGGGACAATTACAAAGCCAAATATTTAGGGTCCGTCCCTGTACATTCAATAATCCCTTGCAACAAACTATGCCATACCACCTTGAAAAAAGGGTGATTTGGATTTCGTTCGTAATCAACCTGAGCAACATGATACTTCCCATTTGCATCGGGGTTGCTGTCATTGATAAAGAATTTGTTTGCTATAAAAGAAAGAATGCCTTTCTTGCCAGGTCCCTTTTCAGGATGCTTCAATACATCAACCTTCAGATGGTTGTAGTCAAACCTGAACTTCCCCCAATTCTTCACATCATTGCCATGCATATCAAAAGTAATCTTTTCAATATTTCCATCAGCCAATCTAATATTCAATAGCGGTTCCAAAATCCGGTTGTAAGCACCTACTTTCATAGCCGTCAAGCCCCCCTTATAAGAGTGATTGCCAGCCTTGCTGAGCATGTCAAAGGTGAAAAACGCACTCAAACGGCCTTCCCCATAAATATTGCCCACCAATTCTGCCGTCATAAATTTGTTTCTGCGCAAAACAGTTGTATCGTTGCTGACATTCTTCAATGTTCCCCAGATGTTTTTGAACTCTATTTTTCCTTCCCTAAAGTACTTATCGCTGATCTGTGCATAACTGAGGTCTATGCCGCTTACTTTTACTGCCTTTACAGAAAATGGCAAGCCTACTTTCATGAACTGTTGGGCTGGCGATTGACTTACTTTGGACACGTTCTCCAATTGATAGCGTTTGTCCTTGGAAAGATCAAAAACTCCAGCGACAACATGAGCACTATCGGCCTCAAATAATTTTTCTGCCAATAGTTTCTGCATATTTATACCTGTAATCCATGTTGAATCCAGGTCCAGTTCTATCCTTGGTTTGTTAAGTTTGTCCTGTTTTGCAAAAGCCTCCAAGCTCAATGTAGGCTGCAAGCTCAACTTGGAAATCTGTACATCCCGATTTTTTGAGCTGAACTTTAGGTCTTTGAAGCTAAAGGTATAGGGCGCCCCCTCCAAATTGGTCTTGAACCCCGGAATGTGCAATGAAATATCCTTGGAATACAGAAACCTCGTACTGTCAGTGCCCGAATGTTCATCAATCAGAAAATTGTAAACGGCTATGTCAACCCCCTTCACCTTTTTTGGTTTAGTACCTTCCATGTTTAGGTCTGCAAGTTCCAAAGCAATGCCATTCGCCCGAAACTTATCTACTCCCCAAGACTTAAAACGATCTTTGATCATAGCATAAGAGTCTTTCTCTTCCTTTTCATTATATGGCCTATCCCGGAGTAGAACCTTCGCTTTCAAGGAATCCAAAGCAATGGTTCCGATATCGATCTTCTTATTGACCAATAACCCCCATACACTGGCACCACTAATCGCCAAACGATCCGCCCTAGCTTCAAACCTAATATTGGGTGCTTTTTTTGCGCTATCCAACTTTATATATGCGGTACTGTCATTTTTGAGAAGAATGTCTTTTAGTGTAAGGTTACCACCCACGATATTTAAGTCCAGGTCACTATATTCAATGCTGTAAAGTCCTTCGGAGGATTTGGTGATTCCTTCCTTCAGCTTCTTGTCCAACATGGATCCCAATTTATAAGAAACAAAATATAGCCCCCCTAATATCAATAAAACCAAGGCGGCAAGGATGCCTACCCAGATTTTCCATCTGTGTGTTTTTTGTTTGTTATCCATTAGATAAAGAACAGATAAGGAAAGGTGATTGTTTTGTTGATAGCTCTGTTATTCAACAGTTACCAGAGCTGAGAGTTTAAATTCCTATAAGAAGAGTTAACTAGGGAAAAGATGCGAAATCTTTTCCCTAGTTATGTGACCCGTTAAAGCTTATATAGAAATGCTCTTTTAGTGAGTCAACGGTTTATTTAATGGTGATTACCGTTGATACAGCCCTTTCGCCTTCGTGGTCAAACTTTCCATTATCAGATGGGAAGTTGACAGTTCCTTTGTCTTTAGCCCAAGCGGTACTTGAACCACCGCCATCAAAATTAGCGGCTGAAATACAACCCAAGGCTTTCATTAGGGAAGATAATTGGATAATATTCAATCCCTGTGATTGAGACGAACGTCCATCCACAACTAATAAGATCATTTTTTGATCGGCAGTGATTCCGATTGCCGTTCTCGGGTGTCTGGCGGTATTGAAATCCACGTTCAGTTGTTCTTGTTCTTCTCCATTGACAATCATCAATGGACCTCCTGCTAATGCAAAAGGTTCTGCTACGGATGACCAACCTGAACTTGGCTTCTGAATGATCCTAGGTTTTCCAGTAGCATCAACTATAAGTGCCGCATTCTCTCGATGTGAATCGAAACCATTTACCGTTTGGTTTATGATGTCCCCTGCGTATTTAAAGAATACCGTTGATCCACCTTTGCTGGTATTGAAATACGAACCATTGATGGCCACCATGGCATTTGCTTGAACAGCAGCAGCACTGGTTTTTAAGAATCCAGATTTCACATGTGGAATATCAATTGAAGGTGATTTTGTTAAGTCGATCTCAAAAAAATTGATGTACTGCTTGGATTCGAAAAGCTGGGGAAAATGAAAATATTTCCACACGATTCCATCCTTTATCTGTGTTGTTTTCCATTCGGTTTTCGCTAGAAGTTCATCTAGACCGACCGCTTGTTCCTGGGAATAATCGTAAGGCAATTGCCTTCCTTCATCTTCTTTTGAGCAGGAAATGAAGAGAAATATAAAGAGGAAATAATATAATAAAGTTGACTTTTTCATTGTCTTGTTTTTAGGGTTTTATTTTACCGTTTAAGTTTTACTGGTCTTACCTCACCTACCTCGGTCAATTCTTGATTTAAGAACAGCTGCTCTTGGTTTCTGTATAAAATGATTTGCTTGCTGATAGGGTCGATAGCTGCAGCAGATACATTTCCCTTACCCCAGCTAAATGGCCAGTTCTTGAAATATTGGTTTGCCGTGGTTTCCTGGATAATGTAATACATTTTTCCTTTTTTCTTTGCAATCAACAGACCATCATCCTTAAACAGGAATAGCCTATCATCTTTGATAAATCCTGTTTTAGCATGGACTTTCCATTGCTCAGGAAGAGTAGGGATGAAATTATTAAAGTCAAGTTTCTTGCTTAATTTTTTCTTTTCCTTGTCAACCATTAACAATTGTGATCCGATTAGAAAATATCCCTGCTCACCAGCATCAATAAAGCGCAGGGCTTCCTGGTCTGCGAGTTCTGGAATTAAAGTAAAGAACTGTCCTACAGCTAAGGTATTATACGTCCTGCGGTCTTTATCGCTGATGTACAGCTTGTTATCCATGAAATAACGGATGCTATCAGGCGTAAGCCAAACAGCATTAGGGGTTAACCATTTGCCCTTGCTAATGAATTTTTCGGAATCTGTTTCTCCGTTGAAAATATTCCCATAGTCCAATTTATCGGTTGCCTTGGGTTCAACTTGACCTTCAATATGAAATTTCGCGCAGACCTGATCGTATTTTTGTAATCGGGCTGCAACCGGAATAGCATGCCAATGGTTGGAAACCACATATACTGTATCTCCGGGTTGAATGATCCTTTTTCCCAGTTCATCTTTAAGCTCTATACTGAAAACGTAATTTTGGACGGTCGTTTTTGCATTCTCTTCTTTATGGATTTTAGCCGCTGGTACACCACCTTTGTTCAAGGTTTCAAACATCAGGCTGGCTTCACAAATCACAGATCCATGGGCAGCACATCCGCCGGAAACGATGATATCATCAAATGGCTGTGAGTTATATAAGCGAAGGGCAATATTTACACGATCCAGCAAGATTTCCTTATTATCTGATCCAAGAACAAGCATGATCTTTTTTGCTTGTCCCCAAGAGGACAAGCAAAGGCATGCGAAGAATAAGATTAAGATGTGTTTTTTCATGCTTATCTAATCAATGCACCCATCGCGGGTTGCGATCTTTCATTCGCGTTTTTATCGGATCTGATTCGATCATCCAATGCTGGTTTGTAGGTCTGTCCCACATTAGACAATGAGGAGCCTGTTAATCCGTAGGTCAAAGCTGGGTTGCTGCTTCCAATTGGTATGTATTGTGCACTCAACATAGTTCCCGGATTGAAAGAAGCACCTGAAACCAATGTGCCTGATTCACCGTAAACTTGGGAGGCAATAGCGGAGCTTTTTAGAACTGCTGGAATACCTGCATTATCCGAATAAGCATCTACATCTGTTGAGGCATTGTCTTGAACATTACCTGAAATTATGGAGTTGATCACCGTTAAGTTATTGACTTTAGAACGGCGATAAACACCAGCACCAGGACCAGCCACTTTATTTCCGGTAATGGTAGAACTTATGATGTCTGCTGAACTTGCATCATAAAGCATTACTGCACCACCACCGTTCTTAGATGTGCTGGTGTTTTCCACCAATAAACAGTTGACAAGGATAGCTTTGGAGTTATCTCTTAAATATAAGCCAGCTCCATAAGAGGTATTGCTATTGTAGCTTACTTCGGAATTGTAAAGCGTGATATGGGCATTTGGGTAACCATGAACGCCACCTGCAGTACCTTTCGCATAGTTTCTGTTGAATTGAGAATTGTAGGCTGTTAAATTGGAACTATGCATCCAGACACCACCGCCATTGTTACCGGTGTTTTCGTTGTCATTGACCCTACAATTTTCCATGGTCACATTGGCCGAACCAAATCCATAAAGTCCTGCTGCAAAACCAGCTGTACCCTTATCAGCTGTGGCTTTATTGTTGATGATCCCAACATTTTTCATGTAAACTTCAGATCCACCAACAGCCACGCCGCCACCTTGACCACGGCTAAAGTTCAAGCCATTGATGCTAATGTTTGTACTTCGGTCTGTCGCATTACCCCCTGTAATCTGTAGCCCTTCCAGGTAAACTCTACTCCCTGCTTCTTTAATTGCCGTAATGGTGACTGTATGGAAAGCTTGCTTACCAGGAGCTAAGCTACCATCCAATACCGTTTTATATAAACTGGCATTTGGTTTTGCTCCAATCATGGCATCTTTAGCATATCCACCAATGATGGAGATGTTTTTGGATACTTCAAAGGTTTTATCGGATTCCACGGATGCATCACCATTACGAATGGTTTTAACGGGTTTATAGACACCTTCCATTAAATGTATGGTACTTCCGGTGGCAGCTTTTTCCATAGCGGTATGGAACGCTGTAGTAGAGGACCAAGAAGAGCCATCACCAATACCATCAGGACTTACGTAGAACACGGGCACTTTGCCCGATTCTTGGCTCACCAACACGTGGGTACTTAAGTTTTCATTGACTTTTACGGTGATTAGCCCAGATCGCTCATCCTCTTTATTATCGGCAACCTGAAAGCTCACTTGGCGTTTACCTTTCGCTAATTCGGTTGTATCTAAGGAAATCCAGTCCACATCTGTTTCTAATAGCATGTTCTGATTGGACAAGACACCAAATTGGTATGTCCCAGTTTTGCTGCCTACCTCGATTAATTCGGTAGTTGACAGGAGTTTTTCCTCAAAGGATTTATTGTCCTTCTTACAGCTACTCATACCGGATATAAGTAGGAGGATAAATATGTTTGCAAATAGGTATTTCATTCGATTAATGCTTAGATTTTTTACTAGTTTGGTAATTATTCCAGAGCGTATTATAACACTCTACGATTTCCTCCTCATCGTTAAACTTGCATTCATGCATATATACACCCTTGTACTTTATACGCTCTAGGGTTGCGAAAATAGCGTTCCAATCATTTGAACCACGTGGGTCGCAAGGAAGGAGATGGTCCTCCGCCTTTCCGTTACCATTGGAAACATGCAAGGTTTTAACTCTTGAACCAAAAGCTGCAAGCAGGTTTTCTGGACGGGCAATATGGCAGAAGTCCACTGCGATTCCTACATCTTTAGGGAATGTTTTAAAGAGCACCTGGGCTTCCTCAACGGTACGCATCAAAGGTCTTTCACGATCACCAACTGTCAGTTCTGGGCCCAGCATGTTTTCGACAACCATAGTTGCACGTAAAGCTTTTACCGATTTGTTTAATGACTCAACCGACTTCTTCAATTGCATTGCGCGTTGATCACGGACATTTTTTTCCAGGTAAAAAGAAGGGTGGAACAGAACAATATGTGGTTTGACAGGTTTTAATACCTTCAAGACATTGTTCTGTGCTTCCAAGACTCGAAGTCGACCTTCTTCATCCAATCTGGAAATATCAAGGTGCTTGCTGAATGGCATGTGTACAGACCAAACTTTGACTTTGTGACGCTTTAGAATATCCGCAATTTCTTGCATGCGGACATTCCATTTGGCATCTACCGTAGTTTCTTGTAAGTTCTTTTCCAACATAGCGCCTATCCCGGCAAGTTCGATGTAATCAATTCCCAATCCTTTGATATACTTGATTTTTTCATCGGTTATTTTCTTGATATCCAAAGCATAACCAATAGGGAACTTGTTGTCCTTCGCTTGAATCTGATTTCCCGAAAAACTTCCTAGAAGCAGGAAAAGCGTAATCAATAGGTTTTTCATCTTATTTCCATCCGGGGTTTTGTTTCAGGTTTTCATTAAGCTTCAGGTCCTCTGATGGGATAGGGAAGAAGTAATCTCTTTCTTCGTCAAATACACCACCTTGAGGGAATGGGTCGAGATTACCTGAAGTAGCTTTCTGTTGACCTGTAATAGGGTTCCATAAAGTTCGCTGATTGATATTGATCATTGAAGTAACAGTCGGAGGAGCGCCAGTTGTACTTCCGGTGTGCAAGAATACATCTGCATTTCCATCACCAGTAAAATCATGGCCACCAACGCCTGAGAAGTATACACCAACCATGGGTTTGGTTACTTTTTTGCCTTCCTTCCAACGCATTAAATCGTCCCAACGCTGACCTTCATTGAATAGCTCAATGCGACGTTCTCTACGGATTTCAAGGATAACACCTTTGTTTGCCGTATTGGACACATTTGGATACATATCTGCCAGGTATGGGTCAGGATTTGCATTCGCTTGGGCCAAGTTTAGGTTAGGCATACCCGCTCTTGCTCTCAGTTTATTGATGGACAGATCCAGGTCTGCCTGGGTAAGCGTTCCTAATTCTGCCTTTGCTTCGGCGAAAACCAATAAGGCTTCTGCATAACGGAATAGAATAAGATCAAATACGGAAGCACTGGTAGCCCATTGGGAGCGATTAGGTAATGCCTTGATTAAACGATACCCAGTGGTCGTAATGTTTAAAGTGACCGGTTCGTTTTTAGACTCACCGTTTACCCTGAAATCAGGTCCTGCAGTGGTTTGAATGAGCCTTGGGTCGCGATTTTGCATCTCCTGGAAATAAGAGGTTGTTTTATAGTTTGCCTTATCTGTAAAACGAGACCCATCATTCATCAGGTAGCTGTCAACAGCATCCTTCATTAGGCCATAAGATCCGGAAGTAGCTGAAGTGAACAAATAACCTAGGTTATGTACCTTTAAACCTAACTCATAGTCTGCTGCAAGTATGGTTTCAGTATTATCTTGTTTATCGCGTCCAAACAAGTTTCTATAAGCCGCTTGCGGTCCCCCCTCAGTATATAGGGTATAAGCATTTGCTTGCATCAGTTCTTGGGCCGCATTGGCAGCTTCGGTAAGAAACTTTTCAGAACCCTCTATTTTATGGTATTTACGGAAAGTGCCTTCAAATAAGGATATACGTGCTTTTAATAATAGTGCCGTATACTTTGTGACTAGGTTCAATTGTTTTTCTGCTGGTATATTTTTAATGGCATAATCCAAATCAGCAAGAACAGAGTCCATGACCAATTGTCTAGAATCCCTAGGCTTGTATAAGTCAGGATCTTTACCTGTTAAAACCTTACCATACCAAGGCACATCACCAAAGGTTTTCACCTTATCGAAGTAGAAATAAGCTCGGAAAAAGCGGGCTATACCGCTGTATTTATCTTTTGCAGCTTGGCTTCCAACCTTGTGGTAGTTTTCAAGGAAGTAATTGACCTTACGAAGATTCCCCCAAGACCAACCTCCGCTACCAGACGCTACAGGAACTATACGATTTCCTTTTATTTGGTTTGCCGGGTTTAAGGGCATGAGATTATCGGAGCTTGCATCATTGGTGTAAACTTCCATGGTTGCCAACATGCTGTAAAAATCATTGGTAGCTACTTCTAGGTCTTTTTCTGTGTTAAAGAAATAAGGAGCTTCCACCTGATCCTCTGCAGGCTGATTTAAAAAGTCTTTACTGCAAGAACCAAACATGAGGACTGCGGAACTGGCAATTATGATGCTGGTATATTTTAATTTTTTCATGATTCGCTGAGATTAAAGATTCAACATGACACCAAGAGAGAAGGTTTTTCCCATTGGATAGGTCCTTAGGTCACCCCTGTCATCTGCGGTTGCAGGGGCAGAGTAGTTTACGGCAGCACCGGCTTGTTCTGGGTCAAGGTATTTGGTTAATCCGCCGAAGCTCCATGTCAAGATGTTTTCTCCACTAAAGAATACACGGAATTTGTCAACTTTCACACGCTGTGTCCACTGTTGAGGAAGCGTATACCCCACACTGAAGTTTTTCACGCGTACATAACCTAGGTTTTGAAGGTAATAGTCGTTTAACTCATATAGCGATCTTCCAGATTGAAGTGAAGAGTAACCGCGATAAATCTGTGGGTACTTGTTTGCTGTTTCATCCGGTCTCCATGCATTATCAATTAAGTCTTTACGGATAAAGGATAGATAAGGTCTTTGGTATGGTCCCCAGAAAAGGTCGCCAGTAGGATACCAATCTTGACGTGCAACACCTGCTAATGCTACGGACATGTCGATGTTTTTCCAACGCATATTTAAGTTCAAGCCAAATGGGAATTGCGGCATGGAGTTACCAATACGTTGTAAGTCACCATGGTTGTCTAAAGTGTTTTCACCCTTGTCAATCCTTCCATCGCCATTCACATCAACATAGCGAATATCCCCACCACGCAAATGGTTCCATTCACTGTTCTGCGTCACATTTAAGACGTCATTGTAAACTTGTGATAGGCTATTGGCTGGATTGGTGAAAGAGTTCTGGAAAGCTAAAGCTTCTTCATCCGATTGGAATTGCCCATCGATATGATATCCCCATATCTCTCCCAATCTTTTGCCTTCATAGTAGGAGCTCAATAAACCTTTCGGGTTATTATAGCGCGTGATTGTGCCGATGAAGTTAGAAACGTTAGCTGATACACTGAAGTTTAATGGTGATCCAGCTACATCAAATTTATTTTGATAGGAAACACCTACTTCAAATCCCTTATTCATTAAAGCAGCATAGTTTTCTCTAGGCTCACTTGCGCCAAATACAGCAGGAAGGGGTTCTCCCGGAAGGTACATTCCTTCTACATCCTTACGGAACCAGTCTACATTAAATAGCAATTTATTTTCTAGGAAGCCGATGTCAGCACCAATGTTTGTGGACTTGGTCGATTCCCAAGTAACGACATTTGGAAGTGGGCCCGGCATAGTGGCAAAAACCAAACGGTTTCCACCGTCCAACCAATCCGACTTACCAACACTCATCAATTCTTTGAAGGTATTGACATCCACGGTTTGGTTTCCTAGTTTTCCGTATGAACCTCTGATTTTTAAAGAAGACACATAAGGTTTGATAGGCTCCCAGAATGCTTCGCGGTCAACCTGCCATCCCAAGGAAACAGAAGGGAACAAGCCCCAGCGGCTGTTTTCAGGGAATCTTGATGAACCATCATAACGCGCATTGATTTCCAGGAGGTACTTGTTCTCATAGTCGTAGTTTAAACGGCCAAAGAAACCTTGAATCGCCCAATTGGTCGCTGATCCAGAGATGCTGTTCATGACAGTAGCCAAGGAAAGATTGGATAGATCTTCAATCAATAGGTCGTCTGCGGTTGTAGCAATTCGATCTCTATCAAATTTCTCCTGGTTGTAACCAGCTAATAGTTTTAGATTGTGCTTATCAGCAAATCTGTTCTCATAAGTAGCAAAAAGGTTGATTGCATTGTATTTATCCTTCCAACGGTATTCGGTTAGCCGGTTTAAGCCCACAATTCGGTGATCTAATTTATTTCCTGCTAGGTATTCAAATGGGTTTAAACGGAATGTACGAGCTGTGTTTTCTATACGATTGCTGTAGTCAAAGTTGATTTGTAAGCCTTTAACAGGTTTTGCCACTGCACGGAAGGTATTGGTGAATTCTTCGTTATTGAATAAGCGCCATGTCTTACCGGAATGGAGACCAGCATTACCACCCTGGCCACCAGTACCTGTACCAATGTCCGTAGGGATGCCATCAACCATAATCGGGTAGAAGGCCATCAAATTGTACCAAGTCGTCGTGCTCCAAAGACCTCCGAAACCATTGGTATAACCACCGTAGTCTTTATCTTTTTCGTTGATGAACTGCGTATTATTGGAGATTTCTAACCACGGGTATGGTGTAAATACTAAGTTTGCTTTTAAGTTTTGACGGTCCATGTCAGCATCTTCATTGATGTTGTTAATGCTCTCTCTTTTGAATACGCGTCCCGATAAATATCCTTTTAACTTATCAGTACCTCCAGAAATGGAGATGTTATGGAAGCTTGAGGCTTGTTGTTTTTTAAATAGGTGATCCCACCAATTGGACTTGTGAAAAAACTTGTAAGATCCATTGTTTTGCAGTTCATGGAAAGGTTCGATTTCTCCATTAGCAACCATTTTAATGGTTTCCCAATCCATAGCGTTGTAGTTGGTATAAGAAGTTCCATTGTAACCATATAATGCCGCATCAACTGTTCTTCCGTAGATGTAAGGGTCAGAAATATAATCGGTTCTAGCGGTAGGAGATGTCCAACCGAAGTTATTGGTATAGGCGATGGAGGTTGTTCCCGCTTTTCCTGTTTTAGTGGTGATTAAAATAACACCAAAAGCACCGCGGGCACCATAAATTGAAGCAGAGGAAGCATCTTTTAACACCGTAACACTTTCAATGTCATTCGGATTTACACGTGTGATATTGCCTTCGATACCATCGATTAAGACCAAAGGACTGCCACCATTGATGGAGTTGAACCCACGTACGTTGATGTCTGGAGTAGCCGATGGATCACCATCATTCATTTGGATGTTTAATCCAGGCATTAGTCCTTGTAAGGTAGTCGCAATGTTGGCATCTGGACGCAATGCAATATCTTCAGCATTTACTTGGGATACAGCACCCGTTAAATTGGCTTTCTTTTGTACACCATATCCAACAACAACAACTTCATCTAGATCAGATACAGCTTCTTTTAGAATGATTTGTAAAGGTGCGGATCCAGTAACCTGGATTACTTGGGTCGAGTAGCCCATCGCACTAACAGAAATAGTCGCTTGCGCTGTAGGACTCTGTAATCTGAAATATCCTTTTCCATCTGATGCGGCAGCCAGATTGCTGTTTTGAAGGGAAACAGAAACACCTGAGATAGGTTGGCCCTGTTCATCCTTTACATATCCTTCAATCACGCGTTGGACCAATTCTGGACTAGCCGCTAACTCCTTTCGCGACTTTATTAGCACCATATTGTCCTCTACAAAGAATACCAAACCTTGTGGTGTCAGCACTTTTTGAAGAACCTCCCGAAGGTCTTTGTTCTTCATAGAAACATCAATCTTATCCACATGTTTAAGCTGGGTATTGCTGTATAGAAAATCGTAGTTCGTTTGATTTTGGATATCCTGCAATATTTCTTGTAATGTTGCTCGCTTGGCATGGACAGAAACTTTCTGTCCAAGGGTAGATGCACTAACATGTAGCATGGTTCCAAGTAACAACAGCGAAACCAGTTTCATAATTAACAGTAGTTTTCTTAACCCCAACTGCTTAGGGTAGGGATTTCTAGTAAAAAAATAATACATTTGATTAGTGTTGGGTAAATAATTCAAAGTTAATAAGGACTTTATCCCATACGATTTGAGCGGAAGCGTGGCCGCGCTTCCGTTATTTTACATTAGGTTAATTTCTTACGATTACCCTCCCTTCTTTCATGTCGAATTTTAGATCGGCAATTTTTTCCATAGCTGTTAATACTTCTTCTAAACTTCTGCTCCTAACGATAGAACCTGTAAAGCGTTCATCGGTATTTAGTTCATAGCGGATATCTGTGATATTGTACCAGGTACTTATATCACTCATTATATCCTCTATACTTGCGTTATTAAATCGGAAATAACCATCTCTCCAAGCCAAGTCTTCACGGAAATTGGCTTTACCCTTGGTTAGTTGAATGCTCTTTCCAGCTCTGGCCTGTTCTCCAGGAACTAATTTCAATGCTTTGGCAGCAGTATTGACTTCCACAGAACCATTAACTAAACTTGTTTTGGTTTGCGTCAATTGTGGATAAGATTTAACGTTGAATTGGGTTCCTAATACCTGGATCTGGTAATCCTTCGTTTTTACCTTAAAAGGCTTGTTCTTATTGTGTGCTACATCGAAATACGCCTCACCGCTAAGGCTAACTTCACGGGTTTGTTTATTGAAGTCAGATTTTAGTTTTAAGCTTGATCCAGAGTTTAGTTGAACGGTGCTACCATCCGGTAATTCCAAACTGTAGCTGGTACCCTTTGGGGTGTTGAATTCATGAAATGCTATTGGATTGGCTATATTTTGTTCATCCATTTGGACACGGATTAAATCCCCATTGATTTTTGAGAGGACTACGCCATGGTAGCTTACCTCTTGCTTGTCTATGTCATTAATATCTAGTCTGGTTCCGTCCGCAAGTTGTATGGCGGTTTTGCCGTTGTTTATACCTGCTGTCCTTGTCTGTTGCTGAACCATTGGGGTTTCATGTACAAGCCCTTCTCTTGCATTGTCTTCTGGATAAAAAATAAATCCTAGCACAAGTGCTATAGAGCAAGCAACAGCAATCCACTTATAGGGTCCAAGCCTTCTGGTTTTTGCATGATCTAGAAATCCTTCATGCTGAATAATCTTCTGAAAGACTTGCTCCTTATTGAAACCAGTTCCTTGGTCAATGTCTTGGAGTTGGTCCAAAGATTCATAAAACAAGTCTTCATGTTGCTCTAACATATCGAAATACTCTGTTAATTCTGATTCCGAAATGTTATTGTTTAAGAATTTTTGGTTAAGATATTTAAAACGTTCTTTGTGCACTTTTTAGGGTTTAACTATATAGAGTACACACGAGAGTGGGGCTAGGACTATTGCAGAAAGAAAAAAAGCAATAAATACAAATAATCCGCTTGCTTGAAGGTCTGGCGTAAGGTTTTTAAGGTTTGAACCAAACAGTTTTTTACGGTATTTGGAGAGATACCAAGTTCTTCAGCTATTTCTTTATGGCTTTTTCCTTCTTCTCTACTCATTATCCATACTTGACGTTGTCTGCCTGGTAAAGCTTTTACTGATTCATCCAGTAATTGTTGTATATCCGAGAGCTGAATCTTAGAGTCTTCAACATTCTCATTCATGTTTCGAAGTAGTTCTTGTTGGGCAAGCATATCATACTTCATCGACCGAAGCTGATTGAAACATAATCTTTTTGCAATAACATAGATAAATGGCCAGATATCTTTAGCCTCATCAATTTGACTTCTGTTCAACCAAGTCTTTAAGAAAGTCTCTTGTACTATTTCTTCGGCTTGTTCTTTACTTTTAAGGATTTTGTATGCTGTGTTGAAAATAGATTGACCATAGCCATCAAATACCTGTTGAAAGGCATTCAAATCGCCATTCTTCAAATTCTTGAATATTTGGTTTTCTATCTTCATGGTAGATTTGGTAATTCTACTGTTATCAAATTGGGGCAAAAATAATAATCTAGTATTAACAATATATTAAATGATTAATCGATCAATATTTTGCTCCAACATCTAAAAATACATTATTTCTTTTCAATTCCTATAGTCCTTATGGGCGCTGTATTCAAAAAGTCCAATTGCTCAAGCGTAGGGGGGACATAGTAATTTTGGTCGAATTGAGAACCATAAGTGCCGATTTGCCAAGGCCACGCAGAAATCCTATTTCCAAATTTGACAGATTAAGGAATGAGTCATTCATCAATCTTTAAATTCTATAGATGAATTTTGATCGGATTGCCTATATTTACCTAAACCTTTACAAAATCACCTAAATAAAACTCCACCTATGTACAGGCTCAAAACAGTTTTAATTCTTGTCTATACTTTACTTTTTATTGCGAATGAATCCCAGGCGCAGAAAGGGTCAAAGGATTTGTCCTTAAAGGAGGCATTTGCTGGGAAGTTTGACATAGGGGCTGCTATAAATCTGAAACAGATTTATGGGCGGGATGAAAAGGCTACAGCATTAATAGCATCTCAATTTAATTCTATTACTGCGGAGAATTGTATGAAAGCCATGTACCTTCAACCAAATGAAGGTGAATTTAATTTTAGAGATGCAGACCGATTTGTTGAATTGGGCGAGAAATATGGTCTGCGACTTATTGGACACACTTTGATCTGGCATTCCCAAGCTCCACATTGGTTTTTTATTGGCAAGGATTTCAAAGATGTTTCTCGGGAAGTGTTGATCGAACGGATGCGAAAGCATGTCCAGACTGTTGTTTCGAGGTACAAGGGGAGGATAAAGGGTTGGGATGTAGTCAATGAGGCCATACTGGACAATGGAGATTGGAGACAGAGCAAGTTTTATAAGATCATTGGAGAAGATTTTATGGAATTGGCCTTTCAGTTTGCGCATGAGGCGGATCCGAATGCTGAATTGTATTATAATGATTTTTCCATGTTCCAAAAAGGGAAAAGGGAAGGCGTGATGAGGATGGTCCGCAACCTCCAGGAGAAGGGGATTAAAATCCACGGAATAGGGATGCAAGGTCATTTGGGTCTGGATTATCCCTCTGTTGCTACCTTTGAGGAGAGCATATTGGCCTATTCTAAGCTAGGTGTTAAAGTGATGGTAACAGAGCTTGATATCTCTGTGTTGCCGATGCCAGGACCTTCACATGGAGCGGAGATCAGTACCATTTACAAATATGATAAAACCCTAAACCCTTATGCGGAAGGATTGCCTACGGAAGTGGAAAGCAAGTTGGCTAGTCGATATAAGGAGTTTTTTGCACTGTTTTTAAAGCATCATGATAAAATTGACCGAGTTACTTTGTGGGGAGTAAGGGATGCTGACTCTTGGAAAAATAACTGGCCCGTAAGAGGGAGGACAGATTATCCATTGCTCTTTGATCGGAACTATCAAGCTAAGCCTTTTGTCAAGGATATCGTTGAGATGGCTAAGGAATAACTAATGGTTTTAAAGCGTCATAAATTTCAACCTATACTCCATAGGTGTCATTCCAATAAAAGTCTTGAACTGTTTATTGAAATTGGATAGGGTATTAAAACCTGAATCATAGCATATCTGGGCTACGCTCTTGGATTCGGCAACGGATAGGAGCTTGCAGGCATGCTTAATGCGTAATTCTGTAATGAAATAGGAAAAGGTCTTCGAAGTTTTGGCTGTAAAATATCGGCTAAAGGATGTAGGTTTCATATTGAGTAGAGCGGCGACTTCTTCCAAGGTTATTTTATTTCTGAAATGGTTCAGGGCATAATTATAAACGATATTGATCCGGTTCGTTTCAACGTCTTTAGACTGATACTGGAATTCATCATAATGTAATAGTGTGAAATCCTTTCCCTTAGCCAGTACATTCAAGATCTTGAAGAGATGAATGATGCTTTCCATGCCATGTAGGTTGAGCAGTTCATTCATCAGTGCAATTATTTCCTTGGCTGTGGCTCCATGAATCTCCATTCCATGTCTCACTTTTTCCAACAGGACCTTTAATTGATTGAACTCTTCCTTTTCAGTGAATTTCTCTAATTCTGAACCATTGATATAAATCACCAATCCTTCGCTGCTTTTTTTGGATTGGGGGTCAAAGTAAATATCATCACTGCGCCAAAGGTGAGGAATATTGGGACCAATAAAAGACAGATCGCCCTTGACAAAGGATTTCATGGTATTGCCAATAAATCTGGTTCCGGAACCTTCCACAACAAGGAAAAGTTGGTACTCGGAATGGGCATGCCAAGTGGTGTCGAAATGTTTGTCGGAAAGCTTTCGCACAAAAAATATGCGCGATGAAGGGATCCTGGTTTTCTGGACTGCGGTCTTTTTGAAATTGATATCCATTAATGGAATATATTGGTCATCCCCAGGTTTGCAGGGGCTCATTTCAAAAATAAGTCTTTAGCAGGCAATTATCAAGATTTTAAGGAGGTAAATGTCTAATTGTTGTCCGATGTTGTGCTGATTATTTATAAAGTGTGGTAAAATACAGTCATCATTGGGTATTTAATAGGTATGTTAAATTCATCTTGAATCTTAATTTAGGGTTCTAGGATTAACCATTTTAAACCAACCTAATGAAATGAAATAGGAATACGCTGTTTCATTTGATGGGGACAATGCTAAAGTGTATGGCCTGTAAACCTTTAAGAATCATTAATTTATTTAGAATATAATATGCAATTACCTGTGAAACTAGGCGTCAGTACCTGGCTTTGGACTTCTCCTTTCCGTACGGAGGATGCTGCCGGCTTGTTTGAGAAAATAGCAAGCCTAGGCTATGAAGTCGTGGAGATAGCCGTGGAAGACCCTTTTCTTATCGATACCCAAAAGATTTCTAAAGAACTTGAGAAGAATGGCTTGCAAGCATTGGTCTGTGGGGCTTTTGGACCAACCAGGGACTTCACGAGTGATGATGAAGCCTTGCAAAAGAATGGTCTGCAATACATTGAAGATTGCCTAAATATTTCGACAGAACTGGGAGCAAGTTTTTTCGCTGGTCCTATGTATTCAGCGGTTGGAAAAGCACGGATGGTACCGGATGCACAGCGCCAAATCGAATGGAACAGAGCGGTTGATAACTTGGGCAAGGTCTGTGAGATGGCGGCATCTAGAGGCTTGGAATTAGGCTTGGAGCCCTTGAATCGATTTGAGTCAGATCTGATCAACAATGTGGATGATGTATCGCGTTTGATCAATGACCTGAACCATCCAGCGGCAAAGATCTGTTTGGATATGTTCCATATGAACATTGAGGAGCCGGATCCTGGTTTGGCTATCCGAAAAGCTGGGGACAAGTTGATCCACGTCCAGGTTTCGGAGAATTATCGCGGAACTCCAGGCACAGGAAATGCAAGCTGGGGGGCATTTTATGAGGCACTTAAAGCGATCAATTATAAAGGAGCGGTATCCATTGAAAGTTTTACACCAGAAAATAAAGAGTTGGCAGCCGCAGTTTGTATATGGCGAAATCTAGCCGATGACCAAGATTCATTTGCGCGTGATGGGCATGCGTTTTTGAGGAAATGGGCTGCTAATAAATTATAATAACACAATCAATGAACGAAATGATGAAGAAAGAAAAAATTAATGTTGCAATTATCGGTTTAGGCTTTGGGGCAGAGTTTATCCCTATTTATCAACAGCATCCAAATGCGAACCTATATGCTATTTGTCAAAGAAATGAAGCGAGTCTGAATGAAATTGGGGATGCCTTTTCGATTGAAAAACGCTATACCGATTATGATGAGCTACTGAAAGATGAAAACATTGATGCCGTACATATCAACACACCTATTCCAAACCATGCGGAACAATCGATCAAGGCTCTTCGGGCAGGAAAACATGTGGCCTGTACAGTACCGATGGCAACGACAGTGGAGGAATGTAAGCTGATCGTGGAAGCGGTTGAGGAAACTGGACTTACCTATATGATGATGGAAACCGTAATATATGCGCGAGAATTCCTGTTTATGAAAGAACTGTATGAGAAAGGAGAGCTTGGCAAGATCCAATTCCTAAAGGCGAGCCATCAGCAGGATATGGATGGTTGGCCGAACTATTGGCCGGGTCTTCCGCCTATGCATTATGCTACGCACTGTGTAGGGCCGGTATTGGGCTTAACACGTAATGAAGCGGAGTATGTATCCTGCTTTGGTTCTGGTACCATCCGTGAGGATTTGGTTGGTCAATATAATTCTCCATTTGCCATTGAATCTGCACATATTAAGTTCAGGAACTCTGATTTAAGTGCTCAAGTATACCGTTCTCTATTTGATACGGCTAGGCAATATCGTGAAAGTTTTGAAGTCTATGGTTCCAAGCAATCGGTGGAATGGCCATTGATTGAAGGGGAGCCGTTGGTATTACACGTAGCCAAAAGACCTGAACCTGAAATCCCGGAAAAAGTAGACTGTCCGGATTATGCGCATTTGCTACCGGAATCCATCCAGCATTTTACAAGGGCAGGAGTTTATGATGAAGGAGAAAACCAACACCTTTCTTTCCTGCAAGGAAGTGGCCATGGGGGCTCACATCCACATTTAGTCCATGAATTTATCAGCGCATTGGTTGATGGCAGACAGCCATTTCCTAATGCTAGGCAATCTGCAAATATAACCTGTGTGGGTATTTTGGCACATGAGTCTGCCATGAAAGGGGGAGAGATCATTCCTTTACCTGAATTTACTTGGGAAACAACCTAATTATTGTTGCCTGAGGAACCTTTATCTCAATATTATTTAAGATGAATAAGATTTTAAAATTATGCCTTCTATTATGTGTTGTTTTCTCGGTGCTGGGATGTGCCGAAGATAACAAACCTAGAAGGTTGGAGTTATTTTTTCTGGGTCATGATAGTAAACACCATGACTCGGAATTATTGGCCGACATCTTGTCAAAGGAGTATTTTGCTGATGGAATAAATATTACCTATTCCATCGATCCTGATGATTTGACCCGTCCAGACCTTAAAAAGTACGATGGTTTGATCTTGTATGCGAACCACGATACGATCAGTCCGGCGCAGGAGAAAGCACTGTTGGATTATGTAGCTTCTGGAAAGGGCTATATCAATATTCACTCGGCTTCTTACTGTTTTAGGAACTCTGATGATGTCGTAGCCTTAATTGGTGGTCAGTTCAAGAGCCATGGAGGAGGTTCTTTTGGCGCTGAAATCATCAAGCCTGATCATCCGGTGATGAAGGGGCTTTCGCCATTTGTGACTGAATGGGATGAAACCTATGTGCACCATCTCTTGGCCAAAGATATCGAAGTATTGATGGAACGTGTAGATAGCACGCACAGAGAGCCTTATACATGGGTTAAAGAGCATGGTAAGGGTAGGGTTTTCTATACGGCTTTTGGACATGATGAGCGCACATTCCGTAACCCGGGATTTCTGCAGTTGGTGAAGAATGGTATCCTTTGGGCTGTGGGTGATAAGCCTGTGGAGCGAATGAAGAAGTATGAAATCGCCAAACCGGAATATGAGGAAGCTCGGATGCCTAATTATGAGCGCAAAGATCCGCCACCACGCTATCAGCATCCATTAAGCCCGGAGCAATCGCAGACCTTGATACAGGTGCCTGTGGGATTCCGTCTGGAACTATTCGCCAGTGAACCTGACATTAAAAAGCCAATTGCGATGGATTGGGATGAACAGGGTAGGCTATGGGTCATCGAAACGGTGGACTATCCAAATACGGTGAGAAATGACAAGGGGGAAGGTGACGACCGGATTACCATCTGTGAGGATACGGACAATGATGGTAAAGCAGATAAATTCACGGTATTTGCTGAAGGGCTTAATATCCCGACTTCCTTTGTGTTTTCTGATGGCGGGATTATCGTAGCGCAGGCTCCGCACTTTTTGTTCCTAAAGGATACTGATGGGGACGGAAAGGCAGATGTGCGTAAGGTATTGATCGATGGATGGGGAACTTTTGATACCCATGCTGGTCCTTCCAACCTAAAATATGGTATGGATAACAAGATTTGGGGAACCGTTGGGTATTCTGGATTTGAAGGCAATATTGCTGGGAAAGCATACAAATTTGGATCTGGTGCCTATCGGTTTGGTCCGAAGGCTCAAGATCTGGAATTCCTTGGGAACACCTCGAATAACACTTGGGGCTTAGGATTCTCGGAAGATTTTGATGTATTCCTGTCCACCGCAAATAATGAGCACAGTAACTTTTTGGCTATCCCTGCTCATTATTATGAGAAAGCGAATCTGAATGAAAGGGGTATCGAGAAAATTGATGCTCACTACAAAATACATGAGTTAACCAAAGAACTGCGTCAAGTGGATGTATTCGGAGGTTTTACTGCCGCTGCTGGCCATAACCTCTATACAGCAAGGGCATTCCCTCAAGAATATTGGAATCGGGTTGCCTTTATTGCTGAGCCGACCGGACGCTTGATCCATAAACATATCCTGGAACCTTCGGGATCTGGATTTAAGGAAAAGGGAGATGGCTGGAATATGGTCGCGAGTTCTGATAACTGGTTTGGACCTGTAGAGGCTAAAGTAGGACCAGACGGAGCATTGTGGTTCTTGGATTGGTATAATTTTATTATCCAGCATAACCCAACCCCTCAAGGTTTTGAAAACGGACCTGGAAATGCCTATATCGATCCATTGAGAGATAGTTCTAAAGGACGTATCTATCGATTGGTGCATGAGGATGCGGCGAAGCAACGGAAATTTAAATTGGATGGAAAGAAAGGTCGTGACCTAGTTGATGCTTTGTCTAGCGACAATATGTTCTGGCGGACCACGGCTCAGCGTCTATTGGTTGAAGGGGGTGATAAGTCTGTTGCGGAAGACCTGCATAAGCTAATAAATGATAATGCTGTTGATGAAGTAAATGTCAATGGAGGTGCTATCCACGCAATCTGGACACTGCATGGTTTAGGTTTGTTGTCCGATGGACAGAGCCCTAGTGTTGCGGTTGTTCTCAAAGCACTTAAGCATCCAGCGGCTGGGGTAAGAAGGGCTGCGATTCAGACCTTGCCTAAAAACGCCAAGGTTATCGATGAGTTGATTTCCTCGGGAGCTGTGCAGGATAAGGATTTAAGAGTGCGATTGGCGGCTATTTTGGCCTTATCGGAAGCTCCGCCAAGTCCAAAAGTCGCTAAGGTGATTTTTGATGCGGTGCAGGATCCTGAAAACGAGAAGGACAAATGGCTGTTCCATGCCCTGATGATTGCAGGAAGTCTACATCAGCAAGCTTTTATGCATGAATATCATACTAAATTTGGCCACCCAGACTTTTCCAATGCGAATGGATCCTTAGGGGAGCGAATCATTGCCGGAAACAACATGAGCGTACTTTCGCTTAATACAGCGAGAGAAGGCATCATTGGTCCAAGGCAAATACCTGAAATAGCGAATCGAGAGATCCATTTTGTGGGGACTGTTCGTCAGAAGGATCAGAGGCCTTTGGATGGAGCCTTGCTGTCTTATGGCAATAAAAAAGATGGTTATGCTGTTTCTATCAAAGATGGAAGAGTGGAATTCAGGGTTAACCAGAAAGGAAATAAATCGATCATTCAATCTGAAAAGCTTTCGAAACCAACGTTTAAGGTGAGGACTTCCTTGCTAGCGGATGGAAAGATGCTGTTGTTCATCGATGAGGAGAAAGTGGCTGAGGGCAAAAGTTTAGGCCTGTTCCCTGAAAAGCAGGATGGTTTCCTACTGGTAGGAAGAGCTAGTGCCGCCAGGGTGTCGGATCAAGTTTTAAATGATAGTCCGGGTGATTTTGCGAAGGACTTTAAATTTACTGGAACTTTGGAGGACGGTCGACTTGTCGCCATGAATAAAGCGGATGCATCGGAAGGAAAAACAGTAGAAGCCGATAAGGTACTAAAGATTAAGGCTATCGTAGGGGAGATGAAATATGATATCACCAATTTTACTGCGAAAGCAGGGTCGAATCTGAAGATCATATTTGAGAACCCTGACCATATGCAGCATAATTTATTGATCCTGAAACCGGGAAGTCTGGACCGTGTTGGACAGGCGGCTGATAAGTTGGCTACCCAAAACAATGCGATAGAGCTTCAATATATTCCAAATACACCTGATGTGCTATTCAGCAGCTCTCTGGTTGATCCGGATGGCAGCTATGAATTGAATATCAAAGTGCCTTCGGAACCTGGAGATTATCCATTTGCCTGTACATTTCCAGGACACTGGCGAATAATGAACGGGGTCATGAAAGTGACTAAATAGATTAAAAGGGGAATAAGCTTGAGAAGTTTATTCCCCTTTTTAAAAAGAATAGGGCGACTCAATGAATTCGGCTTTTAGCTGAATTTTGTATTTTAGGTTTAAGGAAAGTCTTGTCGACGGCGATAAATGCCAGAGAAATATTTGCAGTATTTCTGACAGGATTGATATAAACCCTATTCAAAATTGAAGATGATGATGAAAAAAGAAGACATTCTAAAGCTTGAAAACCAACTTTATGAGGCGATGAAATCTGCTGATATTGAGGCTTTGGACAATCTATTGCACAATGATTTGCTTTTTATTATTCCAAGTGGAGAGGTCATCAACAAGGAGAAGGATTTGGAATCTTATCGAACGGGGAATTTAAAGATCATTGAACTTCAGCCTGATGTTGAACATCTAAATATTATAGATGATGTTGCCATTATTAACCTTAAGCTAAAGCTAAATGGAAGCTTCTCGGGAGATCCTTTTGAAGCTCAATTTAGATATATCCGCTTTTGGAAAGAATTTGAAGATGGAATCAAAGTGATTGGCGGGAGTGGTATTGCCATATAATTTTAATCGAAGGGAATTCTTATTCAGTTGGGACATAATCCAATGGCAGCATATAGGCTAATTTGGAATAGCTAACGGCATAACCACTCAATATCCAACTGGCAGTAGGAAAATAAGAGCCCTGTGGCTCAATAATAATTCCATCTGAATCCATGATGAATAGTTCTGAAACCTCACTGGCTGCTTTTTGCAAGATCTTATTCTTGGAACTTGAAAAGTCAGCAGGGTAAATGATATACAGATAATCTGTGTAATTGAGTTTCATCAGGCCCTTCTCCTTATCTTCCCCAACGATGATCTCATCGGGTTGCATAATCCCCATTAAATAGCTGATTTTCTCTGGTTGGATTCTCTGCTTCCGAATGGTATTTACCTGATCTTCTGTAAAGTCTGTTTGTGAGGCATAGAATAATTTCCAATTCCCTCTATATTTCTTCTGTATACTGTCTAGAATTGCATTATATTTTTGGATGGCTTCGGTTCGGACTTCGTTATCCTTTTTTACCAACTTTCTGACGATATAGCCATCTTTCTCCCATTCTTTATTGTATGTACTCCTGACAAACCTGTTCATTGATAATAAATAAGAAGTATTTCGGTTCTTTTTATACTTAGATCTTCCCTTTCCGATGTCCTTAAAGAAGGCATAACCTTCGAAAAGAAACATTTTGCTGCCAAAATCCATTCTAAATCCTCCTAGGTCATAGGTCAGCTCATAACCCAAGGCATCATTTCGGATCTTAAGGGGTTCCGTACAGATGGCTGTCAAAACATTCGCCTTTTTGTCAAATCGGAACTTTACAACCTCATGGTTCAGGATTTTACAATCGTCTGCAAAACCTCCTTGTCCTATTAAGTTCTCAGTAAAGAATTGCCCCCATTCCTTCCAACCATCTTTTAGGTAGTTGGTAACTACCACTTCTTCAATGGCGGTTGACTTTTCTTTGATCGCAATGATCAGATCCTGCTGCAAGGGAATTTGAATTTCCAAGACCCGCTTTTCAAATCCCATGTTGCTCACAACCAATTCCACATTTCTGGTAGGTGAATGGATGGTAAACAGGCCTTCTTTGTTCGAGCTGGTTCCCAATGAAGAATTATTGATGTAGATTGAAGCTCCTGCAATAGGGCTGCGGTCATCTGCATTAATGATCTTTCCCTTAATGGTATGTTGGGCCAACAGGTGCTGAGCAATGAAAATGGAAATGATAGTTAGGTAGATACGGATCATGTTACGACATTTTCGTAAATATACTAAAATGCAATATTAGATTTCATAGGGTTTTGATTATCTGTACGATGAATTGTATTTTTCAAATGGTTCTTTTCAAAATATCTTATATTTAACTATATGAAAAAGTCTGCTTTACTGATATTGCCTTTGCTGTTAGCGGTCAACTGCCTATTTGCACAGGTTCACTATTCCAACGATATTATTAAGACCGGGGCGGAACGTACCGAAAAGTATATTTCCAAGCTTCAGGGGAAAAGAATTGCTTTGATCGCGAACCAAACTTCTATTATTGGAGAGAAGCATTTATTGGATAGCCTAGTGGCTGCTGGGATTAATATCGTCAAGGTCTTTGGTCCCGAACATGGCTTCCGGGGGAATGCCAGCAATGGAACTTCTGTGGGAGATGAGGTTGATCAAGATACAGGGGTCAAGATTATTTCACTGTATGGGAAAAAGAAAAAGCCTTCAAAGGAAGATTTAGCTGATGTTGATATCCTGATTTATGACATTCAAGATGCTGGCTGCCGCTTTTATACCAACATCAATGTATTGCGGGATGTGATGCAGGCTGCAGCAGAAAACGGAAAGGAAATGTTGATCCTGGACCGACCGAATCCCAATGCCTACTTTATTGATGGCCCTGTTTTAGACATGAAGAATAAATCCGGAATAGGTCAGTTTCCAATACCTATCGTACATGGACTTACCGTTGCTGAATTTGCACTGATGGCAAATGGAGAGGGATGGTTGGGGAATGGCTTGAAATGTAAGCTTTCGGTGGTAGAAAACGCGAATTACAAGCATGGTCTAATGTATAGGTTGCCGGTTAATCCTTCGCCGAACCTTAATACACCTGAAAGCATTCTTTTATATCCGACAACCTGTCTTTTTGAAGGGGTATCTCTCAACCATGGCCGCGGGACCGATTTTCCATTTACTGTAGTAGGTGCGCCGATGTTCAAGGGAATTTACCAATTCAGTTATACACCCGTTTCTATGCCTGGAAGAGCAGAGAATCCGCTTTATCAAGATCAAGTATGCTATGGTCTTGACCTAAGAGGGACAGATTTTGAAGCGCTGGTTAAATCTAAAAAGATTAATCTAGCATGGATGATCGAGCTTTATGCTAAAAGCCCCAATAAACCTGCATTTTTTGAAAGGTTCCATCCCCAAATCGGTAACATCGATTACCTTGCTGGAGTGTCAGAATTTAAGGATCAGATCCGTGCCGGCATGACGGAGGAACAAATCCGTAAAACATGGCAACCTGGCATTGAAAAATATAAGAAAATGCGAAAAAAGTACTTGCTGTATAATTAATGGGCAAACCTATTTTTGATTACCTGTAATCCTAAAAACAACATCTTTTTCAATGAAATCTTCTTGATTAGCCGGGAAAGGATCGTTTTGAATACTCTCGACCGTAGATATTTTTATTCCTGCTATCTGGCTTTCTTCTGAGGCTTGCGTTAGGAAGAAGTGGTACTCCAATTCTAAAAAGCCTAAGTCAAGTGTTCTGAAACCTGTTTTGGCCAGGTCATAAGCTAATACGGCAGAAGTTGGACCTAAGGCTAGAATGATTAATTTATGGGTTCCGTATTCTTTCGCTGCGGATAAGATTTCATTATAGTGCTTAAAGGTATTGTTATTAGGACATTCAATTCTTTCCACACTTTTTGCATTGGAATAGAAGCCTTGGCTCTTTCCTAAATTGCTCCCTTTGCCTTCGATGATCAGTATATCCTGATCTTCCCAAAGCCTTTTCCAATGCGCAATTCTTTTTTCAATTACCTCTTTGTCTTTGTTCCTATCATCAAGATAGAACCTGCTGATCTGAGAATTGAGATACGTGTAATCCTTTCGAAGTAAGGATGAAATTTTGTAGAATAACTCGTGTAAATAATTTTGCCAAAAACCAATTGAAGAATCCGTCAGATTGCCCTTATCTAGCGAAACCAAGGTTCTAGGGACTGCTATTTTTAAGTTGTATTGATCGGTGTTTTTGTCCTTTAGAATTTCTACGAGCCTTTTTTTGAGCTCGGGATCTGCATCCTGATGTTTCAATGATATGTTCCTCGGACAAAGAAATTCTCCATTCAGCATCAAGGTAAATTCCCCATCTCCAAATCTAGATAATGAACATTTTGATTCAATCAAATAGTCTAAGCTCTCCTCAAAAGTCATGACTTTCAGCTTATTGTTCTGGAGTTCTTTGCCGGATCTGGAAACATTGAGTTTCCAATCTATTTTATTCAATAGTCTATGGAGGATGTTCATTTAATAATTAGTTTGGTTAATGTGATGTCGTAAATGTAATATAAAACATTTAGGAATAGAGATGGGACCTCCCAAACTATTGAATTTGTAAATGGATGTCTAAATTTTATTAAAAGATGTACTCGGCATTTCTAATGCTGTATGGAAATATATTATGGTGAAAGTTTATTAAATTATTATATCAACAAAGGATTATCCTGTATATTGCAGCCAAATCAACCCTAAAACCCAAAATGAAAAAAGTTGTCTATCCTATTCTATTTGCCTGTCTATTATTTTCTGGTTGTAAAACCAATTTATCCCAAAAAGGAAATACTGAATGGAAACCCCTATTCAATGGAAAGGACATAAACGATTGGTTTGTGAAGATCCATCACCATGAGGTCGGCGAGAATTTTGGGAACACCTTCCGTGTCGAGGATGGCATCCTCAAGATCAGGTATGACCAGTACGGAGATTTTAACGATCAGTTTGGACATCTTTATTACAAAACACCGTTTTCCTATTACCATTTGAAATTTGAATATAAGTTTGCTGGCGAACTCCAGCGTGGGGCACCGGAATATACCCTGTTAAATTCTGGTGTGATGTTCCATTCCCAAGATCCCCGAGGGATGCTAAAGGAACAAGACTGGCCTATTTCCGTCGAGATGCAATTGCTAGCCGGGCTTGGCGACGGTAAGCCTAGACCTACAGGTAACATGTGTTCTCCGGGAACCAATGTAGTCTACCAAGGTAAAATCGCTGAATCCCATTGCTTGAATTCGAGCTCTAAAACCTATGACAAAGACCAATGGGTCAAGGGAGAATTGATTGTCTATGGCGACTCCCTGATCCAGCATATCATTGAGGGCGATACGGTGTTGCAATACTCCAAACCGCAGATCGGTGGAGGAACTGCCAATGGATACGATCCGAAAATCAAGATCGACGGAAAACTATTGAGCAGTGGTTTTATCGCTTTGCAGAGTGAAGGTCAGCCTGTGGATTTCAGGAATATTTATATCAAAGATCTTTCGAAGTCCTTTTAATCGCATAGAGCGGAATGCCCGCGAGGCTCAATACTATGGTTCAAAGGACTTAAAATTTCCAAAAACTAAGCTGTTCTTATGCTATATGGTTTTCAATAATTGCATACCAAAACCCGGTAGATCTGGCGGAATTAATTTTCCGTCTTTTACCGCATAGGCCGTAAGGTCCATATCATCTGAACTGCTTGTTACCCCTTCAATGGTGACGGTATTTCCCAGACCACCAGCCAAATGCGCTGTATAATTGGTTTTCAGTAGTGAGCCCCAAGCATGTGGAGAGGCGAGGGTGCCCGTCTTTACCAGTTCAGGCATCATCCTTCTCCAATTTGTAAAGCCCAGACCTTCGATATCAGTCAACTGCACATCCAACAGCTTCTGTTCAAAGAGTTTCTGGAGGAAAGCTTGGTCTGGATCTGCTTCACCATCGGCCAACAAGGTATCCAACTTTTCCTGTTGGACGAATTCCCGAAGCTTTTTATAGTCTTCTACCGTTTCATGGAAAGGTTCTTCAATCCAGAAAAGTTTAATCCCAGCAATCCCTTTCAAATATTGGATAAACTCATCACTTGTAAAGCCATTGTTCCCATCGACCAGGATCTCACAATCTGGAAAAGCTGCAGCAACGGCTTTGGTGACCTCGATATCCCTTTGCATACCTTCGGCTTTGGGCATCCATTTATTTCCACGTCCTATTTTTAACTTAAACTGTCTGTATCCCACACCATAATCGAAAAGACACTCTTCCAGAATCTTGTCAATTCCTGCAGGTTTATCCTTTGGCTCTAGATCGTCAAAATAGATCATACCACTGTAATACTTGGTGGTAAATGGATCTTTCTTGCCCAGTAACGCGTATACAGGTTTCTGTAAAATGACACCGGCCAGATCATGCAGGGCCATGTCGAAAGCGATGTGTTTTTCAGAAAGTGTCCCAGCTTTTGGGGTAAAGAGCTCCGATATTTTTCTGCCAACCAACTCTGGGATCAACTGCTCGGCATCTTTTTTTGAACCCCTAAGGGATGCCCAACCCATTGCTCCTTGATCCGTCCTCAAACAGCAGATGTCTAGTTCAGGGCCATGACCATGTAGATCTAATCTGGCATTTTTTCCAACCAGTCTTGGATAGTTTAGTTTTACTTTGGAAAATACGATACTATCAATTTTATGTTCGGCAAGTTCCCTTTCGTCTGCTGCCAATTCGAATAGATCCGCCAAAGGATTTCCATATCCATTGGAATTTAAGAGTAGGGAAGAGGCAAAGCCAATTCCTAAGGAGTTGATAAAGGTTCTTCTTTTCATAGGTTTATTGTGGTAAGTTGATTGTACAAAATTACAACAAAAATCATTCCCTTATGTTTGTTTATTAGTGATTTAGCTTAGGTTATCTGCTCTGCAATTGCTCGAGCAACTCATCCAGATTCCCTAGACTTGCCGACATGCCTTCCTTAAATCCATGGCTTACCATATATTCCAAGACCTCCAGACTGCCATATTCTGCCGTCACGCTCACAAAAGTATTTCCATCCAATTCCTCAAAAACATTTTCACAGTTTGTTCTTGGGAAATCAGGGCTGATATTTCCATTTTCGTCGCTGAAGCCCCTTAATTCAACAATCTTTTTTAGCGGATCGATTTCAACATAGTCATATCGGCTCCAGTGCTTCTCCCCGTTTGGACCTACCATGGCATAATGCCAATGTCCGCCTTGGCGAAAGTCCATGGATTTGGTCTCTGCTTTCCAGGGTTTCGGAGCAACCCATTGCTCCAAAAATTGAGGATCTGTCCATGCCTGCCAAACTAAAGCGACCTCCGCATCAAATTCACGTCTGATACGAATGGTTTTGTTTTCCTTGTCTACGGAAAACTCAAACAGTAAGTTCTTTTTCATGATTTCTGCTTTTTCATGTTGTCTAATAAATCATCTAATTGATTGAATTTGCTTTCCCAGATCTGTCGGAACTGCTCCAGCCACTGATCTATTTCCTGCATCTTCTCCAGTTCCAGTTGATAATAGATTTCTCGGCCTTTTTGTTCTTGTTTGACCAATTCACATTCCGTCAGTATCCTTAAATGCTTTGATACAGCCTGTCTGGAGCTGTGAAAATGTTCTGCTATAGCATTTGGAGTCATCGCTTGAACCGCAATTAATGCGATAATGGCCCGCCTGGTCGGATCTGCTATCGCCTGAAAAATATCTCTTCTCGTTTCCATTGTGCAACTATATGGTTTCAAATATAAATGCAATCATTTGGTTTCACAAGCATTTTGGATAATTTCTTCTGTCTATTTTTATAAATTTGATCCCATGGATGATCTTCTGCAAGATATCCGGCAAACCTTAATGGATAATGCCGATAGAACTACCTCAGATACCATGGCTCGTTTTTTTAAAGAAGGAGAAGGAGCCAAGCGCTATGGTGTGCCCATTGAAATCGCAAGGAAAATCGGCAAGGAGGTTTTCCGGGAAATCAAGAAGGAGCCAAAGCAGGAGATCTTTTCCCTATGTAACGAGCTTTGGAAATCCAAGATCTTTGAGGAAGCTTATATTGCTTGTATCATCAGCAAATCCATCCGTAAGCAATACGAAGCGAAAGACATGGAAATCTATGAAAACTGGGTCAATCTATATGTCAACAATTGGTCGGATTGCGATACGCTTTGCTGTACGACCATTGGTTATAATCTGATTCAATTTCCAGAAAATGTAAAAGTGCTGAAGACCTGGGCCAAATCCAAAAATCGCTGGACCAAGCGTGCCGCTGCGGTTAGTTTGGTGGTACCGGGAAAAAAGGGCTATTACTTGGCTGATGTTTTCCAGATAGCCGATATCCTCATGATGGATCCAGACGATATGGTGCAAAAAGGCTATGGCTGGATGTTGAAAGAAACCAGCAAAGCCTATGAAAAGGAGGTTTTCGACTATGTTATGAAGCACAAGGCAAGGATGCCATGGACAGCCCTGCGATATGCCATTGAGAAAATGCCGGATGACCTTAAAGCCGAGGCCATGAAAAAGCCATAGTTCTTTTACTGTTCTTGCATCAATGAAAATGGTCTTGCCTCTTTACTGGTCCCTCTGCTTTTATTTGGGGTACCGCTCATCTGAAAGACAATTTCGCCGCCCTTATTGATGTCATCAAAACTGATATAGTTTTTATCCAATGCTTTGCCATTCAGTTCCGCCGATTGGATGTAGACATTCTCCGCATTGTTGTTCTTTGCTTGGATAACAAAAGTTTTTCCGTTCTCTAAGCTGATGGTTGCCTTTTCAAATACAGGGCTCCCGATCACATATTGGTCCGTTCCCGGACAGACGCTATAGATTCCTAAGGCACTCAGGACGTACCAAGAAGACATCTGTCCTTGATCTTCATCGCCCGGATAGCCCTTTTCAGTGGCGTTGTACAATTGCTTGCAGACCATGCGCACCTGTTTTTGTGCCTTCCACGGTTCACCACTAAAGTTGTAGAGGTAGGGGACATGTTGGGTAGGTTGGTTTCCATGTGCATATTGCCCCATCTTTGCCAAAAGCATCTCTCGCATTTCATGGATTTCCTGCTTGTAACTGCCGTATTTTATACTTTGATCCATCGTGAAAAATGAATCCAACTTGGCATTGAATCTCTCTTGGCCTCCAATCATACCGATTAAATCCTCAATGTTGTGCAAGACCGACCAGGTATATTGCCAAGCGTTTGCCTCTGTGAATGGACCGCCCCATTCAACGGGGTCAAAATCTGGCCGCCATTCTCCATTTGCTAGTCTGCCCCGAACAAAGTTGACCTTTGGATCAAATACATTTCGGTAATTGTACATCTGTCGTCCAAACACATTTTCGTAGAAAGTATTCCCGGTCAACTTGGCCAATTGATAGGCACAAAAATCATCATAAGCATATTCCAAGGTTTTTGCGGTGCTTTCATGGATGTCGCCATAAGGGATATAGCCTAGTGTATAATACTCTTTCCAGCCTTCTCTTCCATTGGATCCCCCATAAAAGCCTTTGTTGGTGGTTTCATGATAATAGGCACTCAGGGCGGAATCGGGGTCAAAGGTCCGGACGCCTTTCACCCAAGCATCGGTCAGTAGGGAGATGGCATGGTTCCCGATCATAACGCCAGACATGCCCGGATTGGACCAAGTAGGGTAAAAACCAGCCTGTTGCTGAGCGTCCAGTAAGGATTGCATATACCTGCCCTGCATTTGCTGATGCAGGATGTTGCTCAATGGAAACTGTGCCCTGAAGGTATCCCAAAAGCCATTGTCGGTATACATATAGCCAGAATGGATCTTGCCATCATATGGACTGTAATAATAAGGATTGCCCTTGGCATCTATTTCATAGAACTTTCTAGAGAATAGGTTTGCGCGAAACAGGCAGGAATAGAAAGTTGCTCTATCCTCTTCCGTTCCCCCTTCCACCAAAACCCGATTCAAAAGCTCATTCCAAATCTCAAATCCCTTTTTCTTGGTAACTTCTAAATTCTTATGATCGGCTAATTCCTGTTTAAAATTGAGTTCGGCCTGCTCTGGACTGATATAGGAGGAAGCCATCTTGACCTCCACTTTGGAACCCGGCTTAAATTCTAAATATGCACCTACGCCTTTACCTAGGTCTTCCTTGTTGTTCGCCTTGATGCTTCCTTTCTCGTTCTCCCAGGTGCCGTAGGATTTAAAATCTTGATTGAACTCAAGTACAAAATAACTCTTAAAGTTTTCCGGTACTATCCTTCCATTGTTCACATAGCCAATTATTTTCCTTTCTTCCGGTATGATCTTGATCTCACAGTCTTTGGTATAGCCATCAAATACCAAGTTTGCTTTTCCATTCTTGGGAAAACTGAAGCGCATATGTGCCCCCCGTTCCACCGGACTGATCTCTGTCCGTATGCCATTGTCAAATTTTACGGAATAATAATGTGGCTTGGCAATCTCATTTGCATGTGAAAACTTCAATGCGCGCTGATCTTCATTGACGGTCAATTCCCCAATTCCCGGCATCAGAGAAAAAACCGCATAGTCGTTCATCCAGGGTGAACATTGATGCACCTGCTGGAACCCACGGATTTTATCGGCTTGGTATTGATATTTCCAGCCATCGCCATTTTTCCCGGTCTGCGCAGAAAAGAAATGCACAGCAAAGGGAAGTCCAATGGTGGGATAAGTGTTCCCGTAAGAGAGGGCATATTCAGAATGTGTCCCTTGTAGGGTATTGACGTATTTTACTAAGTCTGGTTTTTGAGCCAAAAGAGAAGCCCCTTGCACCAATAAAATAAAGAGGGATATCAAGGATTTAAGCTGCATAAGGTTTAGAATTGCTGATTAATAGTTGATTAAAAATAATCATTTTTGGAATGGAAGGAGCGTAGAACAATGAAAATTATTGTTTTTGGAAGAGGGGATGAGCCCTTGCGGGCAATGTTATTAAGTTAGGGGTCTATTTTTTATTTTTTTATTCAGAGGTGTTTGTCATACCGAATCGTTAGATGAGGAAAGTATTTTCTTTTGTTTTATGCCGGTAAAGAAGATTAATTGAAAAATATTCTACCCCTTCCACCGGTTTTTCAAAATTTCAATTCCTTATTGACCAAGGCTCCTGTTTATGGAGCCCTTCCGTCACTAAAACCCTATTAAGGTCTCATACGACTTCGTCAAGGAATCTCTCGGGCTATCGATATAAAAAGTCAATCTTACTTTCTGGTTATCCAAAAAATCAATCACCGAAAATCCTTGTCTATTATAGCCATATTTCAAGGGTTCCCTTTGATGTATATCCGATTGTTTCGACCCAGAACCACTGACCACCTGTCGGATTTTATCCTGCTCAATGTACTGTAGTCCATGGTCATGACCTGCGACAAACAGCACCTTTGGATGATCTGCGGTGGCATCTGTAACCCTGTTGGTCAAATCTTGGTATATAGGGTGTTTGAGATCCTCCGCAAATTTTATTACATGCGTACGTAAAAGGGGATATAGCGAACCGATACCGGGAAGAGGGATATAGAGAGAGGACTTCACATCAGTAAGTGGAAAGATATGGTCTTTCCAATTGTAGATCAAGCTGTGGTCACCAAAGGATACCATGGGGTGATGCGAAATCATGAGCACCGTTTTATCCTTGTTTTCTGCCAAGATCTTCTTGATATCTGCAATGAACTGATCCTTTTCAGGTGATACATCTCGGTTATGGTGAGGGAAGAGCCAGAATTCACTGTCATACAATACAGCTATGGAATTGGGGTTAAGGTTCAGTACTGTTGGACCTATTTTTCCGGCTTGAGGCAGATACTTCAGCCCTGGGTCGCCATAGTTGTTCAGAAAATCCGCCTGTGCTTTTATTTTTTCTAGGCCCTCTTTGCCAGAACGGTCCCAATCATGGTTTCCAGCTAAGAAATAGACCGGAACCTGTAGATTTCTAAAGCCTTCAAATTGGGATTTTAGGATTTCCTGTGTTTCTTCTTTTTTCTTGCCGTTAAGAGCCATGCCGGTCGGGTATATATTATCACCGATGAAAAAGGCCTTGGTCTTGTTTGGGATTTGCAGGCCATTGGCATTCTTGATCAGGAAGCTCTGTTTGCTGTTGATTTCTCCAGCATCTCCAAAAATGATCAATCGTTGTTCGATTTCCTGCGAAAAAGAGAATTGGACAAAGAACATACTGGCAATTAAGAGTAGTTTTCTCATGATTATTTCATGTTGATCTGATAGATAAATGCGTTTTCAGCTTTTCCTTTTTCACTGCTGATAAACAATTGGCCCAGATTGTTGAAGCTGATACCTTCGGGTTGTTCCAACTGTTTCTTTTTGAAATGTTGGATTTCTTTAGCTTGGAAATTCTCGTCTAGCACCAATAACAGGCGATCCACTGAAGAAAGGAGGTACCACTCCTCCGAAGAATTTCGTTTGGTTAAAGAAGAAGGTTTCAAGGTGTCTTTAACTTTAGGGTCTAGATTGGCAATATTGTTCAAGTCAAGGCTAAACTGGTTTTTTAGACTCAGATCCCCTTGGCCCAGGACGTTAAGCACATAACCGGTCAGGCTCGCATTTCCTCTATCGGTTTTACATGATTTGCAGATTACGACCAAGGAGTTGTTTTTTTGGTCATAAGCCATGGATTCGTATTCCCCCTTTTCCAATTTTCCTTTGAAAGTAGCAACCTTTCCTTGGTCTACATCCATGCTGATGGGAAAACTATGGATATCGCCATTGCTTTCCAGGACATAGAAGTATTTTCCATCTGTAGTGATCTCTTCATAATCGCCTGAAGGGCCAAATTCAAATTGAGAACTGATACTGCCGTTCTTGAGGTCATAGGTGAAGACAATACCTTCTTCATCTTGTACGACATAGGCTATGTCCTGGCTGTTCGAAAGAAAGGCCATGCCTGATATCTCATTCAATTCATTGGGTAGGGTATAAGTCTTTTTTGCATAGAGCTCAGCCGTATTGGATCTAGATAAATCTTCTTCGGTACCAGTGTTCTGACCAGTTTGCATCTGGCAGGACATCAAGGCGGATAGCAATAGCAAAACGGGTAATGTTCTATATTTCATTGTTGTTTCGTGCGAATATTGATCTATTTCGCAAATTAAGCTACGGAAAATTTGAAAAAGCTGAGTCATCAATCGATAATATTTATCTGGGTTAGGGAAAAATGACGGATTTGCTTTGGGCTATAATATTGACCCCATTCGAGGCACAATACGAATCTACCGAACGTGTCCCGAATATGGGGAAACTAATTCTCGGTAAATCTTTGTCAAGATAATAGCGCTAAGAGCTGGAATTAAGCTGAAACAGGGCAGTAAAGGAGAATATAATATCCCATTGGAAACAATCAAGGGCCGCCTTTTCTTGACGGTCCGGATATTTGAGGTTTTTTGACGGTCTCTTCGATTTCCACCCGATTTCCGTCTTTGTCCGATTATACCTCGATTCCATAGTCTAAGATCAATTCGGATTCTTCTTGGTTATCATCCCCCTTGGAATGGTCCACGATGTTATCACCTTTGTTTTGCGAACTGGTATGTGTCGTTTTGCTTGGTAATAAGTCACTATCTACTTTGTCATTTCGGTAGAGGAAACTGTGAATACTGTAATGGCTAGTAGGAACGATAATCCCACTAATGGTTTTTCATAGATCTTTTTTTTCATAGATATTGTATTTAGTCTTCGATTCCGCCTGGCCTATTTCTTTGCTGAATATATCCACTGCGATGCAAATCGGTGGCCTTAATATCCTTCAATTCCAGTCATTTTGAAGGCAAACGGACTTACAGAGCATCGAGAAGCCAGAAATTGAGCTATAGAGCGGGTTTTGGGGATTTAGTCCATCGCTCTTGCCATTTAGCAAATAGAGGCTGCCTGGGATGGGCAACCTCTATATTTTGGTACATTAGTAAGTCTTATTTTTCCCACCATACCTTAGTGTGGAAGGTATCGCCGCCCATTTGTTGGACTGCTTTGGCATAGTTGTCCGGATTAAATCGGCGAACTTCATTTTTATACATAAAGCGGGTTGGCATTACGCCATCGTGCAGCATGAATTCAGTTTTTGGGAGTTTTGGAAATCCTGTTCGACGGTATTCAAACCATTGTTGGTAATCCACCATAAACAGCGAAAGGTATTTCTGCAGCATGATCCTTTCCAGGGTTCCATCGAATGCTGCTGCTGGATTGTCGAAATAATTCGCTGGCAATGCGCCACCATATTGCTCGATAGAGGCCTTTACCCCTTTTTCATAAGCCGATTTCGCCTCTGCAGTCAATCCCAAGGCATTATAGGTTTCCGCTTTGATGAATTCCACTTCTGCATAGGTCATGATCAATTCCTTGATCGGAGTGCCTACCGCTTCCGGATACATCAAGTCTCCATTCGGGGTGCTTGGGCTATAAGTGATGGAAGAAAGATCACCAGAGTGACCTGCGGGAATTCCTTTATAACCGATGGGGACAATTTTACCATCAACCAGTTCCGTTGCCTGGGTCATGATGAATGGTCTCCTAGGGTCTTCTAAGGTATTCAAGTTATCGACAAAGAAAGAGGCCATCGCTGTAAAGTTCACGTAATCTTGGCGCCTCCCCCAAGCGTAATCATATGGAGAAAGACCTGTGATGCTCAAGATAGCTGCATCTTCATTGGAAGTGAAGATAGGGTATTTTTCAGGATCATCTAAAATAGTCTTGATCTTGGCATATACATTAGCGCGTTTGGAGGTTCTTAAGATATAGCGCAATAGCATGGAATTGTTGAACTTGCGCCATTTGTCCTTTTTATTATTGTACAACAGGTCATTTCCATTCATTTCTGATGGATCCGTGTACTGTATGTTCGCTTTTTCTAGAGCAGCAATCATATCGGTATAGATCTTTTCCTGTGTGTCGAATACCGGTTGATCTACACCGTCCTCGGCTTTCATAGCTTCAGAAAGAGGTACATCCCCAAAACTATCGGTCAAGATACCTGCGATATAGGCTTTCAATGTCGTTGCCACCGCTTCGTATACCGGTAGTTTTGTATTGCCATTGATGGCTGCGCTTTCCATTTCACGGATATTCCTTAGGTACCTATAGCAATTGTTCCATGTTCCATCACCTGATTGTTCGGTGAAGTAATAGCGGTGAATACCATTGGCAGCACTAGGGTTTGCTAGTCCATCTTGCATGATTTCCCAAGTGAAGTCATTGCTCCTGACCGTAAAATAAGTGGCCATTCCATATACCGTGGGGGTTACCAATGTTCCGGGAGCAACAAACTCCAGTTTGTTGGGATTGTTATTGATTTCGTCAAAGTCTTTCGTACATCCTGTCAATCCTGCGGAAAGAACAAGAGCGATAAGGATATTTTTATAGTTGATTTTCATTGTTTTTCAGCTTAGAAGTTTACTTTCAAATTCATTCCAAAGGTTTTTGTACTTGGCATCTGGCCCATCTCTACGCCCGGCATAATGGTTGCGCCATTTAATGCTGCGGTTTCAGGATCGTACATCGGGAAGTCGGTGATCATGAATAGATCACGACCGAAGAATGCGATTGAAGCGTTGTTCATTTTCCACTTTGAAACCAGAGACTTTGGCAATGCGTACTCAAACCTCACTTCACGAAGCTTTAGGTAGGAAGCATCAAAGCTGTTGGTTTCTACGTTGGCCCTTCTGTAGTAATCACCATAATAGGTATTGATCGCTACTTCTTTGGTATTTGGACTGAAAGAACCATCTGCATTTTGGATGACCCCTTCGCCAACAATTTTCCCGGTTTCACGACCGCGTAGCGTGTGTTCCAATTTACCTTGCTCCGACATCTTGTGATGCGTTTGCGAATAAACGATACCACCGTACTGACCATCGATCAAGGCGCTCAAAGTAAAGTTCTTGTACCTGAATTCATTGTGGAATCCACCTCTCCAATCTGCATAGGCATTCCCGATCTTCACTTTGTCAGCAGGACGTACCGGCAAACCGGTCTTAGCATCATAGATCACTTGTCCTTGGTCATTGCGCACTAATCCGTAGCCCCATAGGTCACCTGTAGAACCACCTACGGTCGCTATGATCTCCGCTGCTCCCGATCCACTGGATGCGATTACCTGTTGCGGTGTTTCAACACCTTCGCTCAGTTCTAAGATCTCGTTGTTGTTCTTAGCCCAGTTGGCTGTAACATTCCATTGGAAGTTTTCATTCCTCACTGGCGTTCCGGTCAAGCTGACTTCCCAACCTTTGTTCTGGATCAGGCCACCATTGATCACTTCAGAGCTGAAACCAGTAGTGACGTCACGTGGAACGATCAGGATTTGGTTTCTCGAGCGGTTGAAATAATAGTTCACGTCAGCAGTCAAGCGATTGTTGAAGAAAGCAACATTTACCCCTGCTTCTGTAGAGGTCGAGATCTCCGGTTTCAGGTCTGCATTATGCAATAGTGATGGTGCTTCTGCTGAACCGGGGAAAATGGAGTTGTTGAAATACTTGATGGTTTGGTATGGATCGGCATCATTACCGACCTGGGCCCAAGATAGGCGAAGTTTGGCAAAGGAGATCTGGCTTGGCATTTCCATCATCTCACTCAGTACAAAACTACTGCTCACTGATGGGTAGAAGTAAGAACGGCTGCTGTTTGGCAGGGTAGAAGACCAGTCATTTCTAGCGGTCACATCGACAAAGATCATGTCTCGCCAGCCTAGGTTTACCATTCCGAACACACTCTGGATCTCTTTCTGCGTCGCTGTATTTTCAGCAACAGGAGTCGTCAAGGCATTCGCTAATTTGTACACCCCGGGGGAAGTCAATCCTCTGGCCACACCTATATCTTCCTTGATGTCACGTTTCATGATGTTACCACCAAGGGATGCACGGATATTGAAATCTTCATTGATCTGATCATTATATGAAAGCAATGCGTCGGTATTGGATTCCATGTAGAACAGATCCTGTTGTTTATAATATCCTTTCGGAAAATTGGCGGTATCCCATGGACGACGCTGTTCCCTGATATCCGAACGCATGGAAAGACCCGAACGGAGCATGATTTCCCATTTTGGGTTGAAGGTATAAACCCCCTGTAACATACCATCGATTCCATGGCTCTTTAAGCTATTGGTCATTTCATAGGCAATGACAAATGGATTTTCTATATAGGAGCTGAATGGATGGATCTGTTCGATATCCTCTCTGTCCTTTTTCCACATCGGTCTGTACCAATCTAGGCTGATGCTAGGGTTTTGGAAAATCATGAAATAGCCAATGGATTGGTTGTTATAACCTGTTCCTGGAAGGTTATCACTGCCTTTGTTTGTATAATTGGCTTTCATGTTTATCTTCAGCTTATCACTTAGTTTTGCAGCTGAATTGATAGAGGCCACCAATCTCTCAAAACCGGTATTAGGCATGATCCATGAGTTTTTGGTATGGGTCAATGAAGCTCTTGAGGTGAAGTTTTCATTTCCGCCATCGAATGAAACACTATTCATGTAGGTTTCTCCGACGTTGAAGAAATCTTTTACACCGCCTTTATATGGAACCCATGGCGTTCTGCTGGTGCCGCCCATTTCGGTGCTTGGGTCATATTGAAAATATTCCTGACCGTCGAATTTTGGTCCGAAGGCACTGGAGGTTGATCCCGTGTTCTTTCCGTCTTCTGTCAATCCGTATGAATAGTATTGTTCACCTGCAGCATTACGCTCCAAGTTTCCTTGTCCATATTCATATTGGAATGCAGGCCATTTCAGGACTGATTGGAAGCTGGTATTGGAGTTAATGGAAATACCGATTCCTTTTTTGCTATTTCTTCCTGATTTGGTGGTGATGATCAATGCCCCGTTACCGGCACGGCTACCGTACAATGCGGTAGCGGCAGCACCCTTCAATACCGAGATGGATTCGATGTCATCGGGGTTGATATCGCCCAGGCCATTTCCAAAGTCGATAGGAATATCTTTATCTGCACCACTGGAGCCTGCGCCGTAAGCATCCGTTACACCCGAACTGAAGCGTCCAGTCACCATCGGTATACCATCCACCACGATCAGCGCTTCGTTTTTGCCCGGATCTAAGGAACGGTCCCCTCTTAAATTAATTCTTGCAGTATTTAAAGGGCCTGAACTCGCTTGTGTGATGTTCAATCCGGCAACCTTTCCTTTCATTGCGTCTACCCAGTTGCTTGGGGTAGCTTCGGTCATTTGCTCAGCAGTTACCTTACTGACTGCATAACCCAAGGATTTTTCCTCTCTCTTTATCCCTAAAGCAGTTACTACCACTTCTTGGATGGATTCATCAGAAGGAGTCATGTTGATTCGAACTGATTTTGAATCGCTGTTCCATTGTTGGCTATGCGTCTGGAAACCTAAGCTTTGGAAGCTGACCGGTTTTCCTGCATCCACCTGAATGGAAAATTCTCCATTTTGATTACTGGTTCCTATTGCTTTCCCATCAGCAATAATGGTTACACCACTGATCGCTGTATTGCTGCTCTGATCGTAGATGATACCTGAAACTGAAATTTTCTGTTGTTTGTTCCATTCAGCTGTTGCTGCTGTTGAATGGAAGGAATAGGACATTGCTGGTGAAAAACCAAGTCCGAGTAGGAGTAAGAAAGTACATGAGGTTCGTTTAGAACTTCGATGAAAAGGAGTAAATACTTTTTTCATATTTTTTTCGATGTTAGATGTCGAGGAATCATGGGTTCTTCCTCGGATGGTCAAAATTAATTAGGCTATGTTAACGTAATGTTACGCCATGGTTAACAATTAATAAATCAATAACTGTGAAAAATGTTTTTTATTCCAATTCATTTAATTTTTAGGGGTATTCGGTAAGTAGGTTTACGCTGATATAAAATAAATGTTAAAGGGAATTGCTGTTTATTTGAATGCCGGGAGCAATAACGGACAATAAAATGAAGGCTATTTCACTGTTTATCGCCTGTTAAGCGAAAGGAGATATACATGCTGTTTTTGATGGGACTATCAAAGACAGTAATTGTTGGACAAGAATGTTTGGTTCTCGCTAAGGGATGTGTCTTTTAGAAAATGCAATAGGGAAAATAAAGAGGGGAGGTTCAAAACAACGGAGCTGATCAGGATAGGACTTGATCAGCTCCATTGTTTAATTACAATAATCGCGCTACTATCTTATTATAGATTCTTTTTAGAATCGGTTTTTTCCTTTTAGATTCATCATAATTATCCCAAGCCATAGAGTCTTCGCTTGAATTTTTTCTTTTGACGAAGATGGAATTGTGGCCATCTTTGAAAGCGACAGCTTCAGCCTCAGGTCTTCCATAAGAATAAAAATATAAAGCCAATGATTTCCGGCTCATGTGCTCAGGGCAATTCAAAGGATTTGGTAGGCCATGGTAAGATACCGAAGTGGTAGAAAACATGGCAATGGAATTGAAATTCGGAGCAAACTTATCCACACAACCGTTCATCTCTTCATCCCAAAGTTCAAAATGACCCCCATATTCATCTTTCCAATCTTTATTTAAGTAAACAATTAAGTTTACACGACGGTCAAGACCATTGATAGGGTGCTTGTTGAAATCGGCATGTACCTTTAACAAACCACCACGCTTGGTTTCATGAAGTCCCGCTCCAGAGAAATAAGGGTCTCCAAATAGGGTTTCATCAATACTGGTTACTTCCTTAACAAAATTCAAAAAAGGTTCTGAATTCAAGAAATGCATCAACAGTTTGGTTTTGGGACCAAAAAGTTCTTCTCCGTTTCCAGCTAATTTTTTCTGTAATGGATCATTATAGACAATATTGTTGCCTTTGGAAAGGTCTGGGAATTCTTCTAATACCTCAGTTAAAAAATCTGGATTGAAGAAATTGTCAAATGAAATAGAAGGGAATGGGTTAGCATTCTTGTACTTGGCCTTATGCTTCCTAGCATAATCCATAAGATCTTGATTGTGGGAATTAAGATAAGGATTCATCGTAGTAATTGTAATAAAGGCGGTTAGCCAATTAAGTTAATAATGATTTGATAATGTAAAGTTCGATAATATTATTTCTTCCGATTGTGATATAGCTATACTAAACTTAGAAATGTCGATTTTTTACTACATCGGGCGCAGGATAAAATTAACCGAAGTTTAAATTTTGTCGGAAATCGTGAAATAGTTGACTTTTGGCTATAGTTGTCTATCGTTTAGGTAGTTTATTTTAAATAAAAACATTTGTTGTCACAAACTGTTATTACACAAATTATAAACTTTTAAAACATCAAATATGAAAGGAAATTGGATCATTAAATTTCGTCCAATGGCAGTTTTAATGCTGTTGTTTGTGTCTCTTCAAACTTGGGCACAGGACAAAGGGTTAGATATCAATGTGGATATCGACAAAGGAGATGAAGGTATGTTTTCAAAGCCTTGGGTGTGGGTAGTTGGAGGGGCGGTCTTTATTTTGCTATTGGTTGCCTTGTTGAGAGGTGGCGGAAAGAAATAAGCATAAACGGTAATAGACAAAGGCCTCCAAAGTTGGGGGCCTTTGTTTTTATGAATTAACTTATAAACAGTTCGTGATTTCCCATCCGAAAGATGAATTTACTTTTCTAGTCCTTTCCGTTGGGTTTTGATCCATTGCATTTTCATGCTGTGATTGGTTGGTCCGTTCACCTATAGCCTGAAAATAGATCAAGGTTTTGGAACCCATGCGTTCTAGGCTGCTCTGAAAGTTAAAGGATTGTGCCTGCGATGCCGTCAAAAGAAATGAACCCATCAAAATAAAAACATTCAATCCTTTTCTGTGATTTATTTTTCTCATTGTATTTCTCCTCCATTGTACTCGCTAAACCAAAGATGAAGGAAAGATCCACGCCTATCAAATAAAGGGTTTGTGGAATTATATATAATGAGGAGCAATAGCGTTGAATTGCTGTTTAAATTATATAAATTGAATAGAAAGGGAAGCCAGAAGGCCGTTTGATGGCTTTTTTATTTTAATGCTGTAACCGATACGATCCTGACTCCATTGAAAGGAACGTCTTCATAAGGTTTTAATTTTATCCCTACCAAGGAGATTATTCCCTTATTGTCCGTTTCAAAGATGGCTTCGCTATCTTTGGTTGGAACCAACCAGGTGTCTTTTGATTTTTGATAGATTTGGTCGATGGTCATCGTAAGTTTGAGAAAGTATAGTTTGAGATCAATCGACAAAATATTATTTTGTTGGTCTATATGTTGATCCAGCCGAGAGAGGGAACAAGA